>JBDRKM010000193.1:0-17355 GCA_043814015.1 Pseudomonadota bacterium
TGGATGCCCAAGGTGACCGCTGACCCAGAGATCGCCACGTGCGCCACGAGAGGGGGGTCCTTCATCGTGGCGCCGGGGTGGTCCCTAGTTCGTGGCGCGGTTGACGTTCCAGGGGGAGCATGCACCTGGCGCACTACATGACTACAAGACCGGCAACGAAGAGTGCTGGTGCACCGTCAAACTCCTTGGGGAGCCGGAAGACCTCGACTACCTTGCCGACGAATTCCAGGCGTACGTGAAGGGGACGCGCGGGGAAGGGGAAGAAGAGAACGACGGCACGCCCATGGGCGTCGCTGAGAAGGCGTTCTATAACTTGGATCCCATCGTCGAACCCCACCCCCCCTCGGTCCCAGAGGCCTGGTGGGAAATCCTCATACATTCGCCGTGGCCCTTTCAGCAAGACCCCTTCGGCGAGTGGAATACCATCCTCTCGAGGCTGAACTACAACGACACCTTCACCGACTGCGCAGACTACGAGGACGTGACCGTCAAGATCACGCAGGGCTACCAGAGCAGGTTCCAGGCGGTGAGCGAGGCGGTGTCACCGTCG
Organism: Pseudomonadota bacterium; assembly: GCA_043814015.1. GTDB lineage: Bacteria > Myxococcota_A > UBA796 > UBA796 > JAFGLY01 > JBDRKM01. The sequence continues at coordinate 551 of JBDRKM010000193.1, forward strand.
GGCGCCGAGGATGATCTGCGCTGCACGCCGGGTGAGACCAAGAAGACCAGGTTCCAGCTCGCCAACTTCCCGGGCGTGACCCACCTCGTCCCGGTGGCGGACAGCGGCCACACCCGGTATGCTGGCACCAGGGTGAAGAAGGTGACGGTCACGAACTGGAACAACGCGGACACCCTGCGCATCGCCCACTGGGCTGGGATGAAGGTGCTCACGCCGGCCAGCCCCAGCGCGGACATCGGCGCCGACGACTGGTGGTTCGGCGCCAACCGCTGGTGGGCGGCGCGCGAGGCGGACAGCGAGGCCTGGCTCAACCCCGTGGTGGAGCTGGATCTGGAGTGCCCCACCAGCCCCGTGGGCGGGACCATCAGCCTGAACCAGGGCTACGGGATGAGCCTGACCCAGCTCGCGGGCCTGGTGAACCAGGCCACCGGCAACGCGGGCATCGGCGCCCTGGTGGCGAGCGCGCAGGACCCATCCATCCCGCTCTACGCCCTGCGCATCGACCCGCTGCCCAGCCCCACGCCCGCGGGCTCGACCCACCTGCTGCGCCTCGAGCTGCGGGGCACCTGGGCCCGGGTCTCGCTCCCCCTGAAGCAGACCGGCACCGACACCTGGGCACTGGTCACCGATGGTCCTCACCTGAAGCTCGAGGGGAGCCTCACGCGCACTGCCCAGGACCTGACGCTCTCCCTCACGGGTGGCAGCCTGACGGACGAGAACGACACGACCATCCCCTTCCAGTCCGCCGGCCTGGTGCTGAGCGCCCTGGGAGACGACTGATGCCCCGCGCCCCGCGAGCCCCGTGCGCTCCCAGCGCGCTCGGCGCGCGGGGCGCCCTCGTCGCCCTGCTCCTGGCGGGAGCCTGCACCCCACCCGCGCGGCCCGGCTTCGGGCCCAGCACCGATGTCGTCGAAGACACCGGGTGGGACGGCAGCTACGACGACCCCACCGCGTGGCTGCGGGACCACTGGAGCGCGACGGCCGAGCGCTGCCAGCCGCCCGACCCCTTCGAGAACGGCTGGATGGGCGATGGTGCGTTCGAGACGGACTTCTGCCAGGACTGGATGATCGCCGACCTGAACATCGATCTCTCGAGCTTCGGGTCGGCAACCTTCGGCGATGATGAGCTGTGGTACCTGCTGGCTGGCACGTACGTGCTGCTGGGGACCGATCTGGGCGATCTCGAGACGCTCTCGGCCCTCGACACCGAGGATGGCTACTACATCCGCGAGCCGCTCATCGAGCAGCTCCTCCTGGCGGCGGACACCCTGGGAGAGGAGCGCCTGCGCGCCGTGACCTACGACATGGTCATGTCCACCATCCTGCACACGAAGTCCTATGAGAGCGAGCACGCAGTAGCGTCGTTCGTGTTCTCCACGAGGACGCTCCGGTGGGATGGCCTCGCGGCCTCCCCCCAGGCAGCGGCCGCGTTGGTCCACGAGGCGGCCCACGGGTGGCAGCACGTGGGCCATGTCCAATGCCCCGAAGGCCACGTCTATGGCGGCTATGACTACTCGGGAGTGCGGGAGTGCGACGAGGACTGGGCGGGGGCCTGGGGCTTCGAGGCCGGGGTGGCCCGCCTGATGTACAAGGGCGCCCTCGGCGTGAACGAGGTCATCGTGGAGGACATGGAGATGATGATGGACCAAGCCACCTTCATGATCCTCGAGGACTGAAGCCGGCCATGCCGCGGCATCTCCCCACCCTCGCCCCGCTCCTCCTCCTCGGCTGCCCGCCAGGCCCTGGAGACAGCGCAGCGCGGGACACAGGCCTCGCGTGCAGCTCGGGGGAGGTGAGCGACCACCAGGGCCTCCCCATGGCCTACGTCTGCCCCGGCCGCTTCGACATGGGCAGCCCCGAGGACGAGGTGGGCCGGGGGGACGACGAGCTCCTGCACCGGGTCCGGCTGACCCGCGGCTTCTACCTGGGCGTCCACGAGGTCACCCGCGACGAGTTCGAGGCGGTGCTGGGCTACCCCCCCTGTGGTTCCCTCATCTTCTGTGAGCAGGACTGCGTCGCCAACGTCGTCTCGTACAACGAGGCCGAGGCCTTCGCCAACGGGATGTCGTCCGCCGCGGGCCTGCCGCTCTGCTACGAGTGCTACGGCGTGGAGCGCGAGGTGATGTGCCGGCTCGACCTGGCCTGGCAGACCCCCTACGACTGCCCGGGCTACCGGCTGCCCACCGAGGCCGAGTGGGAGTACGCGGCGCGGGCCGGCACCGCGAGCGCCTTCCACAGCGGCGGCAACCTGCTGCCCGGCGACGAGTACGCGTGCGGCGGGGAGCTGCGCCTGGACAACGGCACCTGGCTGGACGACATCGCCGTGTACTGCAGCGTGGTGAACTGGAATGACGGACATCCCAACCCCTGGGATGATGCCGACGCCTACCGACAGCCGGCCACCAAGGAGCCCAACGCCTGGGGCCTGTACGACATGCACGGCAACATGGCCGAGTGGATCGAAGACCACTACCAGGTCTACCCCGAGGGCCCGGTCACCGATCCCTGGAGCAGCGAGGGCACCCAGGTCATCCGGGGTGGGTCGTTCTGGAACACGCCGAACCGGCAGCGCTCGGCCTACCGGGGCGGGACCGTGACGAACTACTACGAATCGACCATCGGGTTCCGCGTCGCGCGGACCGAGTGAGCTGGCGGTGACCCTGGCCTCGGTGCCCCCGGACCACGACCCTGGGGGGAGGAAACGGTACGTCTCTCCTAGGCCCACCGGGAGCCTGCGCGGCAGCCCCACGAATCCACGCGGCACTGACCACCACACCGCTCGTCAGCCACCAATCGTCTTGGCGGCGATGCGGCTTTGCGTGACATTCTCACCCAGCCCAGCAGCTACCACGCAAAATCCAACCACATCCCCGAGTCGTAGCCCTCGTACGGATAGCCCCAGGCGTCCGGGAAGGAGTCGCAGTAGTAGGTGGGCGGCCCGCACCAGCCGGCGCCGAAGCCCATGCTGAACTGGTCGAGCGCGAGGTCCATCACGGCGGGATCCCAGGTGAGCAGCAGCTCGTCCGCGCCGTAGGTGGACAGGGTGGGGGTGGCGATGACGTGGTGGGAGCCGTAGTCGGGCCAGCCGAGCAGATCCACGGTGCCACCCTGGATGACGAGCTGGTAGAGCACGAAGCCGGCCCCGGCGGAGCTGCCCCAGCCCTCCACGAAGGCGGTGCTGGGATCGAAGCCCGTGGCCGAGGCCAGGCGCAGCTCCATCAGGCCGCCGTGCAGGCGGTACCAGGCGTTCGTGAAGTCGAAGGTGTAGCCCCCGAGGACATCACCGGTGGCGTCGTCCACGGCGCTGGCGGCCAGCCAGGGGGGCTCGCCCAGGGCCAGGCCGAAGCCCGGCGTGTAGGAGGTCATGCCGTCGTACAGCTCGAGCTGGAGATCCAGGGTGTCGCCGAGCGCGCCCGCGGTGACCACGATCTCGAACTCCTCGGAGCGGGAGCGGCCCGCGGAGATGCTGCCGAAGCTCTGGCTCGAGCCGTCCACCTCGGCGCTGGCCGTGCCGGTGCCCAGGAGCACCAGGCTGCCGCGCACGATGCCGTCGCTGTCCAGATCGCCCGTGTTGGCCACGGTGATCTCCAGGGTGGCGGACTCGTCCGGGTCGAGCACGCCGTCGCCGTCGCCGCCCGCGCTGTCGTCCACATCGACCCGCACCACCGTGAGCACGGGCCAGGGCACGGGCACGGAGACGGGCAGGGCCCACTGCTCGACACCGTCGTCCAGCACGAGCGACAGGGCGAGGGGCTGGCTGTCCACGTGCGCCGCGGAGACGTCGAAGGAGAAGGCGCCGCTCAGGGTGGTGTACGCCCCCGCGGGCCACGCCTCGGACGAGACCTCGACGGGCCCCGGATCGAGAATGGAGACGTCCGGATCCACGCTCTCCAGGGTGGCCGTGACCGGCCCGCTGGTGGCCGCGCCGGCGTTGTACAGCGAGAGGTAGCTGAAGCTCACCGCCGTCAGACAGGGCGTGAGCGTGCCGGGGCTGGTGGCCCAGGAGGAGACGGCCGGATCCGGCGGCTCGGGCAGCCAGACGATGGTCTCCACGCCGGAGGTCAGGGCCGGCAGCACGGTGGCCGCGTAGTCCTCGCCGTTCCAGGAGACCCCGAAGCCCGTGACGCTGCCGCTGGTGTAGGGCAGGACGCGCGCGAACCAGCGGTGCTCACCCGCGGCCGGGGGCAGCAGATCGTTCTCGGCCGTGACGTCGGCCTCCACCCGCGCGGCGCCGGCGTCCAGCGTGGCGTAGAAGCCCCCGCCCTCCCAGGTGGGTTCGTCCGGATCGCCGACGCCGAAGGTGACCTGCACCAGGGCGAAGGCGTCGAGGGTGAGGTCCAGCGCGGCGGTGGAGGGGTGGCCCAGCTGCAGCTGGTAGACCTCGGTGACGGTCTCGCCGCCGCTCTCCAGGGTGAGGGTGCAGGGCAGGACGGTGTTGTCGGCGAGGCTCTCGGCCAGGGTGAAGCTGAAGGCGCCGAAGGCACCACCGAGGCCGTCGATGGTGCCGAGGTCCTTGGAGTCCTCGACCACGCCACCCTCGCCCATGTCCACAGTCAAGGAGAGCTGCACAGCCTCGGCGGGCACATCGACGGCGTTCACGACGGTGTACTCGAGCGAGACCTCGTCGCCGGGGTGCACGGGGCTCGGGCTGCTGGTGACGGACAGGGACAGATCCGCGCCCAGGCCGGTCACGCTGACGTCGTCGATGGACCAGGTGTCCGCGTCGGCGCCCAGGTAGCGCCAGGCCAGGTAGACCACGCGCTCGCCAGCCCAGGCGGACAGATCCACCACGGGGGCGCGCGCCCAGTCGGTGCCGGGGGCAGCGAGGGGCTGGACCTCCTCGAAGTCGCCCATGGTGGGATCGCGGCTGCCGGTGGAGAGCCACAGGGAGTGATCCGCCAGATCCACCGCGGTGCCCAGCTCGTACCAGGAGAGGCCGACGGTGTCGGCGCCCGAGAAGTCGAGGGCCGGCGCGATGAGCCAGTCGTCCATCACGTCGTCGGGATCGCCGGTGCCCAGGGCGTGGCGCGCGCGCAGGCCGCCGCCGCGGCCGCCCTCGGTCACGCTCCAGGGGTAGCCGGGGAAGGCGGACTGGTAGGCCACCCAGCCCAGATCGCGCAGGGAGTCCTCGCCCTCGCCCAGCTCGAAGTCCTCGCTGAAGGGCAGGGCCTGGGCGCTGTCCAGGACCTCCACCCCGAAGGGCGCGCCGGCCCCCTCGGCGGGCAGGTAGGAGACGGCCTGGGGCGTGCCGTCGTCGGTGGCCTTGAAGTAGTACTCCACCACCGGATCCGCGACGGTGAGATCGGCGCTCCAGGCGCCGTCCGCCCCGGCCAGGTCGACCCACTCCCAGGTGGCCCAGCCGCCGGTGCGGAAGTAGGCGCGCACCCCGGCCACGCCGTCCTCATCCTCGGCCTGGACCGACAGCGCGAGGCTGTCGCCATCGACCAGGGGCCCCTCCACGGGGGTGTGGGTCAGGACCGGGCCCTCGGGCAGCGGGCCGAGCCCGGTGTCGGCGGGGGGTGGGCAGGCACACAGCAGCGCGCCCAGGGCGGCGAGGGGGGCGGCCCTCACGGGCGCACCGCGGGGGCTGCGGGGTAGCGCTGGGCCGGGCTCAGCGGCAGGGTGCGCGCCTCGGACGCGGGCGGCGGGGCCGCGGGGGCTCCGCCACCCTTGTACTGCTGGTACAGCTCGCAATCCGAGAAGCAGACGTAGTACTGGGGGTTCCCCTCGTTGTCCACGAGCCCGTAGCAGTAGAAGCCGGCGGGGCAGTCGGAGTCCTTGGTGCACTCGGGCATGCAGTAGCCGGCGTAGCAGTGGACCTCGCCGCTCTCGCCGCAGTCGTCGTCTCCGTTGCAGCCGCGGCACCAGTAGCCGGCCGCCTCGTAGCACTCGCCCGAGGCGGCGTTGCAGAACTCCTTGAACGCGCAGTCCCGGTGGGCGTCCTCGCAGGCGTCGTCCACGCAGGTGTTGGTGGTGAGGTCGCAGGCGTCGCCCGGGTAGCAGTCCTCGTCCCCGGAGCAGCCCTCCACGCAGCGCCCGGCGTCGCAGCGCTGGCCCATGCCGCACTGGGCGCCGGTGGCGCAGCGCGCGCTGACGCACTGGCCCTCCACACAGGTGGCGCCGAAGGAGCAGGGGGTGTCCTGGTCGCACTCGGCCTTCTCGCCGCAGCCGCAGAGGCCGAGGGAGAGCAGCATCACAGGAAGGAGGCGAATCATCAGTTCTCCCCTCCGTTCGAGGCGCCCACGGCGAGCACCCGGTACTCGGCGACGATGTAGTACTGGGCAGGCGGCACCTGCTCCTCCTCGAAGCGGATGGCGTTGCGCTCCGGCACGAAGGTGTAGTCCAGGTCCTTGACCAGCTCCCTGATGAAGGACTCGTCCGTGGCGTCGGCGTACAGCGAGACCACCAGCGAGTTCTCGTCACAGGACTCGGACAGGGCGAACTCCACCTCCAGGCCCGAGGCGGTGAGGCCGAGCTGGGCGGCGATGGGGGAGAAGTCCTCGGCGCAGATGGAGTTCAACACGCCCTCGGTGCGTTCCACGGCCTTGATGTAGCGGGAGCCGTAGACCGCGGCGCCGTTCTCGGACTCGCAGGAGGGATCGCCCGGGAACTCCGGCGGGGTGGAGCCCACCACGGCGGAGATGTTGAAGATGCGGTGGTCGCGGTAGGCGGCCTCGCCCTTCAGATCGGTCAGGAAGCGCAGGTACTCGTCCACCGAGTAGGGCGAGGAGTCCTCCTCGTCCGAGAGGAAGATCAGGGAGAAGGCTGCGTCATCGCGCAGGAAGGCGCCGTTGCTCTCGGTGTAGACCGGCTCCAGGAAGGCCTCGCGCGCGGCCTCGAAGCCCATCTCCCAGCCCCAGCCGGTGATGCCCACGGCCACGTTCTCGGCGAAGACCTCGGCCGGGTCGTCGGTCTCGGGGGTGATGAGCAGGTCGCGGTTGTTGAGGGTGAAGCCGGCGTCGAGCACCACATCGGCGCTGACGCCGCCCTGATCCGAGCGGGCCGCCACCAGGCGCCCGTGGGCCGGGATGACGGTGCCGGCGGGGAACTCCCAGCGGTTGGCGTCGTCGTCGGTGAGCGCGCAGCCGTCGAGGAGCAGATCCTCGTCGGTCACGTTGGTCAGCTCGACCCACTCGCCCAGGGTGTCATCCACGTCCACCGGATCGGCCATGAACTCGGTGATGACGATCTCGCCGGCGGTGTCCGGTACGGGACCGTCGTAGGCTGTGTCGTCCGGATCGCCGGTGTCGGGCATGGGGACGGACGCGCAGGCGTGGTTGTCCGCCCCGGGCGTGCCCGTGTCGCCGGCGCCGTAGACCTCGGTGGAGGCGCACCACGCCGAGGCGACGTCATTCTCGGTGGCGCCGAGGTGGGCAGGGTCGAGCTGCCAGGCCTGGCCGGGCGCGACCCCCCAGGCGCGGCTCCAGGCCACCCGGTCGATGGTGAGGCCCGCGGCCGAGAGCAGCACGATCTCGTCGCTGCCGCCCCGCAGCCGGCCCTGGTCGGTCTCGCTCACCACGTCGGTGGTGATGACCCCGATCTGGTAGTCCACGTCGATGTTCTGAAAGTACTGGATGAAGGACTGGAAATTGCTCCCGAGCTTGGCCTGTTCCTCGATCATGGAGCCCGAGTTGTCCACCACGATCAGCACGTCCACCTTGTGGCGCTGGTTCTGCTGGAACACGTCGACGGCGGTCTTGGAGGTGTAGCTGTACTCGGTGCAGGCGAGGCCGAGGAGCGGCAGCAGCAGCCAGGTTCGGCGCGACATCATAAGGTTCCTCCGTTATTTTCCCGCATTGACCTATCGGCCGTCGCCCGCGCTCCCCGTGTCGGCCTCTTCGCCGGCGCCGGGGAAGAGCCCGGCCACGATGGAGAACATCATGGCGTCGGACACGGCGGTGGTCTGGGCGTCCCAGTGGAAGGTCGAGAAGTAGACGTGCCCCGAGCCGTGGTCGAAGCCCACCAGCAGGGGGGCATCCTCCAGCGTGATGTCACCCTCGGCCTCCGAGGCACGGAACTGGACATCGGCGGAGAGGTAGGTGGTCACCCCCTCGCCGACCTCCCGGATCGCGGCCCAGTGCGAGAAATTGTAGGCGATGGACACGACGTTCTGGCCGAGGTCGTTCACCAGGGCTTGATCGTGCACCATGGCCTGGACCGTGCCGCGGGCGCCGCGCTGGGCGTCGTCGTAGACCTCGTCGTCGCCCACGAAGGCGAGCTTGTCGGGCCAGCAGGCCTCCACGAGGTCGTAGCCCCAGTCGCTCACGACGAGGGCGCCGCCGCCGGCGACCCAGGTGGTGACGGCGTCGGCCACCGCCGGGTCGGACACCAGGCCGTCGTCGGCCTCGACGCCGTTGTAGACGTACTCTCCGAGGCCGCGGGTGCCGGAGTTGACGAACAGGGCGCCGTAGTGATCGAGCTCGTCCTTGCTGGGCAGCAGGCCCTCGACCTTGAGCGCGATGAGGCCCGGGTCGATGTCGGGGTCGTAGGTGGCGCCGACGATGTAGCCCTCGTAGAGCTGGTAGCTGACCAGCTGTCGCACCAGCAGGGACTCCATGCGGTCGTAGTCGCCGGAGGTGACCGCGATGGCGTCGATGGGGATCTCGTGGAACTCCTGCTCGGGGTTGCAGCCCAGCAGCAGGCCGGCGGCCAGCAGGGGGAGCGCGCGCCGCATGGCTACTCCAGGACCATGTAGGCCGAGAGGTAGACGTAGGACTCGGTCGGGTTGGACTGGTAGATGCTGTCGGGCAGGCCGAAGTCCGGGCCCTCGATGTAGGAGTAGAAGTAGGGCTCGGCCGGGTTCGCCACCAGCTGGGACAGCTCGGCGGCGGTGTAGGTGTGCTCGCCGTCGTCCCAGGGGATGCAGCCCGCGAAACCGCCGGTGCCCGTGGCCACCAGGGTGCCGGGGATGCCGGTGGCGAAGATGGCGTCGGGGTAGGTGTGGGCCGGGGTCCAGGTGTAGGTGAAGTCCTCGGCGCGGCTCTGGGTGAAATCGTGGCAGAGCTGCGGGCTGGTGAGCGACCAGTCCGCAGGCACCGTGGGCTGGACGTTCTCCACCAGGACCTCCTCCAGGCCGCCCTCCTCGCCCTGGGGGTGGAGATCGTACCAGTAGCCGGCGCCGTAGTCGGCCGCCGTGAGATCGAAGCCGTAGTAGTAGATCATCCCGCTGCCGGTGTCCTCGACCCGGTCGAGCGTGACGGTGTTGTAGTCGCTCTCGAGCCAGACGTAGTCGCCGGCGGGCACGGAGCTGGGGGTGGGGCAGTCCTCGGGCTCGCCGCCGCCGCCGTCCGGGTAGGGGAAGACCCCGTTGACGTCGTAGGGCTGCGGGCCGGAGCCCATGCCGCCGCCGCCGCCGCAGGGCGGATCCAGCGGGATGTAGAACCACACGAAGGCCACCACATTCTCGGCCACCTGGCAGGAGGAGTTGTCCACCCCCCGCACGATGTAGAAGGCGATGGACACGGCGACCTTGGTGAGATCGAGGGGGCCGTCGATCACCTCGAAGGCGTCGGGGATGACCACGCCCTCATCGTTCGTGCTGACCAGCACATCCCGCATGCCGGTGCGGGCCGCGTTCGACATGGTCAGCTCGCCGTACAGGTGGGTGGCGTCGATGACCACGAGGCGATCCACCAGGTAGTCGTTGGACTCTCCCGAGGCGTCGAGGATGGTGATCTCGGTCTCGCCGTCCTCGAAGCTGGTGCCGCGGGCGTTGATCTCGAAATCCACGGTCTCGCCCTGTTCGATGACGCTGGGCTCCCAGGCGGCGGCCAGGGCGGCGCGGTCCACCTGGAAGCCGTCGTACAGGGCCACCACGTCGGCGCCGGTCTCCATCAGCACATCGCGCGGGCCGGCGTAGGTGTCGGCGGCGATGGAGATGTTGGCCTCGGCGATCTGATCGGTGATGACCGTGAAGTCCATCACCGTGATGCCCTCGCCGAAGGTGGGCCAGGTCACCCCGGACACCCAGTGGGTGTTGCGCCCGGCGAAGGTCACGGGCACGGTCTCGCCCAGCAGGCCGGAGGAGGGGTCCACCGCGAAGGACTGCTCGATGACGGTGAAGCCTTCGGTGATGGTGCGGACGTAGCCGTCGGAGTCGATCACCACGTCGTGGGCGCCCAGGGGGGCGTCGTCGGCGATGGTGACGGTGGCCTCGATGTTCCAGGCGTCGAGCACGGTGAGATCGTCCACCGCGATGCCCTCGCCGAGGTCGAGGCTGGAGTCCTCGAAGCCGAAGGCCGTGCGGGTGGCGGAGATGAGGAGATCCATGGTGGTGCCCCGCCCACCGATGTCGGGCTCCACCGTGAGCACCAGGGCGCCGGGGCCCCCGTCGTCGGGGCTGGAGTCCTCGGGGTTGCAGCCTCCGGAGAGGGGCACGGCCGCCAGCAGGGCGCACCCGAACGCGAGCCGACACGCGAGAGGAGGGAGGTTCATGGCGTTCTTCCTGCGCCCGGCCGGTGGAGGCCGGGGTTGGTTTCGAGATCGTTCCGGTTGCGGCTGCTTTTCCGCGGAAAGCGCCACCACCGCGGTCCCGAGCAGTATAGCCGTGGCCTGGCGCCCGGGTCAACGACGGTGGCGTGGAGCCGCGGAGATGCCGCGGATCGTGCGCCCGAGCAGGCCGAGGGAGCCGCTCAGCAGGTGGTCGTCGTCCAGCTCCAGCAGGCGGACGTGGGGGCCCGAGCGATCCCGGTAGCCGCGGCTCACGGCGATGGGCACCACCTCGTCCTGGAGCCCGTGCAGGATGGTCACGGGCAGGCTCGCGGGCGCGGCGAGGGCGCTGGGCTCCAGGTTGGGCGGCTCTGCCCAATCCAGCGCCGGCGCGCAGAGCACCAGCCCGGTGAGCCGCGCGGGCCAGCGGGCGGCCACCAGCGCCGCGGCCAGCCCTCCGTAGGAGGAGCCCACCAACAGCACCCCACCCCCGGCCACCTCCCCCTCGAGCAGCGCCACCCGCGCCGCCAGGGGCATGCCGCGCATGTCCGGCACCCGCAGCGGCAGGCCGAGGGTGGCGAGGTAGCGGGCCTTGGCGCCCTGGGGGCTACCCTCCAGGCCATGGGCGAACACGATCATGGAGACGCTCCCAGGGACGTTCTATCTACCACCATGGGATAGACTCCGACCATGTCCCGAGGCCCCCCCCTCCGCCCCCTCCTGGCCCTCCCCGCCCTGTTTCTGGCGGGCTGCGCCGCGCTGCACCGCCTCCTCCCCGAGGGCCCCGTGCTCTCCCAGCGGGAATTGGCCGCTTTCCCAGCCACGCCTGCCCCATCCGGCGTGAACTACACCGGCGCGCCGGCGGTCCCCTTCCCCGTCCTGCCGGTCCAGCTCTGGGGCTTGCACTACGCCATCGATCTGGTGCTGGTCTCCGACCACCCCGACTGGACCATGCACGAGTACGCGCGGCTGGACCTGCCCACGGGCACCCTGTGGCTGGCCAAGGACGCGGACCGCGACGGCGACCAGCACGTCACCGCCGATCTACCCGACATCGCCACCTGGCTGCCCGAGATCCCGGTCCCGCGCACGGCCGCGGAGCTGAAGGCAGACGATCACAGCACCCCGGAGCGCGTGGACCTCCACCTGTCGTCCCTGACCCCGAACGGGGAGCCCGTGGCGCTCACCTACGAGGGCAGGCGCCCCCAGCACCCGCCCGGCAAACGCAACGGCAGCACCATGGAGCACAGCCGCCGGGCCGTGGCCGCGGTGCTCGATCTCGCGGGGATGCGCCACGGCGGGAAGGTGTCCCTGAGCATCGGCGGGCAGCAGCGCGGCATTCAGCGACTCTTCGGCCTCTACCCCATGAAGTTCGTCCTGGACCAGGTCCAGGCCGGCTTCGCGGTGGCGTCCTTCCGCCAGGAGGCCGCCACCGGCGGCTTCGCGCTCATCCGCCCGGCCCCCGGCGTGGACTGGCCCACCCGCGGGGAGGAGACCTGGGTGGACGACGGCGCCACGGTGCGCCGCGATGGCGAGATCGTGACCCTCGTCTACCACATGGCCCCAGCCACGGGCGACGCGCGCGAGCTGCGCGGCGGCCAGGTGTGGCAGGCCGCCCACGACCAGCCCCTGCTCACCCTGCGCCTCGACCGCGCCCTGCCCGACCTGGCCCGCCCCTTCGAGGGCCGCGCCACCAGCCGCTTCGTGCTCGACGTCCACGGGCAGCCGGCCCACGGCACCGGCACCCTCAGCGCATGGTGGGAGGAGGCCGGCCCGGTGGTGGAGCTGCGCCCCGAGGCCCCCTGGTGGCTGGCAGAGCGGCCCATGCGCACCGAAGTGCGCTATCAGGCTGGGGGGGCCGTGGTGAGCATCGCGCGGATCGCCGAGAAGCAGGGGAGGACCAGGACCCGCAGGTGACCTCGCGGGAGCGCTGGGCGGGGGAGTCTGGGCCGTGATGGAGGCGGTCCCGGGAACGGGAACGGGAACGGGAACGGGTCACGGGCTATACTTCCCTCCCTCCCCGGAGCCCTCCCCCATGAAACGCACCTACTTCTGCCCCAAGTGCGCCGCGGTCCTCAACCCCAACGTGAAGATCGTCCTCGCCGCGGTCCGCCACGAGCACCGCGGGCTCGTGCTCCTCTCGCCCCAGCCCGGCAACTACCAGGCCATCGTCCCCGATGATCTCGGCCTGCGGGGCGGCGATCTGGTGGAGTTCCACTGCCCGGTCTGCGCGGCCCCGCTCACCGCCTCCCACGACGAGAACCTCGCCGGCCTGCGCTTCCGCTTCTCCACTGGGCTGGAGGGAAAGGTCTACTTCTCACGCCGCTTCGGCGAGCACGCCACCTTCTTCGTGGCCGACGACGAGGTCAAGACCTACGGCGAGCACGCCGCCACGCAGCAGGGCGGGGTCAACTTCTTCGGCGCCGGCGGAGAGGACTGGTAGCGGGGGAGGTATCAGGTATCAGGTATCAGAGGTCAGCCAGCGACAAGGCCAGGGATACGCTTGGATATGGGAGCCATTCGCCGGATGGAGGCGGCGCGGTCGTTGCCCTGCAGGCCTGTCCTGCTGATACCTGACGGCAGATACCTGACGGCTTAGAAGAGGAACAGATCCTCGTCGTAGCAGGCGCCGTCGGCGACATCCGCGCAGGACTCTTCCACGATGCAGGTGCGCTCGTCGTAGATCTGTTCGAGCGCCTGGTGGTCTTCCCAGTCCTCGTAGAGCTGCTCCTCGCGCTGACAGGAATCCCGGCACTCCATGAGCGACACGCGCGCAGAGCCGACCTCCTCGCAGTCGAGGAGCTTGATGCAGACTTCGCGACACGAGGGGTGGCAACCGGCGCCCACGAGCGACGGCAGCACCAGCAGCGCCAGCGCACTACCAGACAGGCGCACAGTACCCCCTGGTGAGGTCTTCACAGGCGGTCTCGGCGATACAGTCCATCCAGACGGCGGCTTGCTTGTCGGTCTCGATGTCGATGGCGGCCGAGGACCCCTGACGCTCGTCGGGGTTGTAGTTGCCCAGCGCACCCGGGATCTCGAGGGCGGCCTCGCAGTGGTCCATGCAGGTGTTCTTGAGATCGGTCTCGGTGGTCCCGGCGCGCTCGATGTGGCAGGCGTCGCCGGTGGTGCCGTAGAGCTTGTCGCAGGTAGCCTGGCAGGTGGGCCCGCAGCCGATGGCGAACGGGGCGGCGAAGATGGCGAAGGGGAGCGCGATGGCGGTCCGCATGGAGCCTCCTGGGATACCCACGCCGCGCAGGCGCAGGGCTGCGCGCGCACAGGCGGCCATGCTAATGAGCGTGCACCCCGCGGTCAACCGGCGGTCGGCGCCATGACGGCGGGTTGACGCACGGGTTGACGCGCAGGCGCGGCCCCGGTAGGCAGGCCGCCCCGACGGCACCCGCGGAGGCCCCCGTGCACGTCCTCCAGGTCACGCCCTTCTTCCCGCCTACCTGGGCCTACGGCGGGATTCCCCGCATCGTGTACGGGCTGGGGCGGGGGCTGACCGAGCTCGGGGTCCGGGTCACCGTCCTGACCACCGACGCCATGGACGCCCGCAGCCGGGCGGCGGTCAAGCCGGATCGCGTGCTCGACGGCATGCACGTGCTGACCTGCTCGAACTTCTCCAACCGCCTGGCCTACGACCATCAGCTCTTCCTCCCGCGCGGCGTGGCGGAGGCCCTGGAGCGCGTGGGCCAGCCCGACGTGGTGCACCTGCACGGCCACCGCCACCTGCTCAACAACTTCGCCGACCGCTTCGCCCGCCAGCACTTCGCCCCCACCGTGCTCACCGCCAACGGCACCCTGCTGCGCCACGAACGCAAGCAGGCCGCCAAGGTCCTCTGGGACCTGGCCATCGCCGGCCGCATCCCCCAGCGCGCCGCCCGGTGCGTGGTGGTGAGCCAGGCCGAGCGGCGCCAGCACGTCCAGGCGGGCTTGAGGCCAGAGCGGCTGGTGGAGATCCCCAACGGGCTCGACCTCGGCGAGTTCGATCCCCTCCCCCCCCGCGGCCTGTTCCGCCGCCGCCTGGGCGTCGATCCCGAGGTCCCCATGGTGGTCTACCTGGGACAGCTCTCACCACGGAAGGGCGTCGAGCACCTGGTGGAGGCGTTCAACCACCACCCGCCCGCGGGCGCCGTGCTGGTGGTGGGCGGCAACGACATGGGCGGAGGTCACCTGGCCCGAGCCGCCGCCGATCCGAGGGCCCGGGTCCACTTCGTGGGCCTGCTGGAGGGGGCCGAACGCATCCAGCTCCTGGTGGACGCGGACGTGCTGGTCTACCCCTCCACCGCCGAAGTCTTCGGCCTCGTGCCCTTCGAAGGGCTGCTCTCCGGGACACCGGCCGTGGTGGGCGACGACTGCGGCTGTGGCGAGCTGATCGGCGGCGCGGGCGCCGGGCTGCTGGTGCGCCACGGGGACGTGACCGCCCTGCGGGAGACCATCCAGCGCCTGCTGGACCACCGCGGTGAGGCGCGCGCCATGGTGGACCGCGGCCGCCTCTACATCCACGAGCACTTCTCCTGGCCGCGGGTCGCGTCCATGCACCTGCGCATGTATGAGGAGATCCTCGCCGAGGGAGGGCGGCGGCCGTGAGCGACCCCCGCCGCGAGCGCCTGCTCCTCGTCCTGGCCGCCGGCCTGCTGGTCCTCCTGGTCGCCATCGCCTGGTCCAACGCCCTGGGTGGCGCGTTCACCTACGACGACAAGGTCGAGGTGGTGGGCAACCGCACCATCCGCACCCTCTCGAGCTGGGCGGCCGTGCTCGGCTACAACGCGGCGCGCCCCCTGGTGGTGCTCACCTGGGCGCTGGACTGGCGCCTGTGGGGCCTGGACCCACGGGGCTACCACGCGGTCAACCTGCTGGTGCACGCGGTCAACGCCGTCATGGTGCTGCTGGTGGGCCGGGAGGTGGCCGGGCTCCTGGGGCAGCGCCGTCCCCTCGCCGTGGCCCTGCTGGCCGCCGCGTTGTGGGCCGTGCACCCCATGACCACGGAGGCGGTCTCCTACGTCACGGGCCGCTCCGAGGCCCTGTGCGCCACCTTCTACCTCGGGGCGGTGCTCGGCTGGCTGCGCTGGCGCCGGGGGGGCGACTGGGTCCTGCTGCTGGTGGCGTTCCTCTCTTTCCTGGCCGCCACGGCCTCCAAGGAGGTCGCGGCCACCCTGCCCGCCACCCTGCTGCTGGTGGAGCTCTGCCTCCCGGGCCCACCGCGCCGCACATGGCGCATGGCCCTGGCCCTCGCCCCCTTCTGGGGGGTGCTTGCCGCCGCCATGATCGCCCGCAAGCTGCTCTTCGGCGTGTTCACCACCGCCGACTGGCCGCGCCCCCCGGGGGTGCAGATCGCCACGGAGTTCGAGGTAGTCCTGCGCTACCTCGGGCTCTGGCTGCTGCCCCTGCGCCAGTCCGTGTTCCACGACCACCCCGCCGCGGCCGGCCTGCTGCGGCCCGCGCCCCTGATCTCCCTCGGGCTGCTGCTCCTGCCCCTCGCGATCGCCCTGTGGCAGCGCCGGGCCCGGCCGTGGCTGCTGTTCGCCTGCGGCTGGTGGGCGCTGCTGCTGGCGCCGTCGTCCTCCATCGTCCCCCTCAAGGAGACCATGGCCGAGCACCGGGCCTACCTGGCGGGCTGGGGCTTGTGCCTGGCCGTCGTGCTCGGCGCCGCGCCGCTGCTCGCCCGCCGCCCGCGCTGGGCCCTCGGGCTGGGAGGGGCCGCGGTCCTCGCCCTCGGGGGCGCCACCTTCCAGCGCAACCACGTCTGGCACAGCGAGGTCGCCCTGTGGCGCGACGCCACGCAGAAGAACCCGCGCTCGGCCGAGGCCTGGTATGGCTACGGCGATGCCCTGCGCTTCGCGGGCGCCTGGGATGAGGCCATCGGCGCCTACCGCGCGGCCACCTCGCGCGACGATCTCTTCCTCGACGCCTGGAACAACATGGGGATCGCCCTGGCCGAGCAGGGCCGGCAGGAGGAGGCCCGCGGCGTCTGGCTGCAGACCCTCGAGCGCCACCCCTCCTACTGCAAGGCCCACAACAACCTGGGCAAGCTGGCCATGGACCAGGAGGACTGGGAGGAGGCGCTCGCCGAGTTCCGCACCACCCTGACCTACTGCCCCACGAGCGCCCAGGCCCACTTCGCGCTCGGCAACATCTACTACCGCCCGCGCCGCGATCCACGGCGGGCCCTGCACCACTACCAGGCCACCATCGCGCTCGACCCGAGCTTCCCGGACCGCCCGAAGATCGAGCGGCGGATCACCGAGCTCACGTTCTAGTGCCGCTGCCCGGCAGTTGTTGTCCACCCGCCCGGGTGGTGAAGAACTGCCGGCGGCGCGGGCGCGCCGGCCGCGGGGCGGCGCCACGGCCCGATCCCATTTTGGGGGGGGCGC
>JBDRKM010000194.1:0-23030 GCA_043814015.1 Pseudomonadota bacterium
GGGAGGGGACCGGTGGGAGGAGGAGCGCCAGGAGGAGGAGCGCCAGGCTTCAATGGTGCCCGGCCCGAAGGCCGGGAGGGGACTCGCGGAGGATGCGAAACGCGGCGAGGTGTGGCCCGCTTCAATGGTGCCCGGCCCGAAGGCCGGGAGGGGACCACAAGTACGCGGCGTCCATGAGTGGGCTGACCCGGCTCGCTTCAATGGTGCCCGGCCCGAAGGCCGGGAGGGGACGCCAGGTGGTGCGCTGACAATGGTGCGGACGCGTTCGCTTCAATGGTGCCCGGCCCGAAGGCCGGGAGGGGACGGCCGTCTTCGCCGAGGTCCAGCAGGCCCTCGCCAAGCTTCAATGGTGCCCGGCCCGAAGGCCGGGAGGGGACCAGCCGGGCGCTGTCCAAGGCGGGCTCGCAGGGCCCCTGGCTTCAATGGTGCCCGGCCCGAAGGCCGGGAGGGGACTAGCGCGGGAGTCCATGACCACATCGGGGACCACCACGCTTCAATGGTGCCCGGCCCGAAGGCCGGGAGGGGACCGGTGGTACTGCCGAATCCACGACCCGGAGGCGGAGCTTCAATGGTGCCCGGCCCGAAGGCCGGGAGGGGACCACCGGCGCCGGGACGCTCGGCGTCGGCGCCATCCAGCTTCAATGGTGCCCGGCCCGAAGGCCGGGAGGGGACCCAAGAAGCGGGCAAAGGAGAGCGGCGCGGCCTGGCTTCAATGGTGCCCGGCCCGAAGGCCGGGAGGGGACGCAGGGGGTCGATGGGGACCGGGATCAGGGTGGGGGAGCTTCAATGGTGCCCGGCCCGAAGGCCGGGAGGGGACCCGCCCAGTTTTCGGCGGCCAATCAGACCCACCCGGCTTCAATGGTGCCCGGCCCGAAGGCCGGGAGGGGACGCACGACAGTCTATGAGGCGTGCAGGGGTATACCTGGCTTCAATGGTGCCCGGCCCGAAGGCCGGGAGGGGACCCCTGACTCGGCAGGTCAAGGACACGAACAAGCTGGCTTCAATGGTGCCCGGCCCGAAGGCCGGGAGGGGACCTTCCGGCGCCGCGCACCCCTTCTAAGAGCCTTAGGCTTCAATGGTGCCCGGCCCGAAGGCCGGGAGGGGACTGACCTGAAGGGAGCTGCCCGGCTCGAGGTCGCCGAGGCTTCAATGGTGCCCGGCCCGAAGGCCGGGAGGGGACGGGCACCCCCGAAGGCACGACGGACGGCGTTGTCCCGCTTCAATGGTGCCCGGCCCGAAGGCCGGGAGGGGACCCTGCCCCATGAACGCCGCGATCAACGTCGATCAGGGGGCAGGGTTGCGAGCGGGGGTATCCAGGGGCGGCGCCGGCGTCCACCCCAGACACCGCCTCATCACCTTGTTCGGCCGAGAATCTACTTTCTACCATCTCTGCGAGCGCCTCCAGGCTGGTGGACGGAGCCGGACCGCTCGCGCGGGTTGTCAAAGAGCCGCCCCGCGCCGGAAGCCCGGGTACGCGGGCGCGGGTCATCAGAATACCCTCACGCAGCGCTCGGGGTGGACATAAGGCAACCCGAGGGTGCTCATCCGCCAGGATCGCTGCGCGTTGGCCGAGCCCAGGGGCACGACGAGCACCTGGTCCGCGCCGTGGTGGATGATCTCTGAGAGCCGACCGAGCATCCGCTCGTGCTGCAGCGGGGAGAGCACGCACAGGAACACGGAGTACTGGAGGTGGTCGCCGAAGCCCCGCATGGTCTTGTAGACCCGCCGCAGCCGCTTGGCGTCTGTGATGTCGTAGGAGACGAGGTAGACGTCGGGGTCGGTCTTCATCGGATGCGGTACTCCGGGTAGGCGGCCAGCTCACCGAGCAGGACCTTGCCCAGCAGGCGGGCCTGGACCTCGAGGATGCGGCGGCACGAGAGACGCGTGCCGAACACGGGGTGCGTGGCCAGCTCGTCGAGCCGGCGCTCGTACACCTCCAGGAACGCCTTGCGGGCGTGGTCGGCCAGGGCGACGCCGGTGCTGCGCTCCACGAAGTCCTCCGGCTTCACCACGCCGTTGTTGATGGCGCCGAGGACGGCCGAGTCCGCCACGACGGGGCGGAACTCTTCCATGAGGTCCAGCGCGAGCGCCGGGCGGCCGGGGCGCGGCTGGTGCAGGAAACCCACGTAGGGGTCGAGCCCGAGCCCGTGGATCATGGTGGTCAGCTCACGCGCCAGGCAGGCGTAGGCGAAGGACAACAGCGCGTTGACCGGGTCCTTCGGCGGCCGCCGGTTGCGCCCGTCGAACTTGAACCGATCGCGCAGCTCGCCCTTGAGCATCAGGGGCAGGTGTTCGAAGTAGATCCGTGCGGCGGCCCCCTCCACGCCCATGAGCGAAGCCAGGTCCCGGGCCCTGCCCGCCTCCTCCGCGGCGTCGCGCAGGTGGGCCAGCGCCCCGGCCGGCACGTCCTGGCCGTTGCGACGCAGCAGCACCCGGCTGTTGCGGATCTTGCTCGCGACGAAGCTCTGCGCGAGCGCGAGCGCCCGCTCCGGGTCGGCCGCCGCGCGGTGCTGGGCGATGCGGGTCAGGGCGTTGTGGCCCGAGGCGCTGGCGAAGGTGCCGTTGAACCAGCCGCCGAAGCCATGGAAGGCCACCGGCACGTCGCGCTTCGCCAGCTCCCACAGCAGCGGCGTGCTCACCGAGATGTTCCCCAGCAGCACCACCCGCGTGGTGTCCTCGAGCCGCGCCCGGCCCACCTCCTCCCGGGCCTGCCGCACCACGATCTCGTCGTGATCCAGGTGCAGGCTCGCGCCCCTGGCCTGGACGTAGAGCGGCACCCCGTCATCCCGCGGCGGCAACAGGGGACGCACCTGCGCGCTCTGCCCGGTGAGCTGGTTCTGCTCATCGGGCAGGCAGATGCCCACGAGCGAGCAGCGGGGGCACTTCGGACTGTCCACCAGGGGCGGCGGCAAGCGCGCCTCCCGCGCCAGCGCGCGCGCCTCCACGAGGTAGCGCCGTGTGGCGGCCACCAGCGCATCGGTCAAGGGGACCTCCACCCGCCGCCGCGCTGCGTCGAACCACAACGCGCCGCGCGTGCAGCGGTACCCGTGGGCCCGCAGCAGCAGCCCCTGGGCGCAGATCTGCACGCGCTCGGGCTCCCAGGCTCCCTCGGGGATGGCCGGGGGCTCCCCCTTCTTGTAGTCGATGGGCACGGCCTCCTCGCCGTCCCAGTCCACGAGGTCGAGGCGGGCCACCAGGCCGAGCCCGGGATCGCCGAGGTAGAGGCTGCGCGCCACCGCCGGGCGCTCGACCTCGGGCGCGGGCAGGCCATCTCGGCTCTCCTTGTCCACGTTGCGATGCACGCGGCGCCCGCGCTCGGTGTCGGCCGAGTCGGCCCACTCGCCGTTCAACCACTCCAGCGCGAACAGCCGCGGGCAGTAGGCGTACTCGTTCAGCATCCGCACGGGGACGAGGGGATCGTTTTGTTCATCCATAGGCTCCTCGCGATCCTGCCCCGCCGGGGACGGCGTGCCGGGGCATCGGATGGCAGGGTAGCCCCGCCCAGGCCGAGCGGTCTCTGGACATTTGTTCAGGGTCATCCGTTGGTCGATCCGCGATAGTATGGTGGCGCTGTCCCCGGGAGGGCCTCCCGTGCCGACCTGCGACAACCGCTCCGAGCGCTGCGTGCGCCTCCTGCTCCATTTGTG
The DNA here is from genome assembly GCA_043814015.1 of Pseudomonadota bacterium. GTDB lineage: Bacteria > Myxococcota_A > UBA796 > UBA796 > JAFGLY01 > JBDRKM01. Next base: position 3,648 of record JBDRKM010000194.1, read on the forward strand.
GGAGCACGGCCGCGTCAGCACGGCCGAGGCGGCCCGCCTGGTGGACTCGACCCCGCGCCGCGCCCGCGCCGATCTCGAGCTGCTTGGCCGCTTCCTGCCCGTCGAAGCCCACGGCACCGGCCGGGGCCGCTACTGGCTCCTGGAGCCCGGGTTCGCGACCCGCAACCTCGCGGTCCTCGACCGCATCTCCCTGCTCGTGGGCAAAGAGCTGACCGCGTTCTTGCACGGCACCGCCCTGCACGAGGGCTTCTGGCGGGTAGAGGACGAGCTGCGCCAGGGCGTCGCGCCCAGGTTCGCACGGCACTTCGATCGCAAGTTCCACCTCCACCCGGAGCCCGCACGCCGATACCACGACCAGACGGATCTGCTCGACGACCTGCTCGACGCCCTGCTGCGGGAGCTGCGCGTCCACCTCACCCACCACAGCGTCGGCAGCGAGGCACGCGAGCATCGCGACCTCGAACCCCTCTCGCTGGTCATCTACCGCCGGGCCCTCTACCTGCTCGCGCGGCGTCCTGACGGGCAGATCCGGCGGTTCGCCGTCGACCGCATCGAGCGCCTGGAGAAGGGTGAGCACTTCGACTACCCCGAGTCCTGGGATCCGGCCCGGGAGCTGGCCGGTACCTTCGGGGTCTTCAGCGAGGGGCCCCCCGAGCGCATCCGGCTCCGTTTCAGCCCCTGGGCGGCTCCGTACGTACGCGCCCGCGACTGGCACCCGTCTCAGCGTTTGATCGAGCTCGATGACGGCGGCGTAGACATGATCCTGCACGCCGGCGGGCGCGAGCTGGTCCGGCTCGTGCTGGAGTGGGGGGCCGGCTGCCGCGCCGTCGAGCCACCGGAGCTGGTCGAGGCCGTGCGCGCGGAGCTGGAGGGGGCGCTGAGGGGATACGATGGAGGCCCCTGTGCGCCCGGTCCAGATGGGGAGGAAGGGTGATGGGGGCTCGTTTCCCGAGCAGGGTGAGCTGGGGGGCACGCCGGCCGTCGCGTCCGGGTCGCACGGAGAGTATGTTCGCGGTCGGACGTGGGCGGAGACGCGGTGCCACCCACGCCCCGCGGGAGGTCCCTTGATGTCGTTTTCCGCCTTCTTCGTTCAGTCCACCGGACACGCCCCACGCCCCTGGCAGGCTGCGCTCGCGGCCGATCCAGAGTGCCACGACCGCCTGATCCGCATCCCGACCGGTTTCGGAAAGACCGCGGGCGTCGCGGCCGTCTGGGCCTTCCACCGCGTCGTCGGCGCCGATCTCTCCTGGCCGACACGGTTGGTGTGGATGCTGCCGATGCGCACCCTGGTCGAGCAGACCGAAGCAGCCCTGAAGGATCTGCTGCGGCGGGCTGGGCTGCTCGCTTCCGAGGGCTCGGCTCGAGCAGGGCGGGTCGGTGTGCACGTCCTCATGGGAGGGGGCCGATGCCGGCGCCTGGCACCTGGAGCCCCACCAACCGACGGTCCTGGTGGGCACCCAGGACATGCTGCTGTCTCGCGCGCTCAACCGCGGCTACGGCGCCGCGCGCGCCCGCTGGCCCACGGACTTCGGGCTGCTCTCCCACGACGCACTGTGGGTGCTGGATGAGGTCCAGCTCATGGACGTCGGGCTCGCCACTGCGGCCCAGCTCGGCGCCTTCCGCGAGGAACGCGGCGGTCCACGCCCTGCGCGAACCTGGGCCATGAGCGCGACGCTGCAACGCGGCTGGCTGCAGAAGAGCCCCGACACCCGCGCCTGGGCCGCCGACCTGGGCGCACAGGGGCTTGAAGAGGGCGACCACGCCGCTCCCCTGTGGGCCGAGACCTGCAAGCCCATCCGGCGGCTTCCTCTCACCGAATCCAGGGATCTCGCACGGATCGTCCTCGACCACCACGGCGCGTTGCCCGGCGCGGCGCCCGTGACCCTGGCCGTCTGCAACACCGTCGCCCGTGCCGTGGCGTTGCACCAGGCACTCAGCTCCATGGGCGGCGTGGACAAGCCCGAGCTGCTCCTGCTCCACAGCCGGTTCCGGGGTGCCGAGCGGGCTGGCTGGCTGGCCGCCCTGCGCGGTGACCCCGCCTCCCCGCGATCCAGGATCATCGTGGCGACCCAGGTCATCGAGGCCGGAGTGGATCTGTCCGCCGACCTGCTGTTCACCGAGCTCTGCCCCTGGCCCTCCCTCGTCCAGCGGCTTGGGCGGCTCGCGCGCCGTGGAGGCAGCGGCCTGGCGCTCGTCGTCGATCTGGATCGCGAGCGCAGCGCGGCCCCGTATGAGCCCGACGCGCTCGACGCCTCCTGGGAGGTGCTGGGCTCGCTCGCCGACGGGAGCCCGCGCAGCCTGGCGGCCTTCGAGCAGGCCGCTCCTCCAGCCCTGCTGGCCGCGCTCTACCCCTACGATCCGCCCCATCTGGTGCTCTCCCAGGAGGTGGACGAGCTCTTCGACACCACCCCGGACCTCTCGGGCGCCGACCTCGACGTGAGCCGGTTCATCCGCACGGGCGCGGAGCGCGACCTCTCCGTGTGCTGGGTCGAAGGCGAGCGGAGGGAGCGCGGGGAGGTGCTCCCACCCAAGGCCGATCGCCGCCCCCCGCGGGCGGCGCTCTGCGCCGTGCCCTTCCTCACGGCCCAGGACTGGCTCTGCGACAAGGCCACCGCCACCTACCGGCCTCCGCGTCTGCGGGAGGGCTTCCACGCCTGGGTCTGGGACTACCTCGACGGCGCGTGGCGCAAGGCGGCCCGGGCCGACCTCTGGCCGGGTCAGATCGTCCTGGTCGACACCAGCGTCGGCGGCTACCACGCCTCCCGCGGCTTCGATCCGTCCATCGACGGCAAGGCGTCCCTCATCCCAGCCGTGGCGCTCTCGGCTGCCGATCCGCAAGACGCTGCCGACGCGGCCCAGGATCGGGAGGATCTCTCCGAGGCGGCCTGGCAGACCATCGCATTCCACGGTGCCGCGACCGCCACCGAGGCGATGCACCTGGCCGCTGACCTCGCGCTGCCTGCTCGCTGGGCCCACGTCCTGGCCTTGGCCGGCCGCTGGCATGACCTGGGCAAGGCCCACCCCGTGTTCCAGGCTGCCATCGTGGCCAAGGAGCGTCCTGCGCGCCAGGATCTCGCCAAGGCGCCCGCGGATGCCTGGCGGCACGGGGCCCGCATGTTCGAGGACCCGCGCACGAGAGAGCGCCGACGCGGCTTCCGACACGAGCTGGCGAGCGCGCTGGCGCTCTTCGCGGTGTTGGAGCGCCATGCACCCCCGAACCACCCGAGCCGCCTCGGCGACCTCGCGCCCCTGTGTCCCGAGGCCGAGGAGCCCCCGGGTGACATCAGCCCGAGCGCCCTGGAGCAGGAGATCCTCGATCTGCCTGCCGAGGACTTCGACTTGATGGCCTACCTCGTCTGCAGCCACCACGGGCGACTGCGTGCTCGCCTCCACGCGAGCCCCGCCGATCAAGAGGCCCCCGATCGCGCTGGCCACATCCCCATCCGTGGCGTTCGCGACGGCGACCGGCTCCCGGCGCTCACCCTGGCCGACGGTTCCGGGGGAGGCATCAGCCTTCCGCCCGCTGGCCTCACCCTCGACATCGCTACGCTGGGGCTCTCTCCCCGCAGCGGGCGGTCCTGGACCGAGCGGGTCGAGGGGCTCCTGGCCCGCCACGGTCCCTTCACCCTGGCCTGGCTCGAAGCCCTGCTGCGGGCGGCCGACGTGCGCGCCTCCCGCGACACGTCTCTGTGCGACCCGAGCCTCACCGCCCCGGAGGCGCCATGACCCTGCACGTGATTCGCCTCGGCGGCTGCACACCTCGTCCGCTGGCCGGGTACCTCAAGGCCCTGGGCGTCTTTCGGTGCATCGCCGAGCAGAAGGACTCCCGCGCCCGGGCTCTCTGGCGCGACGACGTGCTCCACCTCGCCTCCTCCCTCGACGAACAGGCGCTCCTGGAGTTCTTCCTGGCCGAGTGGGAGCCGAGCCCTTTCGTGTCGCCGTGGAACAAGGGGTCGGGCTTCTTCAACGAGAACGATCGAGGCATCGCTCCCATCGAAGCCTCCACAGCCCCCCGGTTCGCGCGGCTCCGCGCCGGCATCGCGGCCGCGCGCGCGCTCATCACCGCGATGGACGAGGCCGTCCAGGCCGAGCGAGCCATCAAGGACGAATCCAAGGGCCTCTCCGAGGCCGACCGGGACGCCATGCGCGCCGACCCGGTCTACAAGGCGCGGCTATCGGCCGCGGCCAAGGCCGCCAAGCAGCTCAAGGACGACCTCCAACCTGAATGCCAGAAGGCGTGGCGAGGCGACGCACTGCGGTGGCTCCGCGCCGCGGTCGTGCTCGATGCCGACGGCGCAGCCGCCTTTCCTGGCCTGCTCGGGACCGGCGGCAACGACGGCAAGCTGGAATTCACCAACAACGCGATGCAGCGCCTGGGAGACCTGTTCGACCTCGCCGACCCGGAGGGCTCCGCGTACGCCGACGCCCTGCCTCGGCTCCGCGCGGCGCTCTTCGGCGAGGTCGCCACGGGCTTGATCAAGGGCGCCATCGGCCAGTTCTCCCCAGCAGACTCCGGTGGGCCCAACGCTGGAAGCGGGCCGCTGGCCGATAGCCGATTGAACCCCTGGGACCTCCCCTTGTTGCTGGAGGGGAGCCTCTTGTTCACCGCCAGCAGCAACCGGCGACTCCTGGGGCGCGATCAACCGCGTATCGCCGCCCCCTTCGTCCTGGCCAACCGCGCCGCGGGAGCGCCCACGGAGATCGCCGGGGAAGAAAGCACCCGGGGAGAGCAGTGGATGCCGCTGTGGAACCGCACCTGGTCGCTGCCCGAGCTGCGGGCCGTACTGTCGGAGGGGCGTTCACAGCTCGGCGCGAGGGCAGGAGCGGACTCCCTCGACATGGCGCGCGCCGTGGCCCGGCTCGGCGTGGCCCGCGGGATCACCTCGTTCGAGCGTTACGGCTACATCCAACGGAACGGCAAGTCCAACTACGCCGTCCCCCTCGGCCGGTGGCTGGTCGAGCCCAACCCCCACGCCGGCTTGCTCGACGACCTGGAACGGCACGACTGGTGGTCGCGCCTGCAACGCGCCGCGCGTGGCGCCAACGCCCCCGCGAGCGTCAGCCACCTGGAGCGGCGGCTCGCCGATCAGACCCTCGCCGCCCTGCGCCACGGCGGTGAGCCGACGCGCTGGCGGGCGGTGGCGCTCACCCTCGCCCAGGTGGAGGCGGCCTTCGTCCGCAGCGAGGCATTCACAGCCAAGGCGCGACTCGGGCCGCTGCCGCCGCTCTCACCGTCCTGGCTGGCGGTCCTCGACGACGGTCGCCCCGAGCTGCGTCTCGCGTTGGCGCTCGCGGGTGCCGCGGGGCCGTCGGATCGCGAGGGGGTCAGGGCCCACTGGCTCCCCGCGTTGGAGAGACCGGGGCGCTTCGCCACGTCGACCTCCGGGCTGCGGCACACCACGCGTCAGGTCGTCCACGGACGCGATGCCGAAGCGGACCTGATCGCCATCGTCGAGCGTCGCCTCGTCGAGGCCGAGGTCGGCGCCGCGCGGACCCTGCCCCTGCCAGGCATCCCTGGCCTGGAGGCACGGTTGTCCGACCTGCAGGCGCTGGTCGCGGGCTCCGTCGACCTGGAGCAGACGCTGTGGCTCGCCCGCTTCCTCGCCGCGATGGAAGGGGTCCAGGCCGCCGCGCTCCCCGGGCCCTCCGCCGACCCTGGCACGACGGATCCCATCTGGGCGACCGTGCGCCTGGCGAACCTGGCCGTCCCCCTGCGCCCGGGCGTCGCCATCCCCGTGGACCCCGCCGTCGTGCGCCTGCTGGCTTCGGGAGAGGCCGGGCGTGCCGTTGAGATCGCACGCCGCAGGCTCGGTTCCGTGGGCATCCGCCCACCGTTCTCCACCGCCATTCTCGCGCCCGCGGCCGCGCGCCGCATCGCCGCGAGCCTCGCCTTCCCCATCGCAATCCACACCGCGCGGGATCTGGCCCGCCGGCTCCATCCAACCTCCGACACCCTCTCCGAGGAGGCACGCCATGTCCGTTGACCTCAGCCAGCTCGCCTGCGAACCCCGCCTGCTCTTCACCATCCCGCTGCGCCCGCTCCAAGGCCGACGTTTCCAGCCCACCGGCTTTCCGAGCCTGGGTGCCGCGACCTTCCAGACCGCGGGAGGGACCTGCCTGCTCGTCGAGAGCGCACAGAGCATGGCGAACCGCCTGGAGACCGTCTGCTGGGACGAAGCGCACAACCGGCCCGTCGCCGATCTTGACGGCATCTCCCACGTCACCGTGAACCGCCGTGGGGCCTTCCTCACCGACACCATGCTGGAGGCGCACCGCCTCAACAGCCCCTACCTGCTCGAAGGCAAAGACAAGCCGCTCTTCGACGAGCTGAAGGGGGCGCTCGGAGGGCTCGAGGAGGGCCCGATCGACCGGCGCGCGCTGGCCGAGGTCCTCCTGCGCTACGACGTCGGCACCCTGATCCACGGTGTGTTCCTGGCCAAGAAGGAGCTGGCTGGCGGTCGCCTGCGCATCGCCAGGGCCCTCTCGGCCTTCATCGAGGCCGAAGGCGTGCGCACGGCGGCCTCCGGGGGCGTGAAGAACGACCACGTGAACCCCTCCGGCCTGACAAAGGACGGCTTCGGCAACGTGCCCTTCGCTCGCGACGAGTACACCGCCGACGCCATCAACCTCTACGTCAACCTCGATTTGGCCTTGCTGCGTGGCTACGGCCTGGGCGAGGAGGCAGAACGCCTGCTCACGCTGCTGGCGCTGTACAAGGTCGCGGCGTTGCTGGGGCGTGGCCTGCGCCTGCGCACCGCCTGCGATCTGGAATCCGCGAGCGAAGGATCCGTCGTGTCCACGCGCCCCCAGGGCTTCGCGCTCCCCTCGCTGGCGGCACTCGCCGACGCCCTGCGCCCCGCCATCGCCACCTGCCGGGGCCGGATGCGCCACACGGTCGTCTCGTTCGATGACGATTTGAAGAAGGGCAAGGACGAGGACTGAGATGCCAACGGTCCTCCAGTTCCGTTTCCCCGCGGGGGGCTACCACGCCACCCCCTGGGGCCACCACGTCAACGAGGGCCTGGTGGAGTGGCCGCCCTCGCCGTGGAGGCTCCTGCGCGCGCTGCTGGCGACGGGCTACGCCAAGTGCGGCTGGCAGCCGGACGCCCCGCCGGCCGTGGCTGTGTCCCTGATCGAGCACCTGGCGCGCGATCTGCCCCGCTACAACCTCCCCGATGTCGCCCCCGGGCACACCCGGCACTACGTCCAGGCTGCCGGGAAGAAGCCCTTGATCCTGGATGCCTTCCTCCGGGTCGAGCCCACGGGGGTGGTCGAGATCGTCTGGGACCTGGACCTCCCGGCGGCCGAACAGGCGCTCCTGGCGGAGCTGGCGCTCCTGCTCGGCTACCTCGGCCGAGCCGAGTCCTGGGTCGAGTCGAGGCTCGTGCCGGTGCCGACCCTCCCCGCCAACTGCCTCCCGGCGGGAGATGATGCCGGGCCTCCAGGTCCGGGCTGGGAGGCTGTGGCGCTGCTCTGCGCCGTGTCCGCCGCGGCCTACCACCGCTGGTTCGAGGCGCAGACGGCCCCGATCCACGCCGCCCACGCGCCCCCTCCGGGCAAGAAGCCCACGAAGGCGGTCGAGAAAAAACTGCAGCGGGCGCTCGCCCCCTACCCCCGCGATCTGCTCGCCGCCCTCAGCGCCGAGACCGGTTGGCTGCAGGGCCACGGGTGGTCCGCAGCGCCGGGCAGCAAAGCCGTGCGATACTGGCGACGGGCCGATGCTCTCGAACCCGCACCGCTGAACGTCTCCAGCAGCGCCATGCCCCCGGAGCCTGCGCCCCGCTTCGCGCTGCTCACCGTGAACACGCCATCCCGCAACCGGAGCGCGCTTCCCTCGGTGACCAGGGTGTTTCCCCAGGGCCGTTTGCTGCACAAGGCGCGGGCGGCCGATCACTCCCGAGACGATCCCGCCCTCACCCGCGTGCTGCTGGGTCGCGACGCCGGCCACGCCGCGCGAGACGCCCATGCCCATGCCCACCTGCTCCACCTCGACCTCGACGGTGACGGGCGCCTGGACCATGTCCTCGTCTGGGCCCCGGCGGGGCTCTCACCCAAGGCGCTCGACGCCCTGCGGATCGTCCGCCGCACGTGGATGAAAGGCGGAGTCGGAGAGTTGCAGGTCGCCTTCGCCGGCGCGGGTTCCGCGGATCTTCTGCGATCCGCGGAGGGCCACGGGGTCGCCCTCGAACGCACCCTCGGGCCCGCTGGGGGCGCGTGCACCTGGGTGTCCGCCACCGCCTACGTCGCCCCGCGGTTCATGAAGTCGCGGGGGAAAGACTCCCTGGAGGGGCAGATCGGGTACGAGCTGGCCCTGCGTGGGCTGCCGTCGGCCCGGGTGACCCGGTTGGACCTGCGCGAAGCACCCAGAGATCGCCTCCGGCACTTCATCCTGCATGCCGACCGGCACCAGCCCCCCGTTCCCGTCCCCCACGCGCTGCGGCTGGACTTCGCCGAACCCGTCGAGGGGCCGATCTGCCTGGGCTTCGGGAGCCACGCGGGGTTGGGGCGATTCGAGGTCGGGTGAGCGCCCAGTGCTGGCGGGCGGCGGGCGCGTACGCGGCCTGTCCCACGCCGAGCAGGACGGGTTGACCCGGGCCTTCGGGGTGGCGGAGGCCGGCATCGGCTGAGCGCTCCCGCCGGCCGGAACGCACTCGCCTCGAGCGCGCGCTACCCCATCAGGGCAGCAACCGCTCCGGCCCGAGCAGGAGGATCCCCTCGGCCTTCGCCACCTGGACGACCCGGGCGCTGAACCCACCGCCAGATACGAGGCACAGACGTACGTCGCTCCGGCCGCCGAGCTGAGGATGCCGCCCGACGTGAGCCCGCAGTTGGCGCAGGGCATCGAGATCGGCCTAGCCACCACCGCGCCATTTGCACTCACAGCAGACCAACATGGTGCCGGCGGTCACGACGAGGTCGATCTCGGTCCGACCATCGCGGCTCCACCATGGCGCGGCCGCGTCCACGGACCCGACCTCGGCGTACAGCGCGCCGCCGACGATGGCTTGGCGCGCGATCTCCTCGAAGACCGGGCCCATGCGGTTCTCCAACCCGGGGGCGATCCGCTCCTGCCAGATGGCTTCGGGCGGGGTGCCCTGCAGAGCACCCCGGTTGGGGCGGACGAAGCGGTACCAGGACTCGGTGAAGGGATCGGCGCAGCGGTAGCGGGCAAAGCGGCTCCCTTCCCGGTCCCCGGCGCGCGCCACCCGGGCGATCAGCCCCAGCGACAGCAGCTCCTTGAGGACGTAGTCGGTGCGGCTCTGGGAGAGGCCCGCGCGCGACCCGATGGCGTTGAAGCCGGTCTCGCCCTGCCCAATGGCGGCGAGGATGGCGTCCGCGTCGGGGCGCGAGGAGAGGTGCTCCGTCCGCAGGAGATCGGGCACCGCCTCATGCAGCGGCGCGAGCGGCGCCAGGATCGCGGCGCAGGCGTTCTCGGCGAGGCTGCGGCCGGGGTCCACCTCGGCGAGGTGCCGAGCCAGCCCGCCGAAGACTCCGTACAGGCGGAACCGCTCGGCCCGAGTCCAGGACGGCGCGAACAAGGCGGCTTCCCGGTAGGAGAACGGATCCAGGCGCAGCCGCAGGTCGAAGCGGCCGTGGAGTGGCTGCCCGACATCGCCCAGGCGGGCCAGGGTGCCGAGCGCCGAGCCGCACAGGACGAGGTGCAGGGGAATCCGATCGTGGAACTCGTCCCAGATGCGCTGCAGGATCGATGGCAGGGCCGGCTCTGCCGCGAACAGGTACTGGCACTCGTCGAGGACCAGCCGCAGCGGGCGGTTGGCCACCGCGGCCCCCTGGCAGACGAAGGTCAGCGCCGTCCCCCAGTCGTCGATTCCCGCGCTGGCCGGAAGGAACCCCGCGGCGGAGAGGTCGGCCAGGAAGCGCGCCAGCAGGTGCCGGGAGGTCGACTCGTCCGCCAGGAAGTAGGCGGCGCCCGGATGCTCCCCGAGGAGGCGCTGGAGCAGCCAGGTCTTGCCCACGCGGCGCTGGCCGTAGACGAGGGAGAAGGAGGAGGGCCGCGCGAAGCGGGCGCGCAGCGCGGTGAGTTCGGTGTCTCGGTCGATGAAGCGGGGCATGGAACTCAGGTACTATTCAACTCCGGCCCAGTCAAGTTGATTCGTGAAGAGTAGACCTGAACGGGAGTCGGGAGCGGATGGGCGCTCGCTCACCGCGTCCATGCTGCGATTCGGTGAACCCGGGGCGCCAGGTGCGGTTGCGCGCCAGCACCACCATCAGGTGGGTCGCGGGGCGCTTGGCCTCTTATCGTGATACATTCGGAAGAACGCCATACTTTCGGACGCGGCGGAAGGGCTTCACCCCCTTCCCTTGCGGGGGCGAGCGCCGGGGCAGTAACGTACCGACCTCGCAGGAGGGGTGATGCCCTTGGACGTCTTCACAGCGCGGACCGGACAGCCGACGACGGTCGGTGGCGATGGCGTGCGCCGGTCGAACCACCCCGTGACCGGGGGCCATGTGGACCCACTTCTCGAGAAGGCAGAATCTGAGAACAACACGGAGCCCGCACCATGAACACACCGATCTTCTACCGCGCCGAGGTCAAAGGTATCCAGGCATGGATCCTGGCCTCGGACCGCCTCCGTGAGCTCAAGGGAGGCAGCGCGATCATCGACGGCCTGGCTGCCGATGCCCGGCGCTTGCTGCATCGGCTCGAGGTCTCGGACTGCCAGATCATCACGGCCGCGGGCGGTGTCGAGGTGGTCTTCGAGAATCACGCCTCGCTGGAGCGCTTCGCCGAGGCATGGCCCCTCGTGGTGAGCGAGCGGGCGCCCGGCCTCACCCTGGTCCAAGCCTGGGGACCCGCCGATGCGCCGAAGCAGGTGTACGCGGCGCTGGGCGCCCAGCGCAACCGGCGAGCGCCGTCCCTTCCGGAGGCCGGGCCGCTGATGGCCCGCAGCGGTCGCACCGGCCTGCCCGCCGTCCGCAGCGGATCCGGCAAGGACGATGGGCTCATGGACCGCATCGTCGCTGCCAAGCTCGACGCGCTGAAGGATGGCCGCGCGGGCCTGGATCGCCTGGCACCCGATGGGTTCAGCTTCGTGGAAGACGCCGACAAACTGGGCGAGGGCTACATCGCCGTCGTTCACGCCGATGGCAACGGTGTGGGCAACATCGTCCAGAGGTTGAGCGAGGAGCACCCCTCCGAGGACCGCTTCGCCGTCAAGGCCCGCTTCTCCTCCGCCTTGTCCACGGCCACCGAACGCGCCGCCAAAGAAGCCATCGAGAAGCTGGTGGGCTGGACCAGGCGCGACGACAACTTCGCCGACGGCAGGGGGGGCCACGAGCTGCGCGCACGGCCCATCGTGCTGGGAGGTGACGACCTCACCTTCCTGGTGGATGCGCGCTACGGAATACCCTTCACGCTGGCCTTCCTCGAAGCGTTCCAGAACGCCACCAGGGCCGAGAAGGACATCCTGAGTGGTCAGGGGCTGGATGCCTGCGCTGGGCTCGCCTTCACGAAGACCGGCTTCCCCTTCCACGCAGGCCACGCCTTGGCGGAGTCGCTCTGCAACGCGGCCAAGAAGGGTCTGCGGCAGGGGGAGCACACCCCCAGCGGGCTGCTGTTCCACCGGGTGACCACCGCCAGTGCCGACACGAGCTGGGAGGGCCTCGAGAGAGGGGAGCTTTGCGCCGGCCGCGATGGCCTGCTCTCAGGAGGCCCGTACGGACTCGATCGGCTGGTCGCCCTGTCCCAGCTTGCGCTCGCGCTCGGGAGTCTGCCCCGTGGCGCCGTCCGGGAGTGGCTGACCCTTGAGCACGAGGGCTCCCCACGAGCGGCCGCATTGTGGCAGCGCACCAGGGAGACCGCCGTGGGAGACGTTTGGGAGAGGTTCGCCGCGAAGCTCACCGCGCTCGATCACTCCCCCCAGACCGGCCGCGAGCCGCTTCCGGCCGATCCGCGGGAGGACAAGCCGGCCCCGTGTACCGAGCAGCGCAAGAAACCGACCTGGCGTACTGCGCTGGGAGACGCACTGCTGTGGCGCACACTCCAGCCTTCCGACAGCGATCGCACCAGGAGGACGCGCTGATGGCCCATAGAAACACCAGGAAGAAGCACCAGCATCGTGCCGGTGGCGGCCAGAAGTCGCCCCAACAGCGAGCCTCCCAGGGGTCCCGCGTCTCCGCCGCGAGCCCCGGCCCCAGCGCCTCAGCCCGCTCCGACGCCTTCCCCACAGGCGCGGCGGCCGGGCTCCTCATCGATCTTCACGGGTTCTGGCACCCGGGCACGGGTCGCGGTGACGGCGCGGGTGCCGACGCCGTGGTGCATCGCGACGGCGCGGGCCTGCCCTTCCTCCCCGGACGTACGGTCAAGGGACTCCTCCGCCAGGCAGTCCGCCTGGGCGTAGAGGCGGGTATCGACGGTCTAAGCAAAGACGTCGAGGAGCTCCTTTTCGGCAGCGAGTTGCCGGGGTTCGGCTCCCCGGACCATAGGGTTCGCTGTCTCGAGGAGGAACGCTTCGCCACCCAAGCCGGGGTGTTGCTGGTTGGCTCGGCCCGCCTGGGCGCTGGCATCGCCGAAGCAACCAAGTGGCAAGCCTACGCGAAGTCCGAAGAGGGTGCCCAGATGGTGCAGCACCTGCTGGGGGCCATCTCCAGCACCGCCCTGGATGAGCATGGGGTGGCAGAGGATCACAGCCTGAGGACCATCGAGGTGGTCGTTCCGGTCACGCTCTACGCGCCGCTCCAGGCTCGCTCCCTCAAACCTGGCGCCCCCCCGCCCAATATCCCCTGGGAGGCCGTGGACACGGCCGTGCGCCTCTTCCTGCGCGCTGTGGGCAGCCACCGCAACCGCGGCCTGGGCCGCTGCTCCGCCGCCATCGTCTCGGAGGCCCCATGATCCGCCGCATGTTGGAGGTCACCCTCCTCTCCGACGCCATCTTCACCGCGTCCTCTGCCACCATCGGGCGACCTGCATCCCTCGACCGCCTCCCCGGCGCCACACTCCTGGGCGCCGCGGCAGCCCGATGCTACCCAGCCCTCGAGGCGCTCGGGCTCGCCCTGGGCGCCTTCCACCTGGGCGAGATGCGCTTCGGCGATGGCTTGCCGGTCCACCCCGAGCTGGGGGTCGCGCTGCCTGTGCCGCTGTCATGGCACGAGCGCAAGTACGGCGCCGGGGTGATCGACCTGTCGCAGGTCGCACGCCCCGCGGAACAGCTCTCCCGGCTCGGGGGCGGCCTCGTGGTCCGCGATGGGGCCCATTGGCACCGCTGGGACATCAGCCTTACTACCTCCATGCGCACCGCCATCGACGAGCAGGGCAAGGCGCGCGAGGGGTTGTTGTACGGCTTCGAGGCCGTCCCGGCCGGCACCCGCTACCACGCGGAGCTCGCCGCCGTGAGTGAGCGGGCCCTCGAGATCGTCACCGAGGCCCTGTGCGGTGCGCCCATCCGTGTCGGCCGCAGCCGCAGCGCCGAGTTCGGTGAGGCCGTGGTGCGGGTCCTGGAGCGCACACGGGTCCCCGACCGACCGCCGCGGCTCGCGCAGCCCGGGCGCCTGCGTGTGCTCTGCCTCAGCGACCTGGCGCTCGTGGACCCTGTGACCGGCTCTCCGAGGCTCGATCCCCGGCCTGAGGACCTGGACCTGCCCCGGGGCTGGCGCCTGGACCTTGACCGCTCCTTCCTGCGGTCCCGCCGCTACAGCCCCTTCAACGGCCACCGCCGCCGCCCGGACATGGAGCGCCAGGTGATCGAGGCGGGCAGCGTCATCACCTTCACTCGGGGTGAGGGCGCCGCGGACCTCGACCTGGACAAACTGAGCGCTCATGTGGGGCGTGGTGTCGGCGAGCAACTCTCCAGCGGGCTCGGTCACGTGCTGGTGGAGCCGCCCGTGCTGTCCGAGCCCGAGCCGTGTGCGGTGCGTTTGTCCGAATCCAACCAGACCGCGCCGGCCCCCCCGCCGAGCGATCCCGTGATCGGCTGGCTCCTGGCCCGACAGGAGCACGAACGTCTGCAGGATGCCACCTGGTTCGAGGCCGACCGGCAGGCGAAGGAGGCCGCAGGCTGGAACGTGCCGCGCTCCCAGTGGGGACGGCTCCGCGGTCTGGCGGCCGAGGCGCGCCTCGCCGGCCGCTCCAGGGAGCAGCTGCTCGCGGAGCTGAAGAACCAGATCGAGCGCGGGGTCGCTGGCGACACCTGGGCCCGCGGTCGAGGCCGCAGGCTGCTGGACTGGTTCGATGGCCTCGGCGACCACGTCGACCCCATCCGCGCCCTCGAGTTGCTTGGGCGCCGCGTGCCCCGGCACATGGCCGCCAACGAGGAGAAGCACCATGCCTGAGTCCAAACCACCCTCCCGCGGGCTGCGTTTCGCGTTGGCCCACGTGACCCTCGAGCTCACGACACCCATGACCATCGGGACCGGCGGTGGTGACGACCTGCGGGACAGCACCTGTGTACTGGACGCCAACGGCCTGCCCACCATCCCGGCCACCAGCCTGGCGGGGATGCTGCGAGCCGCCTGGGCTGCTCGGAAGACCAGGGATGAGGTCGAGGCGCTCTTCGGATTCCAGCGCGGTGTACACGGCGCTCCCTCGCGGGTCGAGCTGTCCTGGGCCGCCGTCCACGGCGCCAAGGATCTGCCCGTGCCCCCGCGCGTCGCACCGGAGGCCCTGATCGGCGATCCCGTGCTGGCTTTCCTCGAAGCGGGGGTGGTGCGCGATCACGTCCGCCTTGACCACAAAGGCGTCGTGGACAGGGCGGGCAAGTTCGACGAGCTGCTCGTGCCCGCCGGGGCCCGTTTCACCTTCGAGCTGCTGGTGCACGCCCCGGATGAGGAGAAGACCCTGATCGATCTGCTCGCCCTCCTGCATCGAGGCGGGCTGCGGTTGGGTGGGCGCACCCGCCGGGGCTTCGGAAGCTTCAAGGTCGCGCGCTGCGCCAGCGGGAGCTTTGACCTGCGGCGGGCCCAGGATCGCGCGGCCTTCGCCAGGGTACCCCGCGACCTGGCTGCGCCGGGCTCGGGGCTCACCGAGACTCGGCCCGAGCAGCTCCCGGCCCCGGAGGCCCCGCGAGACCGCGTGCGCGTGGAGCTCTCACTGCGGCCCCAGGACCACTGGCTGTTCGGGACCGGCACAGCCGTGCGCCCCGAGCACCGCACCCGCGAGCAGGGCCGGGAGGGAAAGGCCCACGACAAGGTGCCGGTGACCGAGCGCCGCATCCGGTGGTCCGGCGGGCAGGGTTCCGTGGTCAGCGTCGAGAACGCCGAGGTGCTCGTGCCGGCCAGCGGGATCAAGGGCGCGCTGCGCCACCGCACCCTGTTCCACGCCCGGCGTCGTGCCGGCCAGTGGGCGCTGGACACGGTCACGACGGACCACCTGGATGACTTCCGGCAGTGGGCAGAAGCACCTGATCGGGAGCGCCCCGATCCCCTGGGTGGTGAGCATAGCGGTGACGTCGAGCAAGCGGTCGCTGCTCTCTTCGGCAGCATCAAACGCGCCAGGGACGCTGATGACGCTGAAGACGCGGGCCTGCCCGGCCGGGTATTCCTGACCGACCTGTACCTCGATCCTGCCGAGGCGCGCAGCGGCGCCCTGCAGCACGTCTCCCTGGACCGCTTCACCCAGGCGCCCATGGACGGCCTGCTCTACAGCGAGGCCCCCATCAGCCGGAGCCCGAAGCTGATGGTGACGCTGGACATCGACCGCGAGGGTGTCCCTCCGCTCGCGCTTCAAGCCCTCGCCGACGCCCTCGAAGACCTCGCGGCAGGTCGTCTGGCGCTGGGCGCCGGGGCCAACCGCGGCCATGGCTACTTCACCGATCCCGACGCGAACGTATCCGGGCTCCACCGCCGAGGTGACGCATGAGCTCCCCCGCCATCCTCCTCGCCGACCTCGCAGCCGCGCTCGAGCGGCCCGTGTCGCCCTGGACCCCGTGCACCCTCTCCGTGCTGACCGCGGAGCCGACGCCCGATGAGCTCGCCGGTTTGCTGGCTGGGTTGTCCACCGAGGCCAACGGCTGGCTGTGCCTCACCGACCGGGTCCTGGAGTGTTCCGGCGGCGCCTGGCGACAGGTCGCGCCTTCGCCTGAGGCTCAGGAGGTGCCGGACGCGGCGGCCTGCGCGCGGGTGTTGAGCGGAGAGTTCGTCCTCACCGACACTTCCTCCCTGCACCTGCGGCGCGTGGGCGCCACCCTCACCAGCTACCGCTACGTCGACGGCCCGGCGGCGCCACGGGCTGGCGAGTCCGTCCAGATCCAGAGCGGCGCCGTGCTCTTCGAGGACGTCAGCTTCGTGTCCACCGAACGGACCGAGAGGGGTTCTCGTCGGCTGACCTACCGCAGCTACCACGCCCAGGGTGCGCCCATCGGCGGGCCGCCTGTCGCCACCTGGCAGCCGCTGCTGTCGCGCTTCATCGGCTGGGAGGATCCTCGATGACCACCGCCTTCGCACCCTACGGCTTCGTCCCCCTCAACGAGGAAGTCTACCTGCCCGACTGGGCCCCCGCGGTGAGCCGCGACTGGCCCTTCGAGGACGGCATCAGCGGCACCATGGAGATCGACATCACCGCGCACACGCCGATCTTCACGCGCGACCCCGAGGACCGGGAGCGCTTCTTCCGGGGCCCCGACGGCCTGCCCGCCTTCCCCGGCAGCGGTCTGCGCGGCGCCATCCGCTCCGTCGTGGAGATCGCCAGCTTCGGCTGGATGCGACGGGTGAACGACCACCGCTACGGCGTGCGCGATCTGCAGAACGCCGCGCTCTACGTGCGCCACATGGCCGACATCATGCCCGCGCTCAACGGAAAGAACCTGCCGCTGCCCAAGGTCATGGCGGGTTGGCTGCAGGTGGTTCCGGGCGCCGACCTGCTGGATGGTGAACCCGGCGAGGATGTGGCCACCATCACCCCGTGCAGCTTCGCCAAGATGGACTACCGCCTCCTCATGGAGCACGCCCGGAAGAGCGGGCTCTCCCGCTACCAGCCGGGTGAGCCCCAGAGCTCAGCGAGCAAGTACCGGACCTGGAACGCCGAGGATTCGACAGACCCCAGGCTGCAGGTGAAGGTGGACATCGAGCCGCTCCGCCCCCCCGACAAGGTGCCGCTCCCGGTGGGCTTCGGCGCAGTGACGGGCCCCGGGCACCATGCCGGCACCCTGGTGTTCACCGGCCAACCCTCGCGCTGGACCCCGGACATGGCGCCACGGCGCAGCGGCGGCCACGCCAAGCACCACGACTTCGTGTTCTACGGCGAGCGTCCTGACAAGTCGGTCTCTGTGCCTCGGAGCGTGTTCGATGGCTTCGAGTTCGTCCACGGCGGCGGCCAGGAGCAGCACAGCCTGAACCAGCGCCGCTCGGCCAACGAGGAGTGGGGCTTTTGGCAGCCCAAGTTCGAGCAGCGTGCCCGGGTGCCCGTGTTCTTCTTGTTGAAAGAGGACGGCTCCCTGCGCGCCTTCGGCCTGGCCATGATGTTCCGCCTGGCCTACGACCACACCACCAGGGACGCCGTGCGCAGCGCCCAGCGGGATCTGGGTGTCGACCCGCGCCCTGACCTGGCCGAGCTCGTCTTCGGGCACGTGCCCCTGGCCCGCAAGGGCCGCGGTGCCGATCGAGCCGATCGAGAGGCCACCCTGGCCGGGCGGGTGTCCTTCGGGCTGGGGCGGCTGCGGTCAGGCGGCAACGCCCTGCCCAGGGTGCAAGAGGTGCTCGGCGGCCCGAAGGCGTCGTTCTACCCCAGCTATGTAGAGCAGGATCCGGGCGTGCCCGGCGCCAACCCCATCGGTGGCAAGGACCACTACGCCACCTACATGGACCCGGACGCGCGTGTGCGCGGCCACAAGCGCTACCGGATGCAGCCTGAGGTCGTGAAGGGCCCAGAGCCGCCCAAGCGCCGAGATGGCACCGTGAACACCGACGTGGCCACCACCTTCCACCCTCTCGAAGTTGGCAGCGTCTTCCGCAGCGTCGTGCGGGTGCACAACCTGCGCCCGGTTGAGCTGGGTGCCCTGCTGTGGGCCTTGGACTTCGGTGGGGACGATGGCTGCTACCACGGGCTCGGCATGGCCCGCAGCCTGGGGTACGGCCGCTGCTCCATCACCATCGCCGGCACTGATCTGGTCCCCAACGACCCCGCGAGGCGTGGCTCGGACCTTCTGGAAGAAGCCCGCAGAGCTTTTGCGGGCGCGATGGAGAGCTTCTGCGAGGAGAGCCGCGTTCCCGGCGGCTGGCTGGCCTCGCGGCGGATCTTCGAGCTGCGCGAGCTGGCCCGGGTGCTGCCCGCGGACAGCCCCCACCGCCGCGCCATGAGCATCGCTGCCTCCCGCCCCTACCAGGACCGAAAAGTCAACGAGTTCGTGGAGGCCAAGAAGGAGGGCCTGTCCCTGCCGCCGGCTGGCACCGACGCCGGGTGGGTGGGCTATGCCGCGGAGCACGGCAAGCAGGTCGAGCGGCCCAGGCGATGCGGGGCGACTTCGACCGCCCCGAACCGCGAGGAGCGCGGGGGGCGCGCGGGTGGGGCTCCTGCGCAAGGCGGGCGCGGCGGCTACCGCGACCCTGGGGGGCGGGTCGCTCCGGCCCCGATACCGGCAGCCCCGCGACACACAGGCTGGAAACCCATCCCTGGCGGCACGGAGGTACAGGCCGAGATCGTCGGCCAGAACAAGAAGGGCAAATGGCAGGTCAGGCTCACCGGGCCCGAGGCTCAGGGGCAGGCCGTGACGGCGACCGTCGGCATCGGAGATCCGCCAACCGACGCTGCCGTGGGTAAAACCGTCACGGTGGTGGTGCATGCGGGTGGCGATCCGCGGAACCTGGGCTTGCAGTGGAGGTAGCGCGATGTTGAAGAGCATCTCTCTCGAGGGGTTCAAGCGGTAAATCCCCTGCGTCTCATCCTGTTCCCTGGGTTCACAAGATGCCCACCCTCCACCTCTTCCTCTCCCTCGGCGTCTTCAACTTCCCTGCGACCTACACTGAGCAGGCCGAGAGCCTCTGCTCCCTTCGTCCATGGTTCGAGGGCGAAGTGGCCACGGAGGTCGAGTCGCACAGCGCCCTGCCAGCGTGTCTCGGGATGCTGGGCGCTCCTGTTGCATCGCACGCGGTCCAGCTTCATTTGTTCGCCACCCAGGAGGTGCTCGGCGGGAGCCCCGGGAGAGAGGCTCCCATTGACATCTTTCGAAAGGACCTCCCGTCATGGGCGCGCCCGCTCGTCCCACCCAACGATGTAGTGCGCCAGGTGCATGCTCCCCCTGGAACGTCAACCGCGCCACGAACTAGGGACCACCCCGGCGCCACGATGAAGGACCCCCCTCTCGTGGCGCACGTGGCGATCTCTGGGTCAGCGGTCACCTTGGGCATCCAGCCCAAGGAGAAGACATGGCGTACCGGGAGCTACACGTGGTCGAGATCAAAGAGGTGCTGCGGCTGTGGACCCGCGGGCACGGT
>JBDRKM010000195.1:0-9741 GCA_043814015.1 Pseudomonadota bacterium
GCTGGATGCCCAAGGTGACCGCTGACCCAGAGATCGCCACGTGCGCCACGAGAGGGGGGTCCTTCATCGTGGCGCCGGGGTGGTCCCTAGTTCGTGGCGCGGTTGACGTTCCAGGGGGAGCATGCACCTGGCGCACTACACATCAGCCCTCAGGTGCCAGGGTTCAGCAGGCACCTTCGTCGCGAGTCACCAGGTTCGGCGTGTCCACCCCGCGGGTGAAGTCCGCGAACGCCGGCTGCTGCTCAACAGAGCTGATAGCTGACCGCTGATACCTGACGGCTTCGTCGGTGCAGCCGACGACTCGGGCCAAGCCGCCAGACCCCTCTCCCCCCGAGACTCTGGTAGAGTAGCCGGGCCTCCAGCCCGCCGGGGCCCGGCCCATGAACCTGCTCGCTCTCTTCCTCCTCGGTACCGCCGCCCACGCGGGGCCTTTCACCCACAGAACCTCCCAGGGGCCCTGGGTCCAGCGGCAGGTGGCGCGGGAGTACGCGCTGCCCAAGGGCTGGCTCCAGATCGAGCTGGCCGCCGACAGCAAGCTGTCCACCGCCGTGCGCGACGGGCAGGGCCGCCTGGTGGCCGCCGAGGAGGGCACGGCCTGGCACTACTCGCGGCTGTGGCTGAACGTGGACCAGGGCTTCACGCGCCGCGCGCGGATCTACGCGCACATCCCCGTGGTGCGGGCGCGCCTGGTGAGCGCCGCGGGGGCTGACACCGCCACCACCGCGCTGGGCGATGTCCACACGGGCGTCTGGTACCAGCCCTGGCTCGAGAAGCGCGGGGCGCTGGCCTTCCAGGTGGACCTCAAGGCGCCCTCCGGCGTGGAGTGGCCCTCCGACTTCATCGGCGGCGCGGCCAACACCGAGGGCTTCCTCACGGGCACGGGCATCACCAACCTGGGCGCCTTCGCCCACGGGCGGGTGCGCCTCGGCGAAGTCCTGGCGCTCAAAGGTGATCTCGGCTGGGTTCACAAGTTCCCGGCCGTGGTGGGCTACGTCCTGGAGGACGGCGGCTTCGGCAACGGCTGGCTGAACCCGGGCGATGAACTGCGCGCCGGAGCCACCGCCGAGGTCCAGCTCGGCGACGCCTGGTGCCTGGGCGCAGACGGCCGCTTCAGCCACCGCGGGGTCTACGCCGTGGGTGTCTCGGGCGAGGGCGCCGCCCGCCTCGACCTCAACCCCATCCCCGGCTCGGCCGGCTACTTCGTGGACGCCCGCCTCGGCCTGACCTTCTCCCCCGTGGACAACTTCGAGGCCGGCGCCGGCTTCGGGATGCAGCTCATGGGCTCCGACACCCGCCTCTTCCAGGCGCTGGGCCTGGAG
Organism: Pseudomonadota bacterium; assembly: GCA_043814015.1. Lineage (GTDB taxonomy): Bacteria > Myxococcota_A > UBA796 > UBA796 > JAFGLY01 > JBDRKM01. The sequence goes on from JBDRKM010000195.1 coordinate 1,320, forward strand.
GAATTCTCGCCGCAGCCCGGCCCCACCCTCGAGCTCTCGGCGGTGGTCCGATGGTAGCCCCCCTCACCCTCGCCGCGCTGCTCGCCGTCACGCCCCCGGCCCAGGCCCGCGCCGGCTACGAGCACAACTACCCCGACGTCATGTGGCACACGCTGGAGACCGAGCACTGGGTCATCCACTGGCCCGAGTCGAAGCGCCCGGTGGACGACCCCCACTACTTCACGGCCTCCTTCACCGCCGCCCAGGTGGCGGCCATCGGGGAGGAGGTCTGGCCCCGGGTCTGCGGCCGGATCGGCTACTACCTCGAAGAGAAGACCCACGTGGTCATCTACGACCAGGACCGTGGCTGGGAGGGCAACGGCTTCGCCCTGGCCGAGTGGGACTGGATCGGCATCTCCGCCGACTGGGCCTCCACCTACCGCCCGCGCGGCCGGATGGAGTTCGTCACCGACGTCATGGCCCACGAGTTCGGCCACATCGTCAGCCTCAAGGCCTGGCAGCCGCTCTCCGAGGGCACCACCGGCGTCACCATCGGCGGCCTGGCCGAGGACGAGGAGTGGCTGCGCCGCTGGGGCCTGGAGCCGCGGGTCCACACCAACGCGGACATCGGCGCCAGCGCCACTTTCTCCACGGATGGTCCCATCTGGTGGGTGGAGGGCACCGCCGAGCTGTGGTCGCACCTGTCCGGCTACAACTTCTGGGGCAACGCCCGCGAGGCCTTCATGCGCCGCCAGGTGCAGGAGGACCGCCTGCCCACCCTGGACGAGTGGACCACCCAGGCCGACAAGTGGGGGTTCGAGCCCGAGCGCAACTACCAGAGCGGCTACGCCTTCGGCCTGTACCTGTACGAGCGCTTCGGCGAGGACATCTACGCGAAGCTCGCCACGGCCTCGGGCCAGCGCTGGCGCGTCTCCTGGGACAGCATCGTGGCGGAGGTGACCGGGTTCACCACCGCCGAGCTCTACACGGACTGGAAGGCCCACTGGCAGGAGCGCTTCGACGCCAGGGCGGCGGAGGTGGAGGCTCGCGGCCGCGTGGAGGGCCGCGAGCTGGCCCTGGTGCAGCCCCCCTGGGAGAAGGAGCACGACGAGGACTGGGAGAAGCTCTCCGACAAGGCGAAGCACGAGGCCATGGACGGCAGGTCCGCCTACCAGGAGCTGCCCTCGTATTCGCCGGATGGCCGTTTCATGGCCTGGTTCGACAAGGGCCTCAACATCCGCGAGATCCGCCCGGAGGAGTGGGGCGCGGTGGGCGGCACCTACGTGGACGAGAAGGATCGCAAGCGCCTGCGCCACTTCGAGCAGCGGACCGCCACCTACACCTTCTTCGAGTTCCAGCGCGCGGCCTTCTCCCCCGACGGCCAGCGCCTCGTGGCCACGGGCCCTGAGGACCTGGCCGCCCCCTTCCTCATGCAGGCCGGCCTGACCTTCAACGCCGACGGCTACAACTGGGCTCAGCTCCTGGTGGGCACCATCCGCGCGGACGAGAAGCGCCTCAAGGTGGACTGGGAACCCATCCCCGGCACGCTCCGGGCCCGCGAGGCCGCCTGGTCCCCTGACGGCGGCACCATCGTGTTCTCGCGCTACGGCAACGGCACCCACAACCTCTGGGCGGTGGCCCCGGATGGCAGCGATCTCACGCAGCTCACCGCCTTCGACGACGGCACCCAGGTGCAGGGGATCTCGTTCCTGCCCTCGGGCGAGCAGGTGCTGGTCTCCCTGTTCCGCGACTACCGCCAGGACCTCTGGCTGGTGGACGTACCCAGCGGCGCGCTGACCCGGCTCACGGACTCCCCCGCCGACGAGACCGACCCCATGATGGGCCCCGACGGCCGCGCCTGGTTCTCCTCGGATCAGACCGGCATCCTCAACGCCTACGCGCTGGACCTCGCCACCCGCGAGGTGCGCCAGCAGACCGACACGCTCGGCGGCATCTACGGCGTGTTCCCGGCGCCCGGTGGGCACCTGTTCTACACCGACGTCACGGGCCACGGCTTCCGCATCAAGGCCCTGCCGAAGGAGAAGCTGGCCGAGCGACCCGTGATCTACGACGGCCTCTTCCTCCTCCCCGAGACCGCGCCCGACAGCTCCGCGCTCACCTCCGACTGGGCCCCGGGCAAGGCCCTCGACCCGGTGGCCTCCAGCACGCAGTACCGGGCGTTCAAGTCGCTGTTCCCCCTGTCCGGCTGGCCCGTGCTGCGCAGCACCGACCGCAACGTCGAGGTGGGCAGCGGCTTCTTCTTCGGCGACTACACCGAGGGCCACTGGCTGGAGGGCGAGGCCACCTTCGGCAAGGACAACTTCTTCTACCTGTCCTACTGGGGCGACATGCTCTGGCCCACCATCATGGCCGGCTACATGCGCTACACCTACAAGGGCACCTACGGCTACGGGGTGGACGAGGACGGCGTGGTGGAGACCACGGACGACGTCACCGTGGTGGACCTCAAGTTCGAGCAGGCCAGCGACGACGTCTGGACCTACATCACCTACATCCCCTCCAACACCCTCTGGATGGGCATAGGCGCCGACGCCTCGCGCTACTCCTTCCGCGACACGGGCGACGGTCAGGCCTTCGTCCCCTACACCGGGCACTGCGGATTCGGGGCCTTCTTCGAGTGGAACGCCACGGGCGGCTGGTACTGGGGCGATCAGTGGATCAACCCCCGCGGCTCCCGGCGGCTGTACGTGGACTACCAGTACCGCATGACCAAGCTGCTCGACCCGGAGGTGGCCGGCGGGGTCTACGACGACGGCGAGCTGCTGGAGAAGTACGGCTACCACCAGCTCATGGCCAGCTACACCGAGTTCGTCCCCGTCGGCTGGTTCGGGCTCTCGGAGCACCACACCCTGCAGCTCGACTTCGAGGTGGGCTGGATCGACCGCAACGTCATGAGCTGGGACGAGTTCATGGCCGGCGGGCGCCACCCCTACCACTGGGGCAGCGGCACCATCGGCAACAACATCCAGTTCTCCGGGTACGAGGGCTGGTCGCTGACCGGCGAGACCATGGCCATGCTCAACGCCAGCTACCGCTTCCCGCTCTGGCGCGACATCAACACCAAGATCGGGCCCATCTACACCGAGGCCATGTACCTGCAGCTCTTCGGCACCGTGGGCAACCTCTGGTCCTACCGGGTGGACGGCCCGAGCCACGTGGAGGGCTGGAGCGTCGTCGCGGACGACCCGGCCTCCATCCGGCGCGAGGTCCCCGGCGTGGACTACGCCTACAAGAACAGCCCGGCCGACCACCCCAACTACTGGCTCACGGACGCCGGCCTCGAGCTGCGGGTCCGGGCCTACATCTTCAACGACTGGGACTGGGACTCCTTCCTGCGGGTGGCCTACGGCTTCCAGCCCACGGCCGGCTACGGCGACGTGAACGCCGACCTGGTCCAGAACTCCCTCGCCCGCGACGCGGCCTCCGAGCTCTCCGACGAGATCGAGCCGCCCACCCTGCGGGTCTACCTCGGCATCGGGACGGGGTGGTAGCCATGCGACACCTCCTGCTCTTCTCCCTCCTGGCCTCGGCCTGCTACCGCCCGTCGGACCCCTACGACGTGCACCTCTACGGCTCCGGCACGGATTTGGACTCCGTCCTGCCCGCCCCCGCCCCCATGGGCGGCATGATCGAGTACGCCCGCTTCCGCTTCTGGGGCACCAACCTCGGGCTCGGGCTCACCGGCCTGTACGGCGACGCGCCCCGGGCCGACGGCACGGGTGTGACCCTGGGCTACGCCTACCTCGGCTACCCCCTGGACACGGGCTTCGACCGCAACTCCTCCTTCCTGAGCCCCGGTCCGCCGCTGGTGGACGGCCAGGACGCCTGCTTCACGCGGACCACCATCTCCGGGTACTTCTCCTTCATGGAGTACGTGGACGTGGGCGACCACATCGCGCTCACCGATGCCGACGGCGGCCGCATCGTGCTGGAGCGCGACCCCTCCACCCACCACCGCCCCGCCGGCGAGAGCTGGTACGCCGGGTACGGCGGCCGGCTGATGCCCGTGGTGCAGGAAAACGAGCTCCTGCCCGACACCTGGCGCAGCGACGCCGCCTACACCCTGAGCTTCCCGGGCACCGTCGCCCCGCCCGACTCCACCTTGGGCGTCGTGCCCTACCCGCTGACCGGCGCCCAGGTCCAGTTCCCGGCCGATCTGGAGGACTTCGCCCTCGGCGGCCAGCTCATCCGCAAGCCCGGCAGCACCGACGTGCACCTGCCGGGTCCCTGGACCGACCCGGTGGAGCTGACCTGGACCCCGTCGCAGAGCGGCCAGCCCGTGACCGTGGTGCTGCGCTACCTCGGCTGGGGCGACGAGGGGAGCTGCGACTGCAACACCCCCTGCGGTGCGGGCTTCTCCTGCCTGGACGGCCTGTGCGTGGGCACGGAGGGCGCCGGCTGGCACGTGCTCGGCGAGCTGGCCTGCACGGTGGTGGACGACGGCTCCTTCACCCTGAAGCCCGCCTGGCTCCAGACGCTGGAGCGCGCCACCGACCCAGACGCGCGCGCCGGCTACGTCCTGGCCGTCGCGCGCATCTCCGAGGGCACCGTCGAGGTGGCCGACGCCCTCACCTACAACGGCAAACGGGTCACCATCTCCCCGGTGCGAACACGCGTCTCGGACATCCTGTGGACGAGGCTGGAGGCGCCATGAGGTCGCTCCTCCCCCTGTTTCTCGCGGCCTGCGCGCCCGATCCCTACCCCGACTACTGGGAGGCGGGCGCCGGTCCCAGCCTCGCGGGCATCGACCCGCCGAGCGTCACCAGCCTGGCCGCCGGGCAGCCCGCGCGCATCCTGGGCTCGGGCCTGGCCGAGGCCAGCACCGTGGTGGTGGGCACCCGCAACGCCACCCTGGTGGAGGTCGCGGACGACCACGTGGACGTGCTGTTGCCCGAGGGCGCCCCGGGCGGCGGGCCGGTGGACCTGGCCGTGGTCACCCCTGACGGCATGGCCTCCCTGGAGGGCGCCTTCACCTGGGACATCCGCGGCTGGGAGTTCTGGGCCGCCGAGTCCGCCAGCGTGACCCTGTACAAGATCGACTGCCCCGTGGAGGTCTGGACCCAGGCCAACCCCAAGGCCGACTGGGACTACACCTATTGGTGCGGTGTGGAGCAGGGCTACGCCAGCGCCTACGCCTTCGACGGCACCGGCCGCCAGCCTGGCTTCTCGGGCGATCAGGCCGATGTCGTGGAGCTGTCCACCTTGCCCGAGCCCGGCGGCGTGCGCGTCTGGGGTCCGGGCGACCGCCGCCCCACCGCCGTGCCCTACCTCTACGGCGTGCACGCCGAGGACGAGACCCTCTCCATCACCACCCCGCGCGACTTCGCCCGCGACCTCGCGGAGATCACCAGGCGCGAGGATTGGCTGCGGGACTACTACTACTGGTACGCCGAGTACCCCGAGGCCTTCACCTGGCACGGCCCCGTGGCCGGCGTCTACGGCCCGGACGCCTGCTGGGAGCAGGATCTCTCCATCGCGGACGCCAGCGGCGACTGGCTCGATCTGGGCGGCGAGGCCGGCGATCTCTCCGGTGCCCTGCTCGGCTTCTGGGTCACGGAGGACTACGGCGGCGGCGACATCTACGAGTCCGTCGGCTACACCGGCTCGGTCACCGGTATCTCCGAAGGCGGCGGCCTGCGCGGCGACCCGAGCGGCGCGGAGCTGGTCTACGACGGCTACTCCGGCTGGTTCTTCCCCGCGGGCGTGGCCGGCACCCTGGGGCCCTCCGATCTGCCCGAAGACGCCCCCTGGGACGTCTGGCTCACCCGCCTGGGCGAGGACCACCCGCTGGGCGGCTTCGCCCCCCTGCGCGACCTCGCCAGCGTGCGCCTGCACGAGGAGGGCAGCGGCCTGGGCGAGGCCCTGGACCTGCTCACCGGCGACGTGGCCGTCCTGCGCGGCGGCGATCTCACGGTGACCTGGGAGGCGGGCGACGGCGGCGACGGCGACACGAGCCTCGACTTCGTCATGGTGGAGATCCGCGTCTACGACGCCAGCCTCGAGGATCCCTACTGGCTCACCGAAGTGGCCCGGCTCGTGGCCCACGGCGACGACGCATCGGGCCAGGTGGTCATCCCCGCCGAGGAGCTGCAGAAGCTGCCCGTGGCGGTGTGCTCCTTCACCCGGGACGGCGACCTCACCGGGCTGTGGGCCGAGCTCTCCGTGGCCCGTCACCAGCTCCGCAAGCTGTCTCTGGAGGAGGCGGGTGTGGGCGAGGGCGACCTGGTGGCGGACTTCATCCACGTGGTGAACGCGCCGGTGATGGTGCGGGATCGGTAGGCGCGGCGGGCAGCGAGCTACTCCCCCGCCAGTCGTTGCGCCTTAAGAAACCATGGTCGGATGGCCGCAGTGGCCGTGGTTGCCTCGGGCAGCGGCTGCGTCAGTCCTCGTGCAGCTCCGCCGCGATCTGGCGATACCGGGCTTCGGGGAGCGCCCCCCGGAGCTGGGGCAGCGCCCGCGCCCGGACGTACCGGAGGAGCTTCCTGAGCGAGGTACCTGCCTCGGCGGCGGCCTCCTCGGCCAGGTCCACGAGCGCTCCCACCTCGTCGCGCCCCTGGACGGCGTAGGAGGCGATGTCCGAGAGGAAGGTGAGGCGCAGCATCACGATGGACCACTGGGCCAGCTCGGCCTGTCTGCGCAGGGTGGTGAAGGACTGCAGCCGGAAGTCCGCAGGCGTCAGCTCCGGATCGGAGGCGAGCCGCTCCTGTGTCCACCAGGTGAGGTGGACCCCGCTGGTCCAGCGACCCTCGCGGGACATGCAGCGGCGTACGTAGGTGCGCCCCAGCGAGAGCATGGCCAGCTCGGCGCGGCCTCCCGGGATCTCACGGAGCTGCACCAGGGAAGCGATCTTGGAGGGGAGGAATCCGTAGTCGGCCACGGCGGCGCCAACCCGGTCCCCTCGCAGGAGGGAGGGGTCACTCTCGAGGTAGCCACCGTTGACGGGGGCCCCCTCGAGGTCGGTGATGACCTCTGCCTGGTACCGCACCGCGTGGCGCTCGGCGGCGGCCTCCGCGGCGTGGATGCCGAGATCCTTGCGCAGATGCCCACCGCAGGTGGTGAAGTCCGCGTGGCGCAGGATCTGCTGGTGCTTCACGCAGTAGCCCAGGGTCAGCCCGACGGTGTCGTACTGGAGGGCGTTGAAACAGCAGTTGGAGCAGGAGAGTAGCCGCATGGCTCAGGCCTTGTCGAAGCAGCGGAACACCACTTCACGGAGCATGGGGTCCTCGATGGGGGCGAGCGGGCTGAAGTCGATGAGGTGCTCGTACCACTGCTCTGCGTACCTGCGGGCCTGGGCGACCTCGAGCGCTGACCTCCAGGTGGCCCGGCCCTTGCCGCGACCCTTGAGCAGGCTCAGCAGCTCGATGCGGGAGATGTGGGTGATCCCTTCCTCGTGGAGCCGGCGGAGCATGGCCTTCCACACCCGCCCGTTCCTGCCAGCGAAGTGCTCTGCGATCTCGTGCAGCTCGGTGGTGGACAGGTAGGGGGTCTCGCGGCCGGCACCCTCGAGGTACAGGATGTGCCGCACGATGGAGTCGTTGGCCGAGGGCGAAGGGAGCCCCACCGCGTCCGCGCGGTCTCCGCGGAACAGGGGATCGCTTTGATGGCGCCACTTTCTCGTCATGACCTTCAAGTATCCTGACTCGGCGCCGCCCGCCCCGCCACGGGCTTCACCTGCCATCCCCGCAGCTGGCGGTCGCCTTCTGACACGAGGGTGCGTTCACCAGCAGCGACCGAGGCCACGTCCGATGCCCACTTGCACCGGGTCACCAAGACGCAGCCAGCTTCTGCCCGTCATGCGCAGGACGCCGCATGGCCGAGCGCGCGGCCCATTGGGTCGACGGCGTGCTGCCCGAAGTCCCCGTGCGCCAGTGGGTCTTGTCACTTCCTTGGTCACGCCGCCTGCTGCTGGCCCACGACCACGATCTGTGCCGCGGTGTGCTCGGGGTCTTCCTGGAGGTGGTCTTCGCCTGGTACCGTGCGCGCCTGGGCCTGCCCGACGGTCAGCCGGGCGCCATCACTGTGATCCAGCGGTTCTCCTCCTCCCTGGCGGTCGATCCCCACTTCCACTCCATCGTGCTCGACGGCCTCTTCGTACGCGACGAGGCCACCGGTGCGCGCCGCTACCAGGCCATCGCTGGCCGGCGACGGGAGCTGCCTCCGCTGTGCGCGATCTGCGAGGGCTACAACCTGCACGCAGGGATCCACATCGCCGCGAACGCACGCCCGGCGCTGGAGCGGCTTTGCAAGTACACCCTCCGAGGGCCGCTGCCCAAGACAGCCAACAGGAACACCCTCGTGGCCGTCGGGACCACGCTCGCGATCCTCAGCAGCCCGGATCGGCGCCCTCCGGGTCTGGCGCCGGCTCGTTCGAGGGCCTACGCTCCTCTGGGCGGGTGGAGCGCGCCGCCGTCAGCCCCTGCGG
>JBDRKM010000196.1:0-16036 GCA_043814015.1 Pseudomonadota bacterium
GCTGGATGCCCAAGGTGACCGCTGACCCAGAGATCGCCACGTGCGCCACGAGAGGGGGGTCCTTCATCGTGGCGCCGGGGTGGTCCCTAGTTCGTGGCGCGGTTGACGTTCCAGGGGGAGCATGCACCTGGCGCACTACAACTTCTCCTACGGCTTCCGCCCCGGGCGGAGCGCCAAGGACGCCTTGGAAGTGCTGCGGAAGACCGTGGATGGAGGTCGGACCAGAGTGGTGTACGAGGCAGATATCAAAGGGTTCTTCGACAACCTCGACCATGGCTGGCTGCGGAAGTTCGTAGCCCACCGGGTCGCCGACCGGGGAATCCTTCGCCTCATCGGGAAAGTGCTCAACTCGGGGATAGTGGAGGATGGGAAGGTCACGCGGAGCGACAAGGGCGCCCCTCAGGGCGGCCCGTTGTCCCCTCTGCTGGCGAACATCTGCCTCCACTATGTGCTCGACCTGTGGTTCGACCGGCGCTTCCGACGCTCCTGCCGGGGCTCGGTGAGCATGGTCCGCTACGCCGACGACTTCGTGGTGTGCTTCGAGCACCCCGAGGAGGCGGAGCGGTTCGGCCGGGAGGTCGTAGAGCGGTTTGCCGCCTTCGGCCTGGAGCTGGTCCCCGAAAAGACGCGCCTGGTGGAGTTCGGAACGGAGCAACAGGAGAGAGGACCAGGCCCAGAGAGCGGAGGGAGAACCTTCGACTTCCTGGGCTTCACCCACTACATGCGGAGACGGCCCAAACGCGGGCTGAAAACAGCACGGAAGCCGTCGAGGAAGAGTCGGAACCGGTGCTTGGCCGAGGCCAAGCAGTGGTTGCACGACCACATGCACGCTTCACCGTGGTTCCACCAGAAGGTGCTGAACCAGAAGCTGCGTGGCTTCTACGAGTACTTCCACCTGCGGCACTGCCTCCCGGCACTGAAGCATGTCCATTTCCAGGCCGTGAGGCTCTGGTTCCGGGTGCTGGACCGACGCAGCCAGAAGGCCCGGCTCGCGTGGGTGCGGGTGAAGAGGAAACCCTGGTTCCATCTTCTGAGCCCGGTCACGCCGAGGAGTGGCCCCAGGGCGCCCCGCAAGGGAAGTGAGCCCGAGGGCGGCAGGCAGGCAACCGCAGGAGTGAAAGTGCGCGAACCGGTAGCTCCCGGCCAGATGCCCCTCTTCCCCGAACTGGCCCAGCCATGACCGACGATACGCTCCTTGGGAGCCGGATGCGGGAATATGCCTATCCGGTTGACTACAGTGCATCGGTGCCCTCGGCTCGCTGTGCCTCCCGGCGCGCGTCACGGTCTTCACGCGGGCGTGAATCCTCGTTAGACCACGGTGCCACCCGGAGTATCCACCATGGACAAGAAGCAGAAGAAGATCCTGGACAGCAACAGGTTTGAGCGTTGCGGCACAGTGGCGGAAATGCTCAAGTCCGACGAGTGGGACGGCGTCCGCGTGATCTACGCCATCACCGATCCGCAGGACAGCCGCGTGGTCTACATCGGTGACACGGAGACCGGTCGCAACCTGCGCGCGAGGCTCAAGGCACACATGGCGCATCGCGCGAAAGCGGGGCTCGTTGAGGAGGACTCGCGGGTCTACGTGCATTTCATGGTCACCGAATACAAGGTTCTAACTGACTTTGAGGAAGCCACGGGGGCACTGCCGGAGTTGAACAAGCGCAAGGTCCAGAAGTAGTCACCTCGGAAGCCACGAAGGGCGCGTGGGCGCGCCATGCGTGGCGTGCTGGACGCCGTCGCGTGTGTACCTGACGGGCACGCCGAGTACACGGCGCGCGATCCGATCAGCGCGCGCCTCGCCACCGGGGCCGAAGTCGGGGTCGCAGGCATGGCCCAGCTCGTGACGGAAGATGCCACGCAGGCAGGCGGGGCTGCGCGTCAGCGCGGATCGGAGGAGGTACACGGTGCGCGCATCAGCTTCGTGCCACGCCAGGTCTCGGGCTTCCGGGTGCTTGAGGTAATGCCTCGCCCGGAACACGAGGCGCGTTCCCTTGACCACCGGATAGATCGCAGCGAAGCGCGAAAGCTCGTGAGCGAATACGCTTTTTGCCTGCTTCTCAGTCACGTCCCACCTCTTGCGCCTCCCGGCGCATCTGGCGCACGACCTTGATCAAGTCGTCGCGGTGTTCTTCCATCCACTCCACTGTGGCATCGCCGCCTTGCTCCAGCAGGATGTCCCGCGCCATGCACCAGAGCATCGCGTCGGTGTCGGGGTTGGGATGCACCCAGGCGCCTTCCTCGCCCTTCCGCACGCCGTAGAGAGTCGCGTACTCCGGCCAGACCTTGACGTTCGTGGCGAGGCCCAGGGCACGGATGAAGGCGGGGCCGCGCCAAAAGCGCCGGTTGAACCGGAAGGTAAACTCGTTGAGGTACGCTTGAAGGTGGTGCGGCAGCACCGCGCCCTTGTGCGTGCCCTGCAACCACGTCTTGAGGTTAGAGATGAGCAGGTGAACCATCGGGAGCCACTTCCCCGTCTTGACCCCCTGGTGGCTCTGAAGCACGCGCCGGTGATCGTAGCCGAGGGCACGCAGGCCACCGTAGCCGCTCCACCCATCGGTATAGACCATGGCGCCAGGCGCGACGTTGCTCTCCACCCAGGGGAGTAGCGTCTCGGCCTCGGCGTTGGGGATGACCGTCATGCGGACGCGCCCGGCCCTCACGCGCTGCTTGCCCTGGCCAACGGCGCGGGCCTCGGGAGCGCCTTCGACGGCGTGCTGCTCGACGTTCCCGCTGGCCTTTTCGTCCTCCCACCGGATGATCTCGACGGCGATGATCACGAGCGCCTTCTTGCCCGGCTCGCGCCCGGCCTTGCCGTGCTCGACGCCGCCCACGAAGCACTCGTCAACCTCGACTTCGCCTGTGAGCTTGTCGCGCTCGGGGGCCACCAGGGCCGACCGGAGCTTGTGCAGCATGTTGAAGGCCGTCTCGTACCGCGTGAGGCCGAGCTGCTTCTGGAGCTGGAGCGCGCTGATCCCCGGCGTGAGTGTCGAGACGAGATAAGCGGCGTAGAACCACGTAGGCAGTGGGGTATGCGTGCCGTGCATGACGGTGCCCGCCGTGACCGTGATGCGATGATCTTTCTCGCACTGGACCGTGCCGGGCTTCCCCTGCACTTGCCAGTAGCGGGGGCTCCCGCACTTCGGGCAGACGAAGCCCTCGGGCCAGCGCACACGGAACAGGTAGGCGGCGCACGCCGCGTCGTCAGGGAACATGCGCGCGAAGTCGAGAAGCGACGACGGGCGAGGAAGATCAGGTAGTTGGGTCGTTGGCAAGTGTCACCTCATGCGTTTCGCACCAGCAGGCATCCCCGCTGCGGCGCGATATATACCGTTGTTTCCTTCTTCTTCTCTCGGCGGCTTTTTATGAAGCCTGCTGTGCGCGACCCGTCGGGGCCGTTTGCCGTGCCTACATCCTCGCCGAAGAACACCGGAATCCACTGTTCGCCGTCGCGCTCTGACCAAGCTGGAACTTCGGCAGCAAACGCTACGGTCAGCCCGTGGCCCGATTCGACTTTGAGCCCGTCGGCACCAATGCCTTGCAGCATCATCGGCGCCATGACCGACCTTCCTCCGAGGCGCACATGCTCCAACCGCCCCGCTGTGATTGTGATCTCTTCTGGGCCTTGGTACACGACATCAGCCGTGACAGTCAGTGTGCTTCCGCGAAGGCACACATCCTTGAGAAAAACGAAGGTGCAGCATTCCATAGGCCAGTCATCGAGCAGAAAAGACCGCGTGACTTTGCGCGCTATCTTGTTTCTCGCCCATTCGATCCACATGCCGACAAACACCCCGGCGCCAAATAGCGCGCTGTATAGGGCGTGGGCCTTAAAGAAGGTCACGGCGTACACCAGCGCAGACATGACGCAGGCCGCGATGACTTTCTCCAGCACGCCGGTCCATACACGGTCACTTCGCGCTGCCCACCATCTGCCGAAGGAGCCCGACATTTCAACCTCCCGTCGCCCGCGGAAGTGCGGGCACGGCTGGAGGTTACAATGCGGGGCGCACTGTAGTCAACCGGATAGGCATATGCGGGAAATCCGCAAGTCCGGTTCTGCGCGGGGCCGGGGAGGGCGACCTCCCCGGCTACCCACCGGAGGGCATCCCTCCCCCGCGAAAAAGGGCAGCGCGGCTGTTGCGATCACTTTGGGTTTCGGGCGGAGCCCCGCGCTGCGTTGGCTTCGTCTGCGCCGCGCACTGGCCCCCCCTCCCTTCCCCCACCCCCGCCCAAGGCGCTACACTCGCACCCTCACCTCACCGGGCGGCTCCACGATGGAAGTCTTCAACCTCCGCCAGCACGTGGTCGATGACTACGCCGACTACGTGCGGAGCTTCATCGAGATCCGCGATCCCGACATCCGCGCCCGGGTGGACCAGGAGCTGCGCGACGGCTTCCTCTGGCCCGACCCGCTGGTGCAGCTCAACCCCTCCTTCGAGCCCGGGACGTCCACGGAGCAGCTCGTCGCCCAGGGGCGGCTGCACCCGCTCTGCGCCGACATCTTCTGCGACAAGCCCGATGCCCACACCAACCGTGGGCCGCTGCGGTTCCACCGGCACCAGGTCGAGGGCTTCGACGCGGCGCGGGCGGGTCACAGCTATGTGCTGACCACGGGCACGGGCTCGGGCAAGAGCCTGGCCTACATCGTGCCCATCGTGGATCACGTGCTGCGCCACGGCGCGGAGAAGGGCCAGATCCAGGCGGTCATCGTCTACCCTATGAACGCCCTGGCCAACAGCCAGCGCGGGGAGCTGGAGAAGTACCTGGGCCACGGCTTCGCGGCGCCGCCGGTGACCTTCGCCCGCTACACGGGCCAGGAGTCCGAAGAGGAGCGGGAGGCCATCGTCGAGCGGCCGCCGGACATCCTGCTCACCAACTACGTGATGCTGAAGCTGATCCTGACCCGCAGCAAGGAGCGCCGGCTGGTGCGGTCCCTGGGTGGGCTGCGCTTCCTGGTGTTCGACGAGCTGCACACCTACCGCGGGCGCCAGGGTGCGGATGTGGCCATGCTGATCCGGCGCGTGCGCGCGGCCGCGGGCGCCACGGACCTGATCCAGGTGGGCACCTCCGCCACCATGGCAGGGGGCGCGACCTGGGCCGAGCAGCAGGCCGAGGTGGCGACGGTGGCCTCCCGCCTGTTCGGCGCCCCGGTGGCGCCGGCCCAAGTCATCGGCGAGACCCTGCGCCGGGCCACCGCGCCGTTCGATCCGGTGACGGTCGAGGGGCTCCGGCGGGTGGTGCAAGGCGAGCCGCTGCCGGACTCATTCGAGGAGTTCCGGGCCCATCCCCTGGCCTCCTGGGTGGAGTCGCGGCTCGGGCTGCGCGAGGAGCCGGGCTCGGGCCGGCTGGTGCGCTGCGAGCCCCGGGCCCTGGTGGGCGCACAGGGGCTGGCGGCGGAGCTGGCGCGGTTGGTGGAGGAGCAGGTCGAGCGTTGCGATGCGGCGATCCGCCGCGTGCTCATGGCCGGGACCAGCGTGCGCGACGAGCACGGGCGGCCAGTCTTCGCGTTCAGGCTCCATCAGTTCGTGTCCAAGGGTGAGTCGGTCTACGCCTCGCCGGAGGCCGAGAACGAGCGTTTCATCACGTTGCGGGCGCAGCAGTACGTGCCGGGCTCGGAGCGCCACAAGGTGCTGCTGCCGCTGGCCTTCTGCCGGGAGTGCGGCCAGGAGTACTACGTGGTCCGCCGCCAGGAGGGCGCCGGCGGGGTGGTCGCCTACCTGCCCCGGGAGCTGCGGGACCACGCCCACGACGAGGATGACGGCGAGGCGGGGTTCCTGTACGTCAGCACGAAGGAGGGCGAACGCTGGCCCCAGGACCTGGACGAACTCAAGGCGCGGTTGCCCGATTCGTGGCTGGAGGAGGGGCGGGACGGGCTGCCCGTGGTCCGCAGGGCACGCCGGGACCGCCTGCCCAGGGCCGTGGGCCTGGCCCCCGACGGCCGCGAGGGCCAGGGGCGGCTCGTGGCCCAGTGGGTCCGAGCCCCCTTCCTCTTCTGCCTGCGCTGCGGTGTGGCCTACGACGCCCACCAGACCTCGGACTACGGCAAGCTCGCCACGCTGGGCTCCGAGGGCCGCAGCACCGCCACCACGGTGCTCACCCTCTCGGCCATCCGGCGGCTGCGCCAGGATCGCGACCTGCCCCCGATGGCGCGCAAGCTCCTGAGCTTCACCGACAACCGCCAGGACGCCTCGCTGCAGGCGGGCCACTTCAACGATTTCGTCCACGTCACGCTCCTGCGCTCCGCGCTGTACCGCGCGGCGCTGGCCGCCGCCGAGGAGGGGATCCGGCACGAGGACCTCACCCAGCGGGTCTTCGACGCCCTCGCCCTACCGCTGGACCTGTACGCCCAGAACCCCCAGGTGGAGTACTTCCAGCTCGAGGAGACCCACCGCGCCCTGCGCAAGGTGCTGGGCTACTACCTCTACCGCGACCTGCAGCGGGGCTGGCGCGTCACGCAGCCCAACCTGGAGCAGTGCGGGCTGCTGGCCATCGACTACCGCTCGCTGGGCCAGCTCTGCCGCGACGAGGCCAAGTGGTCCGGCGGCCATGCGTCCCTGGCGGCGGCCGCGCCCGCCCAGCGCGAGGCGGTCTGCCGGGTGCTGCTCGACTTCATGCGCCGCGAGCTGGCCATCGCGGTGGATGCGCTCGATGCGCGGGAGCAGGAGCGGATCGTGGCGCTGTCACGCCAGCACCTCACCGGGGCCTGGGCCCTGGAGGACGAGGAGCGGCTGGAGCGGGCCGCCATCGTCCTGCCGCGCTCGCAGTCCGAGGGCGATCAAAGCTACGGGCGACTGGTCTACCTCTCGGCCCGCGGCGGGTTCGGGCTGTACCTCAAGCGCCCGGGCGTGCTGCCGGCCCCCGGCGGCAAGCTGGGCGTCGAGGACGCCGCGATCCTGATCGGGGAGCTGCTCGCGGTGCTGGCCCGGGTCGGGCTGGCGCGGGTGGCGCTGGCACCCCGCGGCCAGGACGACGTGCCGGGGTACCAGCTCAACGCCGCGGCCATCGTGTGGCGGGCGGCGGGGGGTATCCAGGGCTTCCACGATCCGGTGCGCGTGCCCAACGCGCCGGAGACCGGGCTCCGCACCAACCCCTTCTTCGTGGACTTCTACCGTTCCGAGGCCGACGACATCAAGCGGCTGGAGGCCCGCGAGCACACGGCGCAGGTGCCGGCCGGGGTCCGCCAGGAGCGGGAGAGCGCCTTCTTCCACGCCAGGCTGCCCGTGCTGTACTGCTCACCGACCATGGAGCTGGGGGTGGACATCGCCCAGCTCAACGTGGTGAACATGCGCAACGTACCGCCCACACCAGCCAACTACGCCCAGCGCAGCGGCCGGGCCGGGCGCAGCGGCCAGCCCGCCTTCGTCTTCGTGTACTGCTCGGCGGGCAGCCCCCACGACCAGTACTTCTTCAAGCGGCCCGAGCGCATGGTGGCCGGGCAGGTGAGCACGCCCCGGCTCGAGCTGGGCAACGACGATCTGCTCCAGGCCCACGCGCGCGCGGTGTGGCTCGCCGAGAGCGGGCTGTCCCTGGAGCAGACCCTGGCCGACGTGCTGGACGTCGCCGGGGACGAGCCCTCCCTGGACGCCAAGCCGCACGTGCGGGCGGCGCTGGAGGATCTCGCGGTGCGCGAGCGGGCGCTGCGCCAGGCGCGCGGCTGCCTGGGCGAGGCGATCCAGGGCCTCGTGGGGGCTGAAGGGTCCGTGGACACCTGGCTGCGGCGGGTGCTCAACGATCTGCCAGCGGCCTTCGAGCGGGCCTGCGCGCGCTGGCGCACGCTCTACCGGGCCGCCCACGCCCAGGCCAAGCGGCAGGCAGCCGACCTGCGCGACCAGTCCCGCGATCCGCGCGACAAGGACCAGGCGAAGCGGCTGCACGCGGAGGCCATCGCCCAGCTCCGCCTGCTGGTCGAGGTGGGTTCGTCCAACCAGCAGTCGGACTTCTACAGCTACCGCTACTTCGCCAGCGAGGGCTTCCTGCCCGGCTACAACTTCCCGCGCCTGCCCCTGTCGGCCTACCTGCCCGGCCGGCGCCGCCAGCGCCAGGACGAGGACTACCTCTCGCGCCCGCGCTTCCTGGCCATCACCGAATTCGGCCCACGCAGCGTGATCTACCACGAGGGCCACCGCTACGTGATCAACAAGGTCATCCTGCCGGTGGAGGCCGGCGAGGGGTCCGTGGTGCGCCGGGCCGCCGTCTGCGACGCCTGCGGCTACGTGCATGACCTGGGCGATGCCAGCGCGCCCGACCGCTGCCAGGGCTGCGATGCCCGCTCGCCGCGCCTGTTCGAGAACTTCTTCCGCATGCAGAACGTGGCCACCCGGCGCCGGGACCGCATCAACTCCGACGAAGAGGAACGCTTCCGCCTCGGGTACGAGGTGCGCACGGGCCTGCGTTTCGAGGATCGCGAGGGGCGCCCGTCCCGGCAGGTCGGCACGCTGCGGGGTGCGGACGGTGCCGTGCTGGCCAACCTCACCTACGGCGACGCCGCCACCCTCTGGCGCATCAACCTGGGCTGGCGCAAGCGCAAGAAGGAGGACGCCGCGCCCGGCTTCGAGCTGGATCTGGAGCGCGGCTACTGGGTCAGCCGCCCACCGGCCGACGATGACCCGGACGACCCCTCCACCCCACGCCGCGCCCGGGTGATCCCCTACGTCGAGGACCACCGCAACGCCCTGGTGATCGAGCCGGCGGAGCCCCTCGACGCGCGCACCATGGCATCGCTGCAGGCCGCGCTCAAGGCCGCCGTCCAGGAGATCTACCAGCTCGAGGACGCCGAGCTGGCCGCGGAGCCCTTGCCCGACGCCGGCACCCGCCGCAGCCTGCTGCTCTTCGAGGCATCGGAGGGAGGGGCCGGGGTGCTCCGCCAGCTCCTCGACGACCCGGGGGCGCTGGCCAGGGTCGCGCGGGCCGCGCTGGCCCGGGCCCACTTCGACCCCGACACGCTCGAGGATCGGCGCCGTCCCCGCGACGGCCGCGAGGACTGCGAGGCCGCCTGCTACGACTGCCTGATGTCCTACTACAACCAGCGGGATCACCTCGACCTGGACCGCCACCTGCTCCCGGGCGTGCTCGGCGCCTGGCGCACGGCCCGCGCCGAGGCCGCGGCCGGTGCCACCCCGCGCGACGCTCGCCTGGAGGAGCTGCGGCGCGCCTGCGACAGCGATCTGGAGCGGCGCTGGCTCGACCAGGTCGCCCGGCTCGGGCTGCGGCTGCCGGACCGGGCCCAGGAATTGGTGGCGACCTGCGGGGCGCGCCCGGACTTCAGCTACCCCACGGCCTGGGTCTTCGTGGACGGGCCGCACCACGACGCCCCCGCCCGGCAGGCCGAGGACGCCCGCCAGGACGAGCGCCTGGAGGGCTACAAGCTGGTGGTCCGCTTCCACCACGCGGCAGACTGGGCCGCCATCTTCGCGCGCTACCCCAGCGTGTTCGGCAGCCCGCGCGGCCAGGATTAGAGGACGCGCACAGAGGAGCCGCCATGATCCGACGCCTCGCCATCGACGACTACCGCGGCTTCGGGAACGTTGGTGTCGACCGGATCGACCCGTGAGCGCCTTCGCCGTCGGCGCCCTGGTCAGCGCCCGGGGCCGGGAGTGGGTGGTCCTGCCCGACTCCGACCCGGCCGGGGAGCTGCTCGTGCTGCGCCCCCTCGGGGGTGGTGACGACGAGATCACGGGCGTCTACCTGCCGCTGGAGCCGGTGACGCCGGCCGAGTTCCCGCCCCCCGATCCGAGCCGGGATCTCGGCTCCCACGACGACGGGCGCCTGCTGCGCGACGCGGTGCGGCTCGGCTTCCGAGCGGGCGCCGGCCCGTTCCGCTGCCTGGCCCGCATCGCGGTGGAGCCGCGGCCCTACCAGCTCGTGCCGCTGCTCATGGCCCTCCGGCAGGACCCGGTGCGGCTGTTGGTGGCCGATGACGTCGGCATCGGCAAGACCGTGGAGGCCCTCCTGATCGCGCGGGAATTGCTCGATCGGGGTGAGGTGCGGCGCGTGGCGGTCCTCTGCCCGCCGCACCTGGCCGAGCAGTGGCAGCGGGCCATGCGCCAGCAGTTCCACCTCGACGCCGCCCTGGTACTGCCCGGCACCGCGCGCCGGCTCGAGCGCGGCCTGGCACCCGGCGAGTCGCTGTTCGAGCGCCACCCCTTCGTCGTCATCTCCATGGACTGGATCAAGAGCGAGCGGCGCCGGCACGAGTTCCTGCGGGTCTGCCCGGAGCTGGTCATCGTAGACGAGGCCCACACCTGCACGGTGGGCGCGGGGGCCGCGCGGGCCGCCCAGCAGCGCCACGACCTGCTGACCGACCTGGCCCGGGACGAGCACCGGCACCTGCTCCTGGTCACGGCCACGCCGCACAGCGGCAAGGAGGAGAACTTCCGCTCCCTGCTGGCCCTGCTGGATCCGGCCCTCGCCGACCTGCCCGTGGACCTCGCGGGCGATGGCAACCGCCGTCACCGCGAGCGCCTGGCCCGCTACCTGGTGCAACGCCGCCGGGGCGATCTGGCCGCCTACCTCGACGTGGAGACCCCCTTCCCCGAGCGCGAGCAGGCCGAGGAGCACTACGCGCTGTCCCGGCCCTGCCGGCGCTTCCTCGACAAGGTGCTGGCCTGGTGCCGCGAGCAGGTGCTCGACGAGGCCCTGGACGAGCGCCACCAGCGGGTCCGGTGGTGGTCGGCCCTGGCCCTGCTGCGCGCCATCGGCTCCAGCCCGGCGGCGGCCGCCGCCACCCTGCGCAACCGGGCCGCCAGCGCCGAGGCCGACACCGCGGCCGGGGCCGACGAGGTCGGCCGGCGGCTGGTGCTCGATCTGGATGGCGAGGCCCTGGAGGGCATCGACGTGGTGCCGGGCAGCCAGGTCGAGGCGAGCGACTCGCCCGAGGCCGACCGCCTGCGCCGCCTGGCCCGCGAGGCCGACGACCTGGCGGGCGAGCACGACGCGAAGCTCCATCGCATGGCCGAGATCGTGCGCGGTCTGGTGGACGACGGCTGGGCCCCCATCCTGTTCTGCCGCTTCATCCCGACCGTGGCCTACCTCGCCGCGCACCTGCGCGAGACCCTGCCCGCGGACGTACGGGTGGAGGCCATCACCGGCGATCTGGCGCCCGACGAGCGCGAGGCCCGGATCGCCACCATGCTCGAGGAGCCCCGACGGGTGCTGGTCTGCACCGACTGCCTGAGCGAGGGCATCAACCTCCAGGAGGGCTTCGACGCGGTCGTGCACTACGACCTCGCCTGGAACCCCACGCGGCACGAGCAGCGCGACGGCCGGGTGGACCGCTACGGGCAGCCCCGCGACGCGGTGCGCACCCTGACCTTCTACGGGCGCGACAATCCGGTCGATGGGCTGATCCTCGACGTCCTCCTCCGCCGGCATCGCGCCATCCGGCGCCAGCTCGGCATCACCGTGCCGGTCCCCATGGACAGCAACGCCGTGGTGGAGGCCATGATGGAGGGGCTCCTGCTGCGGGGCCAGGAGGAGGCCGCCGAGCAGCTCGTCTTCGGCTTCGCCCAGCCCAGCCGCCGGGAGCTGGAGGTCCAGTGGGAGGCGGCGGCCGAGCGTGAGCGGCGCAGCCGCAGCCTGTTCGCCCAGGCGAGCATCAAGATCGAGGAGGTGGCCCGGGAATTGGCCGAGAGCCGGCGGGCCCTGGGCACGGCCGCCGACGTCGAACGGTTCGTCACCGAGGCCCTGCGGCGGCTGGGCGCGCACGTCGTCCCCGGCCGCCCCGCGCGGCTCTCCCTGGCGGGCACCCCCGCCGCGCTCAAGGACGCCCTGGGCCGCGACGGAGAGCTGGCCGTCGCCTTCGAGCAGCCCGCGCCCCGCGGTGCCGAGGTGCTCGGCCGCACCCACCCGGTGGTGGCCGGCCTGGCCTCCCACGTCCTGGAGGCCGCCCTCGACCCCCTCGGGCTGGGTGCCGGCAGCAGCCCGGCCCGGCGCTGCGGCGTCACCCTCACCCACGCGGTGCGGGAGCGCACCGTCCTGCTCCTGCTGCGGCTGCGCTTCCACCTGGTCATCCGCTCCGGCGGGGACGAAGAGCGGGAGCTGCTCGCCGAAGATGCCGTGCTCGCGGCCTTCACCGGCTCCCCGGGCGCGCCGATCTGGCTGGCGGACCCAGACTCGTTGCTGGAGGCCGAGCCCGCCGCCAACCTGGGCGACGACATGAAACGCCCCCACCTCGGGCGGGTGCTGGCGCGGGAGGCCGAGCTGCGGCCCCACCTGGACGCGCTGGCCCGCCAGCGGGGCGAGGCCCTGCTCGAGGCTCACCGCCGGGTGCGCAAGGCGGCCGGCCTCGGGCTCCGGGCGCTGCGGGTGGAGCCCCACCTGCCGGCCGATCTGCTGGGCGTCTTCGTGTTCCTTCCGGCGGCGACCCCGTGAGGCGCGCTTTCTCCGCCGTCCGCTCCGAAGGGGGCCTGCTCCCGGGCGATCTGCTCGCGCGGATCGAGGCGGGCGATCGGTCGCTGCCCGGCCTGGACCCGGCCAGCTACGATCTGCTGGCCCACGAGACCCTGGGCGAGGCGGTCAACCGCGCCTGGGCGCGCCTGGTGGGTGCCTGGCGCGCCTTCCGGGAGGCCGCGGCCACCGCCCCCGAGCACGACCGGGGGACCACGCTGACCCGCACGCGCTGGCTCCTGCCCCTCTTCTACGAGCTGGGCTACGGCCACCTCGGCGCGGCCCGCGCCGTCGAGGTGGACGGGCGCAGCTTCGCCATCTCCCACGCCCGGGACGCCACCCCCATCCACCTGGTGAGCTGGCGCTACGACCTCGACAAGCGCCTGCCCGGGGTGTCGGGCGCGGCCGCCTCCTCGCCGCACGGGCTCGTGCAGGACCTGCTCAACCGCAGCGACACCCACCTGTGGGGCCTGGTCTCCAACGGGCTCTGCCTGCGTGTGCTGCGCGATCACCACAGCCTCACCGGCAAGGCGTTCGTCGAGTTCGACCTGGAGGCCATCTTCGACGGTGGGCTCTACGACGAGTTCCGGCTGCTCTGGCTGGTGTGCCACGCCAGCCGGGTGCAGGCCGCGAACCCCGAGGAGTGCGCCCTCGAGCGTTGGTTCCAGGTCGCGCGCGACGAGGGTGTGCAGGCCCTGGAGCGGCTGCGCGGCGGGGTGGAGCAGGCCCTCTGCCACTTCGGGACCGGGCTGCTGCGGCACCCGGCCAACCGC
Source organism: Pseudomonadota bacterium (assembly GCA_043814015.1). Lineage (GTDB taxonomy): Bacteria > Myxococcota_A > UBA796 > UBA796 > JAFGLY01 > JBDRKM01. The sequence goes on from JBDRKM010000196.1 coordinate 13,161, forward strand.
CGGCTGCGCGAGGATCTGGCCTCCGGCGCGCTCTCGACCCGCGCCCTGTACCGGCAGCTCCTGCGCCTGGCCTACCGGCTCATCTTCCTGTTCGTGGCCGAAGACCGGCGTGTGCTGCTCGATCCGGAGGCCCCCCGCGAGGCCCGGGAACGCTTCGCCCGCTACTACGCCACGCGCCGCCTGCGCGACCTGGCGGATCGCAAGCGCGGCGGCCCGCACGGCGACCTCTGGGTCCAGCTCCGCACCCTCATGGGCCTGCTGCACGACGGCTACCCGCCGCTTGGCCTCCCGGCCTTCGGCAGCTTCCTGTGGAGCCCCGGGGCCTGCCCGGCCGTCGACGCCGCGGACCTCTCCAACGAGCACCTGCTCGCCGCCCTGCGCGCCCTCTGCGTCCTCGATGACGGCGGCCTGCGCCGGCCCGTGGCCTGGAGCCTGGTGGCGGCCGACGAGCTGGGCGGCATCTACGAGTCGCTCATGGAGCTGCACCCGCGCGTGACGCGGGAGTCCGGCGGTGAGACCTTCACGCTCCAGAGCGCCGCCGGTCACGAGCGCAAGACCACCGGCAGCTACTACACGCCCACCTCTCTGGTGGACTGCCTGCTGGACAGCACCCTCGATCCCGTGCTGGCCGAGGCCGAGCGCCAACCCGACCCGACCCGGGCCCTGCTGGAGATCCGGGTGGTGGACTCGGCCTGCGGCTCGGGCCACTTCCTCGTCGCGGCCGCGCGCCGCATCGCCGAACGCCTGGCCCGGGTGCGCACCGGCGATTGCGAGCCCGCGCCGCCCGATCACCAGCGCGCCCTGCGCGAGGTGGTGGGGCGCTGCATCCACGGCGTCGATCTGAACGAGATGGCCGTCGAGCTGTGCAAGGTGGCCCTGTGGATGGAGGCCATCGAGCCCGGCAAGCCCCTGTCCTTCCTGGACGCCCACATCCAGCAGGGCAACGCGCTGCTCGGCGCCACCCCGAACCTGCTGGCCGAGGGGGTGCCCGACGACGCCTGGCAGCCCCTCGCCGGCGACGAGCCCGCGACGGCCAAGGCGCTGCGGGCCCGCAACCGCAAGGAGCGCCAGGGCCAGGGCGACCTCTTCGCCGCCTACTGGGCGGCCGACGCGGCCGGCGGCTACCACGACGCCGCCGTGCAGGCCCGGCGCGTGGAGGAAGCCCCCGACGACAGCCTGGAGGCCGTGCGCGCCAAGGAGAGCGCCTGGCGGCGGCTGCAGTCCTCGCCGGAGCACAAGGACGCCCTGCTGCAGGCCGACCTGTGGTGCAGCGCCTTCGTGTGGCCCAAGCAGCCGGACCACGAGGCCGCCGCGCCCACCCACGAGCTGTTCCAGCGCGTCCGGCGCGACGCCGCGGCCTGCCCCACGGACACCCGCCAGGAGGTGCGCCGCCTCGCCCGGGACTACGGGTTCTTCCACTGGCACCTGGCCTTTCCCGCCGTGTTCACCCCCGTGCGGGGCGCGGCCGGCGCGGTCACCGGCTGGGAGGGCGGCTTCGACGTCGTGCTGGGCAACCCGCCGTGGGAGCGCATCAAGCTCCAGGAGAAGGAGTTCTTCGCGGCCCGGGCGCCCGACGTAGCCGGAGCGGTGAATGCCGCCGCCCGCAAGCGGGCCATCGCCCGGCTCGAGGCGGAGGAGCCCGAGCTGTGGGCCGAGTGGCAGGCGGCGTTGCGGCAGGCCGACGGCGAGGCCCGGCTCGTGCGCGACAGCGGGCGCTTCCCGCTCTGCGGCCGCGGGGACGTGAACACCTACTCCCTGTTCGCCGAGCTGAACCGGGGGCTGCTGCGGGGGGTGGGGAGGGCCGGCTGCATCGTGCCGACCGGGATCGCCACGGATGCCACCACCCAGTTCTTCTTCAACGATCTCATGGGCTCCGGGGAGCTGGCCTGCCTCTACGGGTTCGAGAACGAGGGGAAGCTCTTCAGGGGCATCGACCATCGGGTCAACTTCTGCGCGCTGGTCATGGCCGGCAGCCGGCTCCCCCGACCGGCCAGGCTCGCCGCCTTCCTGCGGCATCCTGACGTACTGCGCGAGCCGGGTCGGACCTACGAGCTCACCGCCGCCGACCTGATGCTGCTGAACCCGAACACGGGCACCTGCCCCGTCTTCCGCACGGGGCGGGACGCCGAGATCACCAAGGCCATCTACCGGCGCGTGCCCGTGTTGTGGCGCGAGGAGGGTGCGGACGGCAACCCCTGGGGTGTGAGCTTCAAGCGAATGCTGGACATGGCCAACGACTCGGGTCTCTTCAGGACACGCGCCACGCTGGAGGCCGAGGGCTGGCACCTGGAGGGCAACATCTTCGTCCGGGGCGGCGCGCGGATGCTGCCGCTCTACGAGGCGAAGATGATCTACCACTTCGACCACCGCTTCGGGGACTTCGGCAAGGTGGCGCCAGGAGAGCGGGGGCACATCCTGCCGCAGGCGTCCGACGCCGAGCACCAGGATCCGGAGTACACCAACCTGCCTCGCTACTGGGTGGAAGAGCGCGAGGTGGACGGCCGGCTCGCTGGGTTGTGGGACCGGGGCTGGCTGCTGGGCTGGCGCGACGTGACGGACGCCCGATCGAGCGTGCGGACGGTGGTGGCGACGGTGGTGCCGAGGGCGGCTGTTGGCCACACCATGCCCCTGTTTTTCACGACTGGAAGCGGGAGTTCTCTCGCCGTCGGGCTCGCGGCGAACCTCTCGGCGGTCGCCTTGGACTACATAGGGCGGCAGATGATCGGGGGCGTACATCCCACTCGCTCCGGATCGCCATATTAGGCATACATGGCCACGTATCGCGACACTAGACAGCGGTATCCGGATCGGCTATCCCAGGAGGCCCTCCGGGGATGATCCCCGGAGGGTATCGGTCGCAGACACCTTGAGCGAGG
>JBDRKM010000197.1:0-5785 GCA_043814015.1 Pseudomonadota bacterium
GGCCCCCCCCCCCCGCGCGCCAGCGGGGCCTGGGGGGGCCCCCCCGCCCCCCTGGGCAGCGGGTGGGGGGGGGTGCGCCCCCCGCAAGGCAAACAAGGGGCAGCGCGGGCGGGTGCGATCACCTTGGGTTGCGGGCGGAGCCCCGCGCTGAGATGTCGAGCCTCAACATCTTGGGCGCGGACGAGCCGCGCTGGCCGGTCAGCAGCGCACCCCCCGCGCCTCCCACCGCGCTGCCATCCGTGCCTCGTCGCCCACCCGCACCTGCTGCCGGCCGCGCGGCGGCGGGCCCTCCGGCGGCGCGATCCCACCCCAGTACCCCGCGATGCAGGGCCAGCTGTCGGGCGGGCCCTCGAAGGCGGCGAGGTCCGCCTGCTCCAGCTCGGCCCGCTCTCCCTGGATGGTCACCAGCACCCCGAGGGGCTCGCCCGCGCCCCGGGCGCAGCAGAGGGCGCCGTCGGGGCCCCGCGCGACCCGGACCCCCCCCCCGGTGGACCATGTCGTGGTGGCAGGAGCACAGCGTGACCAGGTTTTGCGGCGTGTGCCCCCCGCCCGCGCTGCGCGGGGTGAGGTGGTGGACCTCCACGTGCCGGCGGTTGCGGCACCCGGGCACCTGGCAGCGGCCGCCGTCGCGCACCAGCACCGCGCGGCGCACGGCCGGGGGGATGCTGCGGCTGAGGTGGCCTGGCGTGCCGGCGCTGGCGTCTCCGGCCAGCTCCTCGGCGTCGCAGGCGGCCTGGGCCCGATGGCGGGGATCGAGCTCCATGGGGCCGGCCCTGCCCTCGGACCAGGCACGATCGCAGACGGGACAGCGGTGGACGAGGACGCGCTGGAGGATCGGGGCGGCGGTGGGGTCTGCGTGGCACACGTGTGCCGTGGGGGCGGGCGTGGTGGCCGCGGGCTCTGCCACCGCGGGCTCGAGGGCCGCGGGCTCGGGCACGGTGGTCGGGCGGTCGTGGCACACGTGTGCCGTCTCGGGCTCGGGCTCGGGCTCGACCTCGACCTCGGCCTCCGCCCGGCGCGTCAGCCACTCCTCGGCCAGGAAGAGCAGGAGCTGGCTGGCCGACAGATCGAGATCCCCGAGGTGGTGGCGGGCCTGGGCCGGGGCCTGCATCAGACGCTCGAAGTGGAAGGGGTCGAGCATGGCAGGGGCCTCCGGGCGGCAGTGGGGCGCAGCGGTGCGGTGAGCCACCATGAGAGGAGAATCTATCCTGGATATGCTTTGGCGGCATGTTTTCGTGATACACAGGCGGTCAGGAATTGACCGCGATGGAGACGGTTCGGGAGGCGTGTGGGTTGGGTTTGGCGCGGGGTGGCGAGGGGCGAGGGTGTCTCCAAGCGTCACCCCCCCCCGATCGCGTTACGCCCCCCGCTCCCCCCAAGCCCACGCGAGGTCCCGTGGCCCCCAACCCGATCCTCTCCCAGCTCCGCGCCGCCAAGCTCCAGGGCATGGCGGACGTCCAGAGCCTCGTGGAGCAGGCCGGGAGCCTGTCGGGCCGCGATGTCCTCGATCTGACCGAGCTGGTCAAGAAGCGCCCGCGGGATTCCGGCCAGCACCACCTGCGCTGCATGCTCTTCGCCCGCCTGGTGGAGGCCTCCGGCGACCGCAAGCTGTTCGTCCCGCTGCTGGAGTTCCTGGAGAGCTCCGATCCCACGGTCCGCGGGCCCATCGCCCAGGTGCTGCCCAAGGTCAACGACCCGGCCGGCCACCCCCAGCTCTGCCGCCTGCTCGATCACGACAACGCCTCGGTGCGCACCACGGCGGCCCAGGTGCTGGCCGAGGTGGGCGGGCGCACGGCGCTGGCCGAGCTCGAGCAGCTCATGGCCAAGCCCGGCTTCCAGGGGCGCGGCGCGGCCATCGACGCGGTGGTGCGCATCGCCGGCCACCACGCCATCCCCGCGTTGGTGGGGTCGCTGGGGGTGTGCAGCAAGGGCGAGAAGCTCAAGATCGTGCGCTACCTCGGCGAGGAGCGCTTCATGGCGGGCAACCGCGTGGCGGCGCTCGACGCCCTGGCCCAGCTCCTGGGAGATGACGACGAGTCGGTGGCCACCAGCATCATCCAGGCTTTCTCTGGCCTGGCCACCTTCGACGAGTGGGTGGATCACGTGGGCCCGCTGCTCGACTCGCCCCGCCTGCCCCTGGTGCTGGCGGCGGTGCGGGGCCTGCGGCGCTTCGAGGGCGCGGCGGTCATCACGCTGCTGCGCGGCAAGCTCAAGACCTCCCCCAAGGTGGTGCGGATCGTCGTGATCGAGACCCTGGAGGCCATGGCCACGGACGCCGTGCTGCCCGCCGTGGTGGACGCCCTGGAGGACCGCCTGCTGGAGGTGCGCACCCGGGCGGCCGACGCCCTGGCCAACCTGGGCACCTCGGGCAAGGTGGAGATCTCCCGCACCCTGCTGTGGCTGCTCAGGAGCCACGACGCGGAGGTGCGGCGCATGGCGGTGGACGTGGTGCGCAAGACCAGGGTGTCCACCGAGGAGCTCTGGCCGCGCCTGTTCGAGCTGCTGGCCGACGAGGATTGGTGGGTGCGCGAGCGCGTCACCGACGCCCTGATCGAGCTGGCCGGCGAGCGGCTCATCCCCTACTTCGTGGCCTTCCTCCAGGATCCACGCGCCCCGGTGCGGCTCTCCGCGGTGGAGGTGCTCAGGCGCTTGAAGTCCCCCAAAGCCCTGGGCGCCCTGGTGCGCGCGGCCGGCGAGGACGGCGACTGGTGGGTGCGCGAGCGCGCCATGGCCGCCCTGGCCGAGATCGGCGACGCCAGAGCCGCGCCCTACCTGGTGCGCATCGCCCTCAAGGAGGCAGGCCTGCGCATCGCGGCGCTGGCCGCCATCCAGGAGCTCGGCACCCCCGAGGCCGCGCCCCAGGTGGCGCGCCTGCTCAGGAGCCGCGATGCCGAGGTGCGCCTGGCCGCCCTCCGCTGCATCGAGAAGCTCGGCGAGCGGGGCGTGGCGGCCGAGGTGGCCGCCCTGACGGCGGACCCCGACACGGCCGTGCGCAAGCTGGCGGCCCACCTGGCGGACCTGTGGGAGCTGCGCGCCTCTCTCCAGGAAGGCGAGGTGCCCCTGAGCCGGCTCGACGCCCTGCTCGTGCACGTCGCCTCCGAGCGCTTCGACGATCTGCTCCTCAGCCCCGGCAGCCCGCCCATGGCCAAGCGCATGGGGCGGGTGGAGCCCCTGGAAGATCAGCCCCTGGGGCCGCCCGGGATCGAGGCCATGTTGGTCCCGCTGCTGACCGCCCAGCACATCAGCGAGCTGCAGGGCCGCCGCGACGTGGACTTCTCCTACGAGGTCGCGGCCGAGGGGGTGCGCTTCCGGGTCAACGTGTTCCATCAGCTCCAGGGCCTGTCGGCCGTGTTCCGGGTGGTGCGCGGCGAGCTGCCATCGCTGGACGAGCTCGGCCTGCCCGAGGTGGTGCGGCGCCTCGACAAGCTCAAGAACGGCCTGGTGCTGGTGGGCGGCCCCACGGGCTCGGGCAAGTCCACCACGCTCGCGGCCCTGGTCGATGCCATCAACCGCACCTCCGGGCGGCACGTGATCACCCTGGAGGATCCGATCGAGGTGGTGCACCCGCGCAAGAAGAGCCTGATCAACCAGCGCGAGATCGGCACCCACACCTCGTCCTACGACCAGGCCCTGCGCGCCACCCTGCGCCAGGATCCAGACGTCCTGCTGGTGGGGGAGCTGCGGGATCTGCCCACCATCGCCTTCGCGGTCACCGCCGCCGAGACGGGCCACCTCGTGCTCGGCACGGTCCACACGGTCTCGGCCGACACCACCCTCGATCGTCTCATCAACGCCTTCCCCGCGGCCCAGCAGGAGCAGGTGCGCAACATGCTGGCCGGCTCGCTGCGCGCGGTGGTCTGCCAGTACCTGCTGCCGCGGCTCGACGGAGAGGGCCGCTGCCTGGCCTGCGAGGTCATGCTCAACAACGACGCCGTGGCCCACATGATCCGCCAGGGCAAGTGCTACCAGCTCCCTTCCGTCATCACCACGTCGAAGGACGCGGGCATGCAGACCATGGACGGCGAGCTGCTGCGCCTCTACAAGGAGGGCACCGTCGGTGCCGAGGTGGTCTACATGAAGGCGCGCAACAAGAAGGACTTCGAGGCCCTGGTGGCCAAGGAGCCGGGCGGCGCCGTCGTCGCCGAGCTGCCTGAGTAGCGGGAAGAAGTCATGGCCTGGCTCGACTCCTTCCTCCAGGTGGTCATCGACCAGCGCGGCAGCGATCTGCACCTGCACGCGGGCAAGCCCCCCATCGTGCGGCTGGACGGCGATCTCGTGGCGCTGCCCTACCGCGAGCTGTCCGACGGCGAGACCCGCCGCCTGCTGGCCCAGATCCTCTCGCCGGAGCAGCAGGAGGCCCTGGCCCGCGATCAACAGCTCGACTTCATGCACATCCTGCCGGGGTGCGCGCGCTTCCGGGCCAACGCCTTCGTGCAGCAGCAGGGTGCCTCCGCGGTGTTCCGGGTCATCCCCAACCGCCTGCCCACCCTCAAGGAGCTGATGCTGCCGCGCTCGGTTCGGCGCCTGACCGAGATGCAGAACGGCCTGGTGCTCATCACGGGCCCCACCGGCTCGGGCAAGACCACCACGCTGGCGGCCATGGTGCACCACATCAACACCACCATGGAGCGCCACATCATCACCCTCGAAGATCCAGTCGAGTTCGTGCACGACCCCGTCAAGAGCGTGGTCACCCAGCGCGAGGTGGGGCGCGATGTGGCCACCTTCGCCGAGGGGCTGCGCTCGGCCCTGCGCGAGTCGCCCGACGTCCTCATGGTGGGCGAGCTGCGCGACCAGGAGACCGTCTCGCTCGCGCTGCAGGCGGCCGAGACCGGTGTGCTCGTGCTGGGCACGCTGCACACCAACTCGGCCTCCAAGGCGGTGGATCGCGTCATCGACGCCGTCCCGCCCGAGAACCGGGAGCAGGCCCGCTCGGTGCTCTCGGTGCTGCTGCGGGGGGTCGTGGCCCAGTTCCTCTGCAAGCGCGCCAGCGGCGAGGGGCGCGTCGCGGCCCTGGAGGTGCTGCTGAACAGCTTCGCGGTGGCCAACATGATCCGCGAGGGCAAGACCCACCAGATCGAGGCCTGGCTGCAGAGCGGCAGCAACGAGGTCACGGGCATGCAGAGCATGGATCAATGCCTGTTCCGCTACGTCCGCGATGGCCTTATCGAGGCCGCGGAGGCGCTCAGGGCCGCCAACGTGCCCGATCTGCTGCGACAACGCCTGGAGCAGCTCGAGGTGGAGCAGTGACCGGGCGGGGCGATCCTCTCCTCGGGCGCAGCCCCCGCCAGCGCAGCCCCGCGGCCGAGCGGGCCGTGCAGGCCGCGGTCGGCCTGCTCTCGGAGGCCGGCGCCCAGCTCGACGCGGCCTGGCTGCTGCTGGTCCTGATCGAGGCCGAGCTGCGTCGCACCGGGGGCGTGGCCGCCGAAGCGCGGGCCCACGCGCGGTCCGCCGGCAAGCTCTTCGCCCAGGCCGGGATGCTCCGGATCGGCACCGAGGTGCTGGTGGCGGCGGGTGAGCCCGAGCTGGCCGCGGGCCTGCTGCGGCGGGCGGGCCACGACCTGCTGGCGAACCGTATCGCCGCCCAGCGCGGGCGCACGCCGCTGGGGGCCCCCATCCCCGGGCTGTCCTTGCTGGCCGAGCAGCCGAGCGCCGCGCCGCGCGAGGTGGTGGAGGAGGCGCGCGAGGCGGCGCTGGTCCGCGTGGAGCGCCTGGCCGACTCGTCCACCCTCTTCACCTTGCTGGACGCCTTCGGGCTGCGCCGTCGCGCGGCGGAGCTGGCGCA
>JBDRKM010000198.1:0-4325 GCA_043814015.1 Pseudomonadota bacterium
CTCCCCCCAACAAAAAGGGAGGCAGCGGTTGTCGTGAGGCCGAATGGCCGAAACGATGACCGAGGCCCCTCCCAGCTCGGATGCGCGAGGCCTCCCGGCGCCCCCGACGGCTACCTGTTCCCGGGCTCGAGCCACCAGGGCCGCTCGGCGGGCTTGTACCAATCCATCAGGCGCTTCCGGGTGGCGCCACCCTCGCGCAGGCCCAGGAAGTCCATGGCGTTGCCCCCCAGGTAGGCCTCCCGCCCTTCGTCACCGAAGACCTCCCGCCAGTCGGCGAGGTGCTCGTCATAGTAGTCGCGGTCGACGCCTTCGGGGACGGTCATGTGCCAGTCCGAGGCGTACATCATGCGCGAGAGGACCCGGGCCCGGCGCACGGGGGGCAGCCCGGAGAGCTGGAGGAGGAACCTGCGACGCTCGTCCACGGCGCCGATGTGGAAGGCCGTGTCCACGTAGACGAGGTCGTAGCGCTCCAGCAGGGGGATGATCTTGCCGGCCCAGTTGCCAGGCTGGTCGAGATCGGCCTCCGGGTAGCCGCCGAAGTGGGCCAGGTCGATGCGCAGCCGCTCGTGGCGTTTCAGGAGCGCGGCCCAGCCGTCCGGATCGGCGTAGTGCTTGTACGCGGCGTCGGACACGGCGCCGGTCCAGGAGGTGTGGGTGGTGATGGGCACGCCGTGCTCCTCGCAGAAGGCGAAGAGGGGCTCCAGCGCGGGGTCGGTCGGGAGGTAGCCCATCACGGGGTAGAGCTTGACGCCAATGAAGCCGGCGGAGAGGGCCTCCTCGACCATCTTCATCGCGCCCTTGCGGCGGGGGTCGAAGGAGACGAAGGGGTGCACCCACACGCCCCCGTCGGTGCCCTCCCAGCGCCCGACGAGGGACCTCATGCCGTGGATCTGCTGGCGGTAGGGGACGTCGGGGACGGCGCCGAAGGCGTAGTCCATGTCCACGGTCATGGGGACGTAGAGGTCGAGCGCCGGGGACTGATCCACCATGGCGCGGGTGATGGAGCTGCGGCACTTGCGCAGCAGGCGGGTCCAGCGCAGGGTGCAGCGGACGGAGGAGCCCCCCCTGGGGTCGCCGAAGCATTCCGGGCCGCACGCCAGCTCGCCCGCGAGCTCCTCCTCCAGCAGGCGGCGGAACTCGGGGTCCTGGGCCTTCAGGCGCTCGATGGCGTCGTCGAGGTCGGCCTCGGGGTCCAGCTCCTCGGCGAAGGAGACCGGGGCCTCGCACTTGCCCCCGCAGTCGTCCTCCTGGTCGAACCGCACCATCCTGGCCGCGGCCTTGCCCGCCGCCCTGGCGATGGCCTTGGGCTTGCCCTCCTGGATCTCCAGGGTCTTCTCGGTCAACTCGGCGATGGGCATGTCCCGGCCGGACATCACGTGGCAGTGGACGTCGATGAGGGGGGGGCGCGACATGGGGGCTCCTGGTGCGGGTAGGTTGCCTTGGCTTGCGCGAAACCATAGCCGCCCGGTCGGGCGCGTGCCCCCGGCGTCCGGTGGCGCCCTGCGGCGGTGGGGGGCGCGGGATAGGTCCACCTTCGTGCGACCCGCCCCCCTGCCCCTGCTGCTCTGCGCGCTGCTGGCCTGCCGGCCGGCGGGACCGCGTGATCCGCCCAGCGCCGAGGTGGAGAGGGGGGAGTTCGTGGTCCGCCTCGATCTGGCCGGCGAGCTGGAGGCGGTCCGCACGGCGCCGGTGGTGGTGCCGGACATCGGCACGGGCGCCCAGGTCACCTTCCTCGCGGCCGAGGGCCTGCGGGTCGCCGAGGGCGACGTGCTGGTGGAGCTGGACAGGAGCGAGCTGGAGCGCCGCCTGCAGCAGGCGCAGGACGAGCAGGAGATCGCCCACACCCGCATCAAGCAGCAGCAGGCCCAGCTCGAGCTGCGCCTGGACGATCTGAGGGCGGCGGTGGAGCGCGCCGAGCTCAACCTCAAGGGCGCGCAGATGCGGGTCACGGACAGTGAGGCGGTGCCGCGGGTGGAGCGCGAGGCGGCGCGCCTGCAGGTGCAGCAGTCCACGCTGGCCCTGGACCAGAGCAAGGCCGCGCTGGAGACGGCGCGTCTGCAGGGCGAAGCCCAGCTGGAGCTGTTGGGCATCCAGGCCCGCCACGGGCAGGAGCTGCTGGCGCGCACCCGGGCCCAGCTCGCCGCCACCACCCTGCGCGCACCCGCCGCGGGTGTGGTGGTCCACACGGAGGCCCCCGAGGGGCGGCCCCTGGGCCAGGGCTACCTGGTCTACCCGGGCACGCGGGTGGTGGCCCTGGCCGATCCCTCGGAGCTGCACGCGGTGGCCTGGGTCCACGAGCTGGACGCCGGCAAGCTGACCCTCGGCCACCCGGTGGTCATGGTGCTCGACGCCCTGCCGGATCGGACGTTCCCGGGTGAGATCCAGGGTGTGGGCGACATGGCGGTGCGCGGGGGCGGTGGGGCTCCGGGCAAGCGGCTGCGGGCCGACATCGCGCTGGGCGAGCTCGATCCGGCCATGCGGCCCGGGATGTCGGTGCGGGTCGAGCTGGAGGTGGCCAGGGTGTCCGACGCCCTCACGGTCCCGCGGGAGGCGATCTTCGAGCATGGCGGCCAGGCCTGTGTGCTGCGCGGGGCCGCCGGCGGGTGGCTGGAGGTCCCGGTGCAGCGCGGCCTGGCCGACGCCAGCCGCGTGGTGGTCGAGGGCGATCTGGCCCCCGGGGATCGCGTGGCGCTGCAGGACGTGCTGGCGGAGGGGGAGGGGGATGCCGATCCCCCGGCTTCGGGTGGGGCGGGGACGTGATCCCGTCCGGAGAGCGGCGGCGCGGCGCGGCGCGCACCCTGCTCGCGGCCACGCTGTGCATCACCGGGTTGGCGCTTGGCAGCGTCTCCCTGGCCCTGGCCATGGTGGCGCCCGAGGGCCCGTCCGCGACGGGGGAGGGCACCCTGCTGGTCACGGCCACCCGCGTGGACAGCGGCAACCAAGGCCTGGAACCAGGAGATCCGGAGGCGCTGGCGGCGCTGGTGCCGGGCCTGGCTGTGGGCGGGGCCCGGGAGTTGGTGGTGACCCAGAGCGTGCCCCGGGTCCCCGCGAGGGTCGCTCTCCGCGTGATAGCCGCGGATCCCGCCTGGGCGGCCCTGGCCGGGCTGCGGGTCGCCAAGGGGCGGGCCCTGGACGCCGAGGACGAGCGCACGGGGGCGGCGGTCTGCGTGCTCTCCCCGCGGGCCTCGCGCCTGCTGGAGCCGGGGGCGGCGCGCATCAAGCTGGACGAGAGCTGGTGGACCGTGGTGGGGGTCCTGGCCGAGCCGGAGCGCGAGACGGCCGCGGTGGACGTGCTGCTGCCGCTGCACGCTGGAATGCTCAGGCTGGTGCCGCAGGACGAGGCGGGCCTCGGTGAGCTGCGCATCATCGCGCCCGATGGCCCCGGCGCGCTGGCCAACCGGGTGTCTCGGGCCCTGGCTGCGCTGCACGGCGGCCAGGGGGCTTGGCGGGTGGAGGGGCAGGAGGCGCCCAGCGTGTGCGCGGTCCAAGAGCGCGCGATCCGTGGGTTGCTGTTCGCCCTGGGCGCCTGCGCGTTGCTCCTCGGGGGGCTGGCCCTGCGAGGGTGGCGGGAGGCCGGGGGGCCAATGTTCGGGACCAGCCTCGGCATGGGCGTAGCCGTAGGCCTGGCGGGCTCGGCTGTGGCCATGCTGGCCGGTTCGGCCGTGGCCGGGGCGCTGGGGCTGGCCGGGACGGTGGCACCCCTGGGCCTGGCGCTGGCGGTGGTGGGGCCGGTGGTGGGGGTGGCTATCGGAGCAGCGCCCAGCCCCCCAGGGTCAGGCCGGTGAGTGTGGCGCCGACCGCGACGGTGATGGCGAGGTTGCGGAAGGACAGCGCCGGGGTGCCCGCCAGCCCCACCAGCGAGAAGGAGCGCTGGATGTAGTTGATCATGTCGCGGGCGGTGGGGTAGCGGTCCTCGGGGTCGTGGGCGGGGGCGATCATGGGAGCTCGGGGCGGTACGGGCAGGGTGGACTGATGTATCGGCTCAGGCACACGTCGCGAGCCGGCGGGGGGGGCTCGGCGGGGCTGCTCCCGGTGAGCACGCCCGCGGACGCTCGTGGCCGGCGGGGGCTGGGCCGCGGGCAGGGTGCACGCGAGATCCCTGCGGGCAGGGTTGGGCCGAACCTACCGAATCGCGATCAGGATCGGCCCGGACCTACCATCTACACCATCGGGGGTGGCTCTCCCGACCCTACAAGGTCATTTTTCAGCGCTCTTCGCTGTGCTGGTCGGCAGAAATGGTAGGTCCGGTGGGGGGCTGCCCGCGTTCCGGTAGCTTCGAGGGCGGGTTGGCCGCAGGGCCTTGATCCAGGTTTCGGCCAATCGGC
>JBDRKM010000199.1:0-14233 GCA_043814015.1 Pseudomonadota bacterium
CTGGATACCCCACCTGGCCGCCTGGGACGCCACCCTGCGCCTCGTGGCCGTCGAGGCCCGCATCCGGCGCCGCTTCCGCCCCGGCTTCGTGCTCGACGACGAGTTGGTGGGGCTCACCGCCACCACCCCCAACGGCGGGATCGTCATCTACGTCCACCCGGATCGCTTCGCCCAGGTGGTGAAGGCCCACAAGGAGAGGCCCCTGGCCATCGCTGCGTTCCTGCACGGGCTGGCCGTCCACGAGCTGACCCACGCCGACGGCCGCATGGGCGAGGGACACGGGGAGTCCTACGTCGCCGCTCGTGAGGATCTGGGAGCCGCCACCGCCCACCTGCTGCCTGCCATCGGCGTGCTGGTCACCCGCCTGCTGGGGCTACCCGTCAAGCCCGCCGAGGAGGAGAAGCGCGCCGCCAAGCTCGCCCGGGACCTGGAGCGGGCCAAGGGCACCGTCAAGGAGCTGCGCGCTCGCGTCGCCACCCTGGAGAAGGGGGGAGCAGGAACCACTACCCCCGGCACCCGCGTCCACTTCACCACCTTGGCCGAGTGGCTGGAAGGCTGGCGGGCCATCACCGGTCGCAAGATCAGCGCCTCCCGCCACGCTGCCGAGGCCGCCCACATCGAAGCCTTGCCCGACGCCTTGGTGGAAGCCGCATCCCCGGCCGAACTGGCCGCGCTGGAGGCCATCGTGGAGCGCGAGCGGCCCCCCAGGGGGCAGCGCCAGGGTCACGCCACCACCCGCCTCACCGACGCCCTGGACCGTGCTCGGCGCCGCCGACAGAACCCCGCCGAGCGCGTCGTGGACGCAGCCGTGGCGGCCATGCGCGCCCGTCCCCCGTCCGGTGTGGACGCCACCTACCTCGACGCCTTCCTGACCCGCCACCGGGCCAACCTCGTGGGGCTGGTGCAGGCCAGGATGGAGGCTGCGTGACACCCGAGGCCGTGCTGGGCGCCGCGGTGGCCGCCCTGCGCACCAGCCCCCCGGTGGGCGTGGACAGGGCCTACCTGGACGGCTTCGTGGCCCGCAACCGGCCCGCCCTGCTGGACGTGGTGCGCCGCGCCATGGAGGCGCGCCAGGCCGGGGTGGGTGCCTACACGCCCCGGCTGGCCGCCGCCCTGCACGAGCTGTCCGGCGCCCTGGAGGAGCGCGGCTTCGCCGCCACGCAGAGCGCCGTGATTGCCTTCCGCCTCTACCAGGAGGGCGCGCCGCTCTACCAGGTCTTCCCCTGGCTCGACGAGCATCCGAGCGTGGACGACCCCCAGTGGATCTTCCGCGGCGACGTGGGCGCCCTCGTGGCCCTCGTCCATGACGACCTCGACCTGGCCCTCACCGAGTTCTGCCCCGAGGACGAGCTGGAGGTCTGCCGCAGGCACGTCACCGAGCTGCTCCCGGTGGTCCGCGAGGTCGCGCTGGCGGCGGGGATCTCACCCCGGGAAGTCGTGGTCACCGACGAGGGGCTGCGGCTGGTCTGAAGGAACCGGACCAGTTCCTTCGACGAGGGTGTGGGGAACGATTTCGCCTGCCTTCTGGACCAGCAGCGTCTACATGAAGAGCAGGAGGTTCGCCGTGAAGACCGCATCCACCACCCCTATCAGAGCCGCCATCTACGCCCGCGTGTCCACCGTCAACAAGGGTCAGGACGTGGGCCTCCAGCTCGACGAGCTGCGCCAGGTCGCGGCCCAGCGAGGGTGGCAGGTCGCCGAAGAGCGCGTCTACGTCGATGATGGCGTGTCCGGTGCCAAGGAGACCCGTCCCGCCTTGGACCGGATGATGGCCGACGCCCAGGCCGGGCGCTTCGATCTCGTGGCCGTCTGGAAGCTGGACCGGCTGGGAAGGAGCGTCCAGCACGTGCTCTGTCTCCTCGACCAGTTCGGCTCACAGGGCATCGAGTTCGTCTCCATCCGCGACCCGGGCCTGGACACGACCACCCCGGCCGGCCGCCTGTTCACCGCCATTATCGCGGCCTTTGCCAGCTTCGAGAGGGACATCATCCGGGAGCGCGTGCTCGCCGGCGTCCGCCGCGCGCAGGCCGCAGGGAAGCACTGCGGCCGCCCGAGGCTGGACCTGGAGCTGCGCCCAGCGGTGGCCATGTTGAAGGAAGGGCGGGGGCTCCGTGAAGTGGCGAAGATCCTCGGCGTCAGCCGGGCCACGCTGCGGAGGCGGTTGCAGGAGGCGGGCGGGTGGCCGGGGGGCATGCCGAGCGATCAGGAGCAGGGAGCGGCGGCCTGAAGGTGCCGTCGCTGGTCGCCCTGGTAGGATAGGCGCCCTGTATGGCCTCCCTCGCCGCCGAAGACACCGGCCCGCCGGTCGTGCAGCCTGTCATCGTCCTCCGGTGCCCCCGGTGCGGCGGGCTCGCGCTGGCCAGGCCCTGCGCCCAGGGCAAGCTCCTGTGCGCCTGCTTCGAGGATGGTGTCGCCTGCTGGTGGTCGGGGGTCATTCCGGCAAGGCCAGGGCCGAGCCGCATACGGGCGTCTCGCGGTGGTGCTCCCCTCGAAGGGAAGTAGGTGGCCCCAGCCGGGCCTCCTGCCGCGTAGGGGGGGGACGCGCGGTCAGGAGGTTGACCCAGCCAGGGCCAAGGCCAGGATACCATCGCCATGAGCCACCAGAGGCTCCGGTCCACAACCCCACCCCGCCGAGGCCCCCCAGGAGCCCGGGATCTCGCTGTCCACAAGGGGCGGTCCCGCAGGGGTCCAGATCCATCTGGTTCATCCCCACCTCGACCTTCTGCTGCTGGGGCTGCTCCATGACCCGGTCGCACTGCCACCGCGGGCCACAAGGTGGACGCTGTGGATATCTACAGATAACTGGGCACCTCTCCACAGGTCTACATACTCTTCTGGACATCACCGTAGCTCTGGGCTATCATAATGACTTGGACCCAGGTGGCCGCATGGCGACGAAGAAAGCACGAGACCGATCAGTTACCGTGCTCCTGACGCAGGAGGAATTCGCCCGCCTGGGAGCCTTCTGCGAGGATCGGGGGCACAAGAAGAGCACCCTGATCGCACGCCTGATCCGCGAGCACCTTGACAACGAGCGCTTCCAGATGCAGGGTCGGTTCGACTTTCCGAGGTCCGGTGAGGCATGATCGTTCTACTCGCCCTGCATAACGGCAGCCACCGCCCGTCCCGAACCAGGAGGCAGAGGTGACCCGACGTTTTCTTGAGTTCTTCGCCGGCGGCGGAATGGCGCGCGCGGGCCTCGGGCAGGAATGGCAGTGCGTCTTCAGCAACGACTTCGACTTCAAGAAGGTGGCCGCCTACCAGAGAAACTGGGGCAACCGCGGCGAGGTGCGGCCGGGCGACGTAGGAAAAGTGCGGGCCGGGGACCTGCCAGCGGCTGACCTCGCATGGGCGTCGTTCCCATGTCAGGACCTCTCGCTGGCAGGGGGTGGGGCAGGATTGAAAGGCGAGCGGTCGGGGACCTTCTACCCGTTCTGGGACCTGATGAAGCAGCTCATCGACGAGTGGAAGGAGGCACGGGATGGCAACAACGAGCAGACACACGCCCTACCACGCGAGCGCGCTCCCCGCGTAATCGCACTGGAGAACGTCACCGGAACCCTCACCTCGCACGGCGGGAAGGACTTCGCGGCGATCTGCAAAGCGTTCGCAGACGTGGGCTACACCTACGGGGCCGTTGTCATTGACGCCGCTCTGTTCGTGCCGCAGTCTCGGCCCAGGTTCTTCGTCGTCGCCGTGCGCGGCGACATCGTACCGGACCCTGGGCTGGTTGCGCCCGATCCGCTCGACCCCTTTCACACTCGTGCCCTGCGGCGCGCAGTGAAGGGACTCTCAGCCGCGGTGCGAGAGCGCTGGGTGTGGTGGAACCTTCCGACGCCGCATCGTCGGACCAGCGTGTTCGCTGACCTCATCGAGGACAAGCCGACCAGCGTGGAATGGCACACCCCCGAGGAGACCGACTACCTGATCGGGATGATGAGCCCCATCAACCTGGCGAAAGTGACTGCGGCGAAGCGCAGCGGTCATCGCGTCGTTGGCGGCGTGTACAAGCGCACCCGCCGAGAGAACGGCGTGAAGGTGCAGCGGGCAGAGGTGCGCTTCGACGACGTGGCGGGCTGTCTTCGCACTCCGGCGGGGGGATCCAGTCGGCAGCTCATCATCGTGGTAGACGGTCCGGTCGTACGTTCTCGCTTGGTCTCCTCCCGGGAGACGGCTCGCCTGATGGGCCTACCCGATTCCTATGAGCTTCCACGCCGGTACAACGAGGCGTACCACCTGACAGGCGACGGGGTCGTGGTGCCCGTGGTTCGGCATTTGGCGCATCATCTGATCGAGCCCCTCCTCGCCGAGGACGTAGCTACCGCAGAGGCTTCAGCGCCCGCGAAGTCTGCGGTGACGGCTGCATGACCGACTCCATTCCCTGCAAGCGCAACAAAAAGCTTCGCAAGCTCATCGTCGACTACACGGAGACTCTCAAGACCGAGGGTCACACCCTGGGCGATCACGGTCTCACCGAAAAGGACTTCTACCAGGGCGGCCTGTTCCGGGGAGCGATCGAGCGGCTTCGCGGCCAGTTCGCGGCCACCATGCGTGAGAAGCGGGACTTCGTTGCGCGCGTGTTAAACCACATGGAGGACGGTGGGTTCATCACCAGTTGGGAGTCCGCCGGCGAGGCCAACCGCCACGACTACCGGGTTCGACTGCCTAACGGAAGGCTTGCGGCCATCGAGTTGAAGGGGTGCCTCGACGGCAACAACACCAACATCTTCGAGCGCCCGCCCCAGGCCCAGGAGTTCGTCCTGTGGTCAGTCTGTACGAACGCGGGGGCGGACCCGCAGCACAACGCCTGGTCGGGTATCCACACCCGCTTGAGCGCGGAGATCCTGTCTCGGTCCCAGCAGGTTGACGGACTGATCGTCTGGGACTGGCTCTGCGGGACCGTCGCGCGGCCATGCCCCAAGGTCAACAACACTAGCAGCGGGCTAACCACGGTGGGTCCATTCCAGCTACCTCCCCCGTGCATCTACCTTTTCCCCGGTACGATCCCGAGTCCTCGAAACAACCCCTGCCCGCCAGCTCAACAGCTTCGGGATGTGGGAATCCTACAGGCGTTCCACGATGCCTTTGGTGGAACTCCTGGGCAAATCCACAAGGTGACTTTCTCCGTCGCACATCAAGGGACGGAGACGGTCAGGACCACGAAGATCAAACGAGGCGGTGCCACCGTCGCTGAATCCCAGCCCACTCCGATTCAACGCGCGTAGGGATGGCAGACAACCTGTCCCAGGAGGACGGGAGACGAGCGATGCAGGCGGTGCACTCGAAGGACACCGCCCCCGAGATGATCGTCAGGAGGCTATTGCACCGCGCGGGCTATCGGTACCGCCTTCACCGGCGAGACTTGCCTGGAGTGCCAGACCTAGTGTTCCCTGCTCGAAAGGCCGTCGTGTTCGTACATGGCTGCTTCTGGCACCAGCATCCAGGGTGTCGCCGAGCGTCAAGGCCGTCGAGCCACACTGACTACTGGTACGAGTAGTTGCGTCGCAACGTCGAACGCGATTGCAGGACGATGAAGGCCCTCGGCGAGGCTGGCTGGAGGGTGATAGTCGTGTGGGAGTGTGAGAGTAGAGATCAGGATCTCCTTCTCCCGAAACTCACCGCTTTTCTCGGTGAAATAGGTCGTCCTCGGTGACAGCACGATCCATCTTCACTCCTCATCTTCAGCCTGGTCCATCGAGATGAACTCGACATCGTCGCCTCCGAGAGCGCTGTAGCGCTGCTCTGCGAGGAACAGCAGCCTCTTGGCCTGGACTACAACGGTGCGTCGTAGCCCCATCGAGACATCGCGTTCGGAGGCTACCTTGACGAGTTGCCAGTAGGTCTGCGCACGTCGGGCGATGCGCACGTCAGCGTGCTCGTTTCGGCTCTGCCATTCTTGTGGAGCGATGATGGCTTTGTACGAGGCAGGCAGTTCTACCTTTTCGCGGGATGAGATGTTGCCCTCATTGAGAACAGCGTTGAAACGAGACATTTCGATGGCGGCTGAGTATACGGTCCACTCCGCCCGGTTCATCAGTTCCTTGGCGTCCTGATCGCCTCCATCCTTGTGCTGCAAACTCCAGAAGGGCCACATCTCGATTGAGTGGACCTCGTATGGATCGAGAACGAACATGGCCACAGCGTCGGTTCTCTGGTTCGTTAGGTGCCTGCGGATTCGGGCTCGTAGTTGCTCACGCGTTTGTCCAACGTAGATCGGCTCGTCGTCGAAGTCATAGAAGCAATAGACTCCGAACTTCGCATCTCCCCATTTCCGACCTTTGTCGTCTTTAGTGTCAAGCGCCCTGACGAGGTTCAGGTAGAGGGCGCGGACTTCAGGTGCAACATCCTTGAGGGCCATCTACGTCACACGCTCCTGAAGTAGAAAGGCAGGTATCCATCGGATGTTTGCTCACCCACGCCTTCGAGCCTCCAAAGCCCGCGATCAACCCATCGATTCGACTCCAGCTTCTCAAATACCCGAACATCGTGGGGCTGGTTGACTAGCGATTGCAGCGCGTCTTTCCCGTGGCGTTGAGTGTACCGACCGACGTGGTAGGACAATCTGTTCCCCTCGATCTTGTCCGGGTATTTGCCTCCTTTTTGCTGGTTGCACAGCAAGGACCATACTCGCCCGTCTCTGACCGCGATCCCTGCGACCGTACGATGTACCTCCTCAACCTCATTCCATGGGATGACCTCACTCACGGACTTCTCCTTCACCACAGGAGTCGGGTAGCGGTTGGTCCTGCGCCAATCCCGCGAATGCTCTCAACGTACTCCAGTCAGCTTCCACAAGTCTGCGGCACCCTCCCTGCAGCAGAGTGCCCCAGTTCTTCCCTTCTGGGAGGGCAATGGTCAGCAGTGGCAGTGCCGACTTGAAAGACACCGGCCCGTCGAGAACCTCAACGGAGCCGAGTTCCAGCACCTTGTCTGGGACCTCCGTGAGGTAGATTGAAGGATCAACGGCCTGGTTTGAGCGCCACGTTCGAACCCGGTCGACCATCGCAAAGGCGACGATTTCTCCTGAACGCGCCTTGGACCCTGCGATGTAGATCGCTATCTCGACGCCCGGCACGAAATCACCCCGATGGCGCGTGTTTTGGTACAGCGGCCAACGCCTCTGCTCCAAGCGAAGCTGCGCCAGCTCCCAAGCACTTCCGCGCCGACCCCGCATCTGCGGATCTGAGGCGACGAGTAGGAATCCACCATCCATGAAGAGACCTCTAAGGGGAGGACTGGCTATAACACGTCGAACGCGTGCGGTTTCACGCCAGTCTGGCCCGCGGTGGCAGTGCGACCGGGTCATGGAGCAGCCCCAGCAGCAGAAGGTCGAGGTGGGGATGAACCAGATGGATCTGGACCCCGACGGGACCGCCCCCTGTGGACCGCCTGATCCTGGGGTTGCGGGGGCCTCCGGCGCTGGGGGCTTGTGGACAGGGGGCTCGCTCCAAGACGGGGGCTCATAGCAGGTAGAAGGCGTCCCAGTCGACGGCGAGCGGACGCGCGACCGGTGATCTTGAAATCATCACCAATCTCGTCTCTACGGTAGCGACACGCACGTCGCCTTCATGATCATCTGCCCGGCTGTTGCGGCTTGAATCGTGAGTCTCGGCGATGCCTGCTTGATCTTTCGGGCGGCGCAGGCAATGGTGCTCCCGTGCGTGGCGACGTCGTCGAGGAGCAGGATCGAGCCGGCCGCCGGGAGGTCAGACACGGCCAAGGACTCCGTGTACTTCCTCTCGAACGCCGCCCGCGTCCCCCCCGCAGCTATGAACCGCCGCTTCGACAGCGGCACCGTGAGGGACAGAGCCTCGATGACCGGCGCCCCGGTGAGCTCCGAGACGCACCTCGCTAGCTCGCGTGTGCGGTGCATCTCGCGGGCCGCCTCCTTGTCTGGGCTCAGGGGGATCGGAACAACGGCGTTGAACCTCAATGCCCGAGCAGATCGAAGCTCGTTCACGAGGGCTGCAGCGAGTGGAAACGCCAGTTCAATGGCACCGACTTTGAATTCATAGAACAGGTTCGATGCCTGGTGTACGCTCGGTGGGATTTCGGCGTTTCGCAGGTAGCAGCGAGACGGAACCACCCACCAGCCCGCCTGGAAGCCCACCACGGGGGCATTTGTCAGCCTGACTGGGTTGCGGAAGGACCCAGCGCCGATCCGTGGGAAGGACTTCCAGCGGTCGCAGTCCTCGCACCGGTGGTCGGCGCACGTAGTCCTCTTCGTGTCGAGGTCGCAATCCGGCGCGGGCGCAAGTGCCGGCGGAAAGTAGAAGACCTGCCTGTACCGCTTCGAGACTGCCGCCGCGACCCGCGCTGACATCGCTGCGTCGGTGAGCGGCCTCGTCGTCGAGATCTCGATGGGCTTCAGGTAAACGGTGAGGGTGGCCGCGTCGCGCCGTCGTACCCTTCCCCGGATGTAGACGCCTGGCTCGAACTTGTGGGGCCCGTGGAAGTAGACCCAGACCTCCGACCCAATCTCCGCGTCGTCGAAGTACCTGGACCAGCCCAGTCTCACGAGCCCGTCCGCCGTCATACGCTGACGGATGACCGCCGGCCGGAAGCCGTCGAAGCCGCTGTGGATTTTGAACAAGAACCTCACAGGTCGAGGACCTCCTCGAACCGCGTGAGGTGCGCTCCGCAGGGTGCGGGGGGCTCGGCCGAGTACCCCCAAGAGGCCCAGGCGAACGACACGCCCGCCCGCGCGGCAGCGGCGGCATCCTGTGGCATATCGCCGATGTAGAAATCTTGAGTACCAGGCGACAGGCCAAGGCGGTGCAGCACGGATCGAATGGCCGTCGCCTTGTTTCTCGCCGCGAACTCCGTCGCTGGGAACAGATCGACGAGGTCGTAGTGCTCAAGGGCAACTGCCGCGACGTCACCAGCGAGGCTGGTGACGATGCCTGTCGGGATCCTCCGCTTCGCGATCTCCATGATGGCGTCTGCCACGCCTTGGTAGAGGGACAGGCTGGATGCGCGCTCGCGGCAGGCGCGAACGAGGTGTGATCTGCGGATACCTGCCTGACGGGCGAGCGCGATGACGTTGGCACCGTCAGCGAGCCGACTTCGGAGCTTGTTTGCAGCGCCTACCCCAAGGTCGGCCAACACCTCCGCATACCAGTCCGGACCGCGCCAGAGCGTTCCATCTAGATCGAAGATCAGAGACCGCACAGCCATCTCGCGTACCGGTCGCTCAAGTCGGATCCGTTGCGGGGAAAGGTTGTTGCTCGCACCTTGGTCGCCCTTCCGATCTCCTCATTGCCGGTGGTGTCCTCTGTCCCGTCCGCTTCAAAGGTCGCCACCTGCTTCTTCTGCTCGATGGCGAACCGGAACGCGTTCATGGCGCCCCCGTTTGCCGCCGTCTGGCTAGCCAAGACTCCCCGAGAGGCAGCGACGATGAGCTTGTTGCGCTTCCTGAGGGTCAGGGACTCGGCGCGCCGCCCGAGTGGGAATTCGCTAATGAACACGGCACGGTCGGACCGCAGAAGCTCGGCCCAGAGCGGCCGATTCTCTGGCGGGAACACGAGGTCCACGCCGCAGGGCATTACGCAGATGGTCTGGCCGCCCTTTTCGAAGGCTGCCTTGTGGCCAGCGGTGTCCGCACCGAGGGCGAAGCCGGACGCGACGGTGAAGCCATGCCCCACGGCTGCTGCGGCGAACCCCTCATGGAGGTCGGCGTAGGGCGGCCGGAGGCCGCGCGACCCCACACAGGCGACGGCTTCGCGGCTCTTTAGAATCTCGCTGTTTCCGCGGACCCAAAGCATCGGCTGGGGGTTGTTGCTCTCTTTCACGAGCGGCGGGTAGTGTGGGTGGTCGTAGGTCATGATCAGCACGCCCAACTCGCGCGCCCGCTTGACCTGTTTTTCAGCGAAGGCCCGTGCCTCGTCGCGGTCGGCCTGGGTGATGGCCCTGATCCTGACGATCACGTCGCTGGCTCGCTTGCCGGAGAGGGGGTACCTTTCGGGATGGGCGAGGATTGTTTCGGGATCGATGGCGTGTCGAAAGACCTCGAGTGCGGCCACCGGACCGAGCCCCTTGACCGACGTGAGCAGGTGCAGGGCCGTGAGCTTCTCCGCGGTCAGCCTCGGCTCCACGACCTTCGTGACAATGACCGGAAGCGGCCCGCCGTCGTTGCCCGTGGTCCGACGCGCCCCACGCCGCCCGACCGGACTGCCCTCAGTCTTGTCCCTCCGCGCCGGTCGGCCTTCACCTACCGTGAGCTGCGTGGGATCGCTTTGGCGGCGCCTGCCTTCCTGAACGCGCTGCAGGGCGCCCTGGGCGGCGCGGGCAGCACCGGTGGCGGAAATGTCCCGGAAGCAATCGTCGCAGAGCCAGGCGACCATGGGAGCGCTGCTTGTGGGGAGCCGTGCGAAGGCGCCTCGCTTCGCTGCACCGTGCACGAGACACGCGACGACCCCGCATAGCTCGCAGGGGGCGCTGAAGTCAGGAAGATGGGTCGGGTCAAGGGGCATCAGCGAACACCGAGGGAGGCGGGGAGGTGAATATACGATTGCGGAGCTACGAGCACCAGCGGAGAGAGTGCCAGCCCTACCCGTCGTCCACTAGGCAGGCGTCCTGGTAGGAGGAGATTGACTGACCGACGACGGTGCAGTCCACATGCTCAGCTCCAAGTTCACGCAGGCGCAAGGCGCACGCGGCGAGCGTTGCGCCCCGCGCTGCGACATCGTCAATCAAGATGACGCTCGACCCATGGATGAGCCGGCGCACGGACTCCCGCGGCACGTAGTTCTGCCGCACCTGCCATGGTGACAGCTCCCGCGACCGGAGCGCTTGCTGCTTCTTAAGGGCGTTCTCGATCACGGGCACGCCAAGTACCCCACCAGCGACGGCCGCGAGGATGCCTGGGGGATTGAATCCGCGGCTGGCCCCCCGCCGGGGGTCAGGAGGCACAGGCACAAGGAAATCGGCCCGGGTCAAGAAATCGGTGCGTGCGCGGAGCCCCTCGGCAAGTAGGCGCCCCAGGTGGCGCGCGGTGTTCTCGTCCCCGCCCTTCATCCGCCTGATCCAGCCGGAGTACTCATCGAACCGCTGGGCATCACCCGCCCAGCGGTACACCCCGACCGGGTAGAAATCGTCGAGCTGTCGACGGTGGGGAAGCTCGGCCCGAACGGGTCGGAGAAGTCGGTGCTCGGCCACGTAGTCGAGCAGTGGCGTGTCGGAGAGGCAGCTGATGGAGTAGTTCAGGTGCCCCGCGACCTCGTTCGCGAAGCAGATCACGTCCCACCGACGTACCTCGGCGGCGCCGCGCACATGCAGCGGTGCGCCCGAACTGCTGCGCACATGGCGCTCGAGCACTTCAGAGATCGCCTTCCGAATGGCCTCTACGCGAAGCCGGTACCACTCCCGCCCTCGGACCAAGTCGCGGGCGTTGGCGAACTGGCGCGCAGCCATGGCGAGGTCTCCGCGTGCCACGAGTACCTTGCCGTAGGCGTAGAGGAAGGCGGCCACCGATGCCTTGTCGCGCGCCGAACGGGCGAGGCTCGCGACATCAGCGGCCACTCGACCGGCAGTCTCGACGGCTCCGGCTGCAAGAGCGCGCTCCGCGAGTCGAAGCTGAGTCATCAGCCAGCGTTCCCCGAGTCCGCCCAGTCCAGGCGCGGCACCGCGTGATCTGTGTTGGTCGTCTCCGGGCACCAGGGCTCCTTGGCGAACTTCTCGATTGTACTATGTAATAGGTGGGTCACCGAGAAGAAGCTCGGCGGGCTCCGGTCCGGTTTCCAGGTTCACCGCCGGGACCCGTGGCAACGCTCCACTCCCCTGCATCGGGGTAGCGCTCCCACGACGGTTTCTTCGCGTCAACCTCCGTCATCCGTCCTGAGTATCGAGGGCCGTCCTCCGAAGGCCAGTGCCTGTGCGCCTCTCCTTGGTGCGCGAGCGACCGCTATCGCTTCCTGGCCCGTCGCCGCTGGCGTCGGCGCCGCTGGCGAGCTGGATCGCTGACGCGGAGAGCCTCAAAGAAGCCTTCGACCAGTTTCCTCTCCGTCAGCGACCAGTGGGGGAAGGCACGAACGGCGTCATCCAGCGCTGTAGTCTTCATCCCCTTCAAGAGGATGCCGAGGATCTTCCGTTGGGCACTGGGGAAGCGGTCCAGGCAGGCGGGATCGACATCGTACTGCCCCTTCACGAAGGCCATCATGTAGGACCAGGACGCGCCGTCATCGTCATCGTCGCTCGATGCCTGCTCTGCCGCCTTGGCCTCCGGGAGGTCACGGTGGAGCCGCTCGTCCATCAACCCGGCAGCGCAGACAACGCGCTGGGCGTAGTACTCGGACCACAGCCAGCACGCGCGGAGGCTCGGAATCGCCAGGGCCGCCTGCTTCCGCAGCGATAACTCGTGGTAGTGGGCCAGTTCGTGCCCGATGACGAAGGCGAGGTGAGCCTCGTCGTCCGAGGCCACAACGATCGGATCACCGATGCTCGTGATCAACCCGCGCTCGTCCACGGTCGCGGGCACCTGCCCATCGGGGGAGCCGCCATGCCCATCGACGTGCTCCCTCACCACCATGACTGCCGGCAGCACGAGGCTGGCGCCGACCACGCCTCGAAGCGCCGGCACGACCTGGTTGGCGGTGACCCGAAGCGCCGTCGACGACGCTTGGGGATGGACAGCGCCCTCCGCGCGAACCAGCACGAGATCGCTCATGTCGTTGAGGTAACGCAGGCCCGCCCGTCGTCGCCACCTCCAGCAGGCTACACCCCCTCGTACCACTGCCGCTGCTGCACCGAGAGGTAGGGCCACAGCCGCTTCGCCTTCCAGTCGGGCATCGCCAGGAGCTGGCTCTGCTCGCGCAGGCGGCGCAAGCTCACCTTGAAGTCCGCGGGCCGGTGCTCGACTTGGTGCCGGGCGAACCGCCACTGGAGCAGAGCCATCTGCGCCGGGGTGAACGCCCCTCGGCGCGCGTAGTAGGCGATGAAGTTGTCCAGCTCGAACTTGTCGTCCGCGGCCGCCAACTCCACCAGCGAGTTGAGTACGCTTCGGGTGCGGGCCTGCTGCTCCAGGGTGCGGCGGTCAGCGTCCACCTTACGGTGGGCAGCCCGTCCGACAAGCACGCCACCACGGGCGTCCAGCACCTCGATGGAGAAGCGCTTGATGCACTCCGAACCGATCTGGAGGGCATTGCCGTTATGGCGGTTGACGATCTCGAACTGGTAGCGGATGCCGGGGTGCTCGCAGATCTCGCAGGATTCAACGGGCGCCTCCAGGTCCTCGACGTTGCCCTCGTAGACCCACTCGCGGAGCGCGGTGGCGAGCCGGGTGCGCTCGACGCCCAAGGGCAGCAGGTTGGCGGCGGCTCGGGTGTCCCAGGACATGGACACCTCCTCAGCGGTGTGCGGGCGACCCCGGCCGGGTCGGGGCCATCCCGCTGGAAAACGCGGTCCCGGCCACTCGAAGAGGACGGATCAGGTCTCGGTCACCACCGGCTCGACCACGACGTACCCGCTGTCTGCGCCCACCACGCGAGCGGCGAAGCACACCCGGGCCCCGGGTCGCATCTCTGCCACCGTGGCGCGAGCGGTCTCGGCGTAGAGCGCCTGGAGGGTGTAGTAGTCGCTGACCTTGAAGTGGACGCGGATGCGACCGCGGTGGTCACGGTCCACACGGTTCACCTCTCCCTCCAGTTCCAGGGTGCGGTTGCCGTAGTGGTCCTCTGCCGCCACCTGATTCTCACGGTACGCGGTCCAGAGGGCGACGGCGTCCACGCGGATCGGGTTGGGCGTGTCTGCCACGGTGTCGGGGGGCGGGGTCTGCTCGGCGGCGGCCTGCTCGGCCTCGGTCTGGGGCTCCTCGACGGTGCCGGCCTGCTCGGCCTGGACTTCGTCGGGATCGGTGAGGTGCTCGTCGGAGGTAGTGGAAGGAGAGGGGCGACGAAGCCAGTTGAACCAGCTCATGGTGAAGTCCTTGTCGATGGTGCTCGGTTACGGCGTGAGGGCGCACGGCCCCCACGGCCCAGGGGAGGCCCATTCCTCCCCTGGGCTGCCGGTCCCCCTTCGGGGTTCCTCCGGCTGGGCCTCGCCTTGGCCCGGAAGATTGCGACAGCTTGCTGGCCTTGGCGAAGACGGATCATGGCGGACCTCCCTCGGGCACCTCGCGGGGCCGTGCGCACCACAGGCGCACGCGCTCCTCTGCCAGGCGCTCGGCAGCCTCACGAGGGAGTCCACCGTCGAACTCGATGATGGCGGCTCTTTCTTCCCAGATTTCACGGGCCTCCTC
>JBDRKM010000200.1:0-22853 GCA_043814015.1 Pseudomonadota bacterium
GCCTGTGCCGGGCCGAGCCCCGAGCAGGCCCTGCCGCTCCCGCGCGCGGGCGTCTTCACCGGGGTCGAGCTGGCCTGGCCGGCGCGGGCCCTGGTGTTGCGCGCCGCGCGGGCCGAAGCGGCTGATCCCGGGCAGGGCACCGCCATCGCGGTGCAGGCCACCGTGGGCGGTGAGGGGAGCGAGGGGGCTCCGGTCCTGGAGATCCGATCCGAGCGCGCCTCCTGGGACCTGAGCCAGCAGAGCGTGGTCTTCGAGGGGGCGGTGGAGGCCCGGCACGGCGACTTCACCCTTGGCTGCACGCGCCTCGAGGCGCGCTTCGACAGCCCCGAGCGCCTGGTGGGCGCCGAGGCCTCGGGCGACGTGCGGGTCACCCATCGCGGTCGGGTGGCCAGTGGCCAGCGTGCCGTGCTCGATGTCCTCGGGGCCCGCATCGAGCTGACCGGCGCGCCGCGCGTCCAGGAGGGTGGCCGTACCCTGTCGGGCGAGCGCATCGTGCTGTTCCTCGACGAGACCCGGTTGGAGTGCGAGCGCTGCACCCTGGCGGTCGTGCCCGACGGCGCGGCCCCGTGAGCGCCCCGCTGCTCCGCGCGGAGGGGCTCCGGCGCTCCTTCCGGGGCCGGCCGGTGGTGCAGGGCGTGGATCTGGCGCTGCATCCCGGTGAGGTCCTGGGCCTGCTCGGGCCCAACGGGGCGGGCAAGACCACCGTCTTCCGCATGCTCGCGGGCCTGCTTCGCCCCGACGCGGGCCGCGTGCTGCTGGGGGATGAGGACGTCACCGCCCTGCCGCTGCACGCCCGGGCGCAGCGCGGCCTCGGCTACCTGCCCCAGGTGCCCACGGTCTTTCGCGACCTGACCGTGCGCGACAACATCGCCCTGGCCCTGGAGGTGCGCGGTGCTCCGGTGTCCGGGGCCGACGCCCTGCTGGCCGAGGCGGGTCTCGCGGGCCTGGCGGAGGCCCGCGGCGCCTCCCTGTCGGGCGGAGAGCGCCGCCGCCTGGAGATCGCCCGCTGCCTCGCGGGGGGCCACCGTGTGCTGCTGCTGGACGAGCCCTTCGCGGGGGTCGATCCCATCGCGGTGGCGGCGCTGCAGCGCCACGTCGCCGCGCTGGCCGCCGCGGGCCTGGGGATCCTGCTCACGGACCACGCTGTGCGCGCGGCCCTCTCCACCTGCCAGCGCGTCATCGTGTTGGACGGGGGCGCCGTGCAGTGCGCCGGGACCCCGGCCGCGGTGGGCGAGGATCCGCAGGTGCGCGCCCGCTACCTGGGCGAGGGATTCGGCGGATGATAGACAGAATGGCGCTCTTTCCCCTCCCAATCCGTACAGGACAGCGCCGGGGGATTCCCTCCCGGCCCACTTCAGGTATGATGCGGAGAGCAAGGAGCCGGATGCGCCAACCATCGCACGTTCGCTGTCAACATCCCCTCGAGCGGGCGCCGCGTTGGCCGATGCTGGACATGGGTCGCTCCTCCTTCAACCTCGAGACAAGGCCAGGTCACCATGCAGCTTGAGCTCAAGCAGAGCCTCAAGCTCTCCCAACAGCTCGTCATCACGCAGCAGATCCAGCAGGCCATCAAGCTCCTGCAGCTCAACCACCTGGAGCTCGTGACCGAGGTGCAGCAGGAGATGGTGGAGAACCCCACCCTGGAAGAGGTCCCCGGCACCTCCCCCGACTCCGCGATCACCACCGAGCTGCGCGACGCCCTCCCCGAGGATCGCTCCTCAACCCAGGAGTCCGGGGCCGATGGCGGCGACAAGATCGACTGGGAGAGCTTCCTGTCTGGCTACACCTCGTCCCAGCGCACGGGGCCCCAGGCCGGCAACTACGAGGACCTCCCCCCCATCGAGGCCAACCTCGTCCAGGCCCCCTCCCTGGCGGATCACCTCCTGTGGCAGCTCCAGATGCAGTGCGCCACCGATGAGGAGCACGCCGCGGCGCGCACCATCATCCACAACCTGGATCACCGCGGCTACCTCACCGTGGATCTGGACGCCATCTGCGAGCAGTGTGGGGCAGACCTCGACGCGGTCGAGGGCGCCCACGAGATCGTGATGGCCCTCGATCCGTTGGGCTGCGGTGCGCGCAGCCTGGCCGAGTGCCTCCGCGTGCAGGCCAAGGTCACGGCCCCGGAGGATCCCTTCCTCCCCGAGATCATCGACCGCCACCTCGGCAACATCGAGAAGCGCAACTACGCCGCCATCGCCCGCGATCTGGGCATCGAGGTGGAGGACGCGGTGGAGTACCACCGCATGATCCAGAAGCTGGAGCCGGTGCCGGGGCGCAACTTCGTCTCCACCGAAGGCCAATACATCACCCCGGACATCTACGTCCTCAAGCTCGGCAACGAGTGGCACATCG
Source organism: Pseudomonadota bacterium (assembly GCA_043814015.1). Taxonomy (GTDB): domain Bacteria; phylum Myxococcota_A; class UBA796; order UBA796; family JAFGLY01; genus JBDRKM01. Next base: position 2,356 of record JBDRKM010000200.1, read on the forward strand.
TGCTCAACGAGGATGGCCTCCCCAAGCTGCGTGTGAGCCCCTATTACGAGCGGCTGTTGCGCGGAGGGGCTGCCACCAAGGAAGACCGTGACTACATCAAGGGTCGTCTGCAGTCCGCGGCCTTCCTGATCCAGTCCATCCACCGCCGGCAGCGCACCATCTACAAGGTCATGAAGTCCATCCTCGAGAAACAGCAGGACTTCTTCGATCACGGGGTCTCTGCGCTGCGCCCCATGGTCCTGCGCGACGTGGCCGAGGACATCGGCGTGCACGAGTCCACCGTCTCCCGGGCCACCACCAACAAGTGGGTGCAGTGCCCCCAGGGTGTGCTCGAGCTGAAGTACTTCTTCAACGCCGCCATCTCCAAGGTCGGCGGCGGCGATGTCGCCTCCGAGGCCGTCAAGAGCCGCATCCGGCAGATCATCTCCAGGGAGGATCCAAAGGATCCCCTGTCGGATCAAGCCCTCGTGGATCTTCTGCGCGCCGAGGGCCTCAAGGTGGCCCGGCGCACCGTCGCCAAGTACCGCGACGAGCAGGGCATCCTCCCGTCCTCCCGCCGAAAGAGCGTTTTTTGAGCCCTTTTCTGCACCGTATTCCCGTGGGGTGGGGACACCATGAACCTGCGCGCGTCCTGCGCGCTTCCCTCAGCACAAGGAGACCCGATGCGTTTTGAGGTCACGTTCCGGAACACCCAGACCACCGACGCGCTGCTGCAGCGCGCGGAGCGGAAGTTCTCCAAGGTCGCCAAGCACCTGCGCGAGCCCGTGGAGGCCCACCTGGTGGTCCAGGTCGAGAAGCACCGACACATGGCGGAGATGACCGTCACGACCGGGCGCGAGACCCTCAAGGTCCAGGATGAGACCGACGACATGTATCGCACCATCGATCGGGTCATGCACAAGCTCGAGCGCATCGCCCGCCGCGCCAAGGAGCGTCAGCAAGACCGCTGGCACGCTCCGGGCGAGGGCGCCGACGGCTTCACCCTGGCCCAGGCCGCCCACGAGGTCGAGGAGGAGGAGTACGACTTCGACGAGGTGCCCATGACCGAGGAGCTGCCGAAGGCCTGAGAGGAGCTTTCAGCTTTCAGCGTTCAGCGTTCAGCTTTCAGCAGCTGCAGAGGGTGCGGGCCGCTCCCTCGGCCTGGCTGACGGCTGACAGCTGGCGGCTGACAGCTGACGGCTCAACCTCTGCGACATCGTGAAGCAGCGCACTGGCGGGCCCGATCTGCGTCTTGCCTGGCCCCTGCCGGCGTCATAATGGCCTGGACTTCTACGGCCCTCCCGCGGTCGTGAACGCTTCCCAACGCCAACGTGAGGATTTGCCATGTCCGCCCGGAACTACCTGTTCACGTCCGAGTCCGTGTCCGAGGGCCACCCCGACAAGATGTGCGACCAGATCTCGGACGCCATCCTCGATGCCTACCTCACGGGCGACCCCGACAGCCGCGTCGCCTGCGAGACCCTGGTGAAAACAGGCCTGGTCCTCTGCGCCGGCGAGATCACCTCCAAGGCCCATGTCGATCACAACACCATCATCCGGCAGGTGGTCAACGACATCGGCTTCAACCACAGCGACACGGGCTTCGACGGCAACACCTGCTCCGTGCAGCTGGCGCTCGTGCCCCAGTCCCCCGACATCTCCCAGGGCGTCACCGAGGGCCAGGGCCTGTACACCGAGCAGGGTGCCGGCGACCAGGGCATGATGTTCGGCTTCGCCTGCGACGAGACCCCCGAGCTGATGCCCATGAGCATCCACTACGCCCACCGCCTGGTGGAGTACATGGCCGAGCGTCGCAAGGCCGGCCATGTCCCCTGGATGCGCGCCGACAGCAAGAGCCAGGTCACGGTGGAGTACATCGACGGCCGGCCCGCGCGCATCGACTGCGTGGTCATCTCCACCCAGCACGCCGACAGCGTCGCCTACGAGACCATCCGCGCCTTCATCATCGACGAGATCATCCGCGAGGTCATCCCCGCCGAGCTGATGGACGAGCGCACCAAGTTCCACGTCAACCCCACCGGCAAGTTCGTGCAGGGCGGCCCCTACGCCGACGCCGGCCTCACCGGCCGCAAGATCATCGTGGACACCTACGGCGGCCATGGCGCCCACGGTGGTGGGGCCTTCTCCGGCAAGGATCCTTCCAAGGTCGATCGCTCCGCCGCCTACATGGGCCGCTACATCGCCAAGAACCTGGTGGCCGCGGGCACCTGCGAGCGTTGCCTGGTCCAGCTCGCCTATGCCATCGGGGTGGCCGAGCCCGTGAGCGTCATGGTCGACACCTACGGCACCGGCAAGCACTCCGACGAGCGGCTCGCCGAGTGCGTGCGCGAGATCTTTCCCACCAAGCCCGCGGCCATCATCCGCGCCCTCGACCTCAAGCGCCCCATCTACCGCAAGACCGCAGCCTACGGTCACTTCGGACGTGAGCTGCCCGAATTCACCTGGGAGCGCACCGACCGCATCGAGGCGATCAAGGCCTTCCTCGGCTAGGGGCATCCACGAGGCCAGCGGAGCGCGGGGTGTGTCCCCGGCCGCTGGCCTCTGCCGCATCCTGAGGCCGGTCTCTTTCCGAACACCTACGGAGGCAACATGAAGGTCCACGAGTTCCAGGCCAAGCAGCTGCTGGCCCAGCACGGGGTCACCGTGCTGCGTGGTCGCGCGGCCGCCACTCCGGCCGAGGCCATCGAGGCTGCGCGCCACATCCAGGGTTCCCTCTGGGTCGTCAAGAGCCAGGTCCACGCGGGCGGGCGCGGCAAGGGCCGCGTCGTCGGCGAGGTGGCGGACGAGGTGATCCGCCGGGCGGCCAGGGGCGAGGACGCGCTGCCTGGACGAGGCGGCGTGCGCGTCGCCCACAGCACCGCCGAGGTCGGGGAGCACGCCAAAGCCCTGCTCAACCGCACCCTGGTCACCAAGCAGACCGGCGCCGGCGGGGTCACGGTCAAGAAGGTCTACATCGAGGAGGGCTGCGAGATCGCCCGCGAGTTGTACGTCGCCATGCTGCTCGATCGCTCCCGCTACCAGGTGGTGGTGATGGCCTCCACCGAGGGCGGCACCGAGATCGAGGAGGTCGCGGCGCGCACCCCCGAGAAGATCCTCAAGGTCTGGGCCGACCCGATCACCGGCCTCGGGGACTGGCAGGCCCGCGATCTGGCCTTCGGCCTGGGGCTCTCGGGCAAGACAGTCTTCTCCTTCGTCAAGCTGCTCAAGGGGCTGTACGCGGCGTATATGGCCTACGACGCCTCTCTCGTGGAGGTGAACCCCCTGGTGATCGACCGGGCCGGCGAGTGCGTGGCGCTCGACGCCAAGATGGCCTTCGACGACAACGCCCTGTTCCGGCACAAGGAGGTCAGCGTCCTGCGCGATCTCTCGGAGGAGGACGACGCCGAGCTCGAGGCCTCCCGCTGGGATCTCAACTACATCAAGCTCGACGGCACCATCGGCTGCATGGTCAACGGCGCCGGGCTGGCCATGGCCACCATGGACATCATCAAGCTCGAGGGCGGCGAACCGGCCAACTTCCTCGACGTGGGCGGCAGCGCCACCCGCGAGAACGTCAAGGCGGGCTTCGAGATCATCACCCGCGACCCGAACGTCAAGGGCATCCTGATCAACATCTTCGGGGGCATCATGAAGTGCGACCTCATCGCCGAGGGCGTGCTGGCCGCCGTGCAGGACGCGGGCCTGAAGGTGCCGCTGGTGGTGCGGCTGGAGGGCACCAACGTGGAGCGCGGCCGCGAGCTGATCCAGCAGAGCGGCCTGCCGGTCATCACGGCCTCCTCCATGGAGGACGCCGCCCGCAAGATCGTTCGGCTGACCAACGGCACCGCCACGGCGGAAGGGGTGTAGCCATGGCCATCCTCGTCAACGAGCGTACGCGCGTCCTCTGCCAGGGCATCACCGGCGGGGCCGGGAGCTTCCACTGCCGCCAGATGCTGGAGTACGGCACCCACCTCGTGGCCGGGGTCACCCCGGGCAAGGGTGGGCAGCTGTTCGAGGGCAGGGTCCCCATCTTCGACACCGTGTCGGAGGCCGTCCGCGAGACCGGCGCCAACGCCGGCGTCATCTTCGTCCCGCCCCCCTTCGCCGCCGACGCCGTCCTCGAGGCGGTGGACGCCGGCATCGCGCTGGTGGTGCCGATCACCGAGGGCATCCCGGTCAACGACATGCTGGAGGTCTGGGCCATGGTCAGGAGCCGCGGTGCTCGCATGGTCGGGCCCAACTGTCCGGGCGTCATCACCCCGGGTGCCCGCTGCAAGCTCGGCATCATGCCCGGCCACATCCACCGCCCTGGCCGCATCGGCGTGGTCTCCCGCTCGGGCACGCTCACCTACGAGGCCGTCGGCCAGCTCACCGAGCTCGGCCTCGGCCAGTCCACCTGTGTGGGCATGGGGGGCGATCCCATCGTCGGCACCCGCTTCGTGGACACCCTCGAGCTGTTCCAGGCCGACCCGGAGACCGACGCGGTCATCATGATCGGCGAGATCGGCGGCACCGCCGAGGAGGAGGCCGCCGCCTGGATCCAGGCCCACATGACCAAGCCGGTGGTGGCCTTCATCGCCGGCGCCACGGCCCCTCCGGGTCGCCGCATGGGGCACGCCGGCGCCATCATCTCTGGCGGCAAGGGCACCGCCGAGGACAAGTTCAAGGCCCTGGAGGCCGCGGGCGTGCACGTGGTGCGCAGCCCGGCCGGCATGGGCCGCCGTATGCTCGAGGTCCTGCAGGCGCAGGGGCTCGTCTAGGAGGGAGCGCACATGACCATCGAGAGGACCTTCTCCATCATCAAGCCCAACGCCGTCCGCAAAGGCGTGATCGGCCCCATCGTGGCGCGCCTCGAGGCCGAGGGGCTGCGTGTGGCCGCCATGCGCATGGTGCACCTGTCGCGCCGTGAGGCCGAGGGCTTCTACGCCGTGCATCAGGGCAAGCCCTTCTTCGGCGGCCTGGTGGACTTCATGACCTCGGGCCCCTGCGTGGTCATGGTGCTCGAGGGCGAGGGCGCCATCCAGCGCAACCGCGACATCATGGGGGCTACGAACCCCCAGAACGCCGCGGAGGGCACCCTGCGCAGGCGCTACGCCGACAGCCTCACCGAGAACGCTGTCCACGGCTCCGACGCCCCGGAGACCGCAGCCCAGGAGATCGCCTGGTTCTTCCCGGCGTCGCAGGTGTTTTGAGAGCGGTCAGCCGTCAGCCGTCAGCTGTCAGCAGCTGCACGGGGCGCCCGGACTCGCCGGGCTGATAGCTGATAGCTGATAGCTGATAGTTGATAGCTGACAGCTCTCCAACAGGAGCCTCCATGGTCGACCCCAAGCGCGACGAGTGGCACATCAGCCTGACCGTCCACCGCGACCTGTTCGACCAGGTCGTCGCGGGTGTGCTGCCGGTGAAGGTGGGGCAGGGGAGCTTTCACCTGCTGCGCGATGTGCGCGGAGCCGTGGCGCGGCTCGATCTACGCCAGCGGGTCCGCGGGCTGCTGGAGGAGCGCAAGCCCCCCGAAGTGCTGGTCCAGGCTCGGGATAGGGCGGTGGCCCTGTGGCAGGAGCGGCGCGAGGTGGTGCACCGGCGGGTCGATGAGCTGGTGCACGTGGAGGGCGACTGGAAGGTCCAGATCGACCAGGAAGGCTCCTCCCTGCGCTACGGCGATCAGCGCGTGGGGCTCGAGGCGCGGGTGAAGCTCAGCGCCGAGGGTACAGCGACCCTGGTCAAGGAAGGCCTGGATCTGCCCTTCCAGCTGCAGCGCTTCGTGGCGGCCAGCCTGGAGCTGGGCAACATCCACTACGACAAGAACCGGCGCGCCATCGTGGGCGAGCTCGGGCGGCCCGTCGTGGACCTCGGCAACCACGCGGCCCTGCAGCTCGCCAGTCAAGCCCTCGAGATCGTGCTCGAGAAGCAGCTCTTCCGCGTGAACCCCGTCACCCTGCTCACCCGCGACCAGGTCGAGGGCATGGTGAAGCCGGCCTCTGGGCCTTTCAAGGTGGAGCTGGGGGTCGAGGACCTCGAGCTGGTGGTGGACGAGCGCTCCATCACGCTTCGGGCGCGCTTCGGCTTCACCCAGCGCCAGCTCGAGCGTGAGGAGGACCCGGCGCGGCTGGGGTAGCTACAGACGCTCGGGCGGCGTGTACGGAATCTTCGGGATCTCGGGCCGCACGATCTGGCGCCCGGAGCCGAAGGGCGCGCGCCAGACGTCCGCGGGGCCGAGCCGCAGCAGCACCACGCCGCGAATGAGGGCGCGGGGCACCGGCCCCCACCAGCGGGAGTCCAGGGCCAGGTCGCGGCGGTCGGCGGCCAGGAAGAGAGCCCCGGCGGGCACCTCGACGGGCTCGCGGCGCAGGAGGCTGGCGCGGTTGGAGAAAGCCACGAGCCAGGCGTCCTCCTCCATGAGCGCGGACTCCTCGCCCCAGTCTCCCATGAGCTCCTGCTCCACGGGCTCCTCGCCCACCCTGACGCGGTGGCCGTGGAACACGACCCGCTGGCCGGGGAGGCCCAGCACGCGCCGCAGGATGACCCGGCCCGGATCCAGCGGATCGGCCAGCGCCACCACATCGCCGAAACCCACGGGGGCGGGGCCGTAGAGTACCCAGTCTCCTGGCCGCAGGGAGGGCTCCATGTCGCTGTCGGCCACGCGCCCAAGCCGCAGGCCAGCGCCCACCGCGAACAACGGCAGCGCCAGCGCGGCGAGCATGGCGGCGAGCAGGCGGGAGCGAAGGAGGGCCATGCCAGGGAGGATAGCCGAAGGGGCCTAAGCCAGCAGCACGGCCCCCGCGGGGCCCTCCGAGACGTAGCCCACGATGGCGGCCGACGGGAGCTGGCGGACCAGGATGGCGGCCTTCATGGGGGGCAGCGCCAACAGGAGACCGCCCGAGGTCTGGGGATCGAGCACGATATCCACCAACAGCTCGTCCAGGCCCTCGGCCACCTGCAGGGTGCCCTCCAGGCTGGCGCGGTTCTTCGCGGTGCCCAGGGGGACCAGGCCCGCCTCGGCGGCGTCCAGCGCGCCGGGCAGCAGGGGCAGGGCGCGCGCATCGAGGTGCACGGCCACGCCCGAGGCCTGGGCCAGCTCGGCGGCGTGCCCGGCGAGGGCGAAGCCGGTCACGTCGGTGGCGGCGTGGGGTTGCAGCGGGCGGGCGGCGTCGGCGGCGCGGCGGTTCAGGGTGGCCATCCAGCGGATGGCCATGGCGAGGTGGCCCGGATCGCAGAGCTCGGCCTTGGCCGCGGTGGTGATGAGGCCCGTGCCCAGCGGCTTGGTCAGGACCAGGGCGTCGCCCGGCCGGGCCCCGCCGTTGCGCCAGATGTGGTCGGGGTGGACCTTGCCGGTGACGGCCATGCCATAGAGCAGCTCGTTGCCCTCGATGGTGTGCCCACCGGCCAGCACGGCGCCGGCCTCCTCCAGGGCCGAGAGCCCGCCGCGCAGGATCTCCTTGAGAGCGGCCTTGCCCAGCTGCGCCAGGGGGAAGCTCACCAGGTTCATGCCGGCCAGCGGCTCGCCCCCCATGGCGTAGACGTCGGACAGCGCGTTGACCGCCGCGATGCGGCCGAAGCTGTAGGGGTCGTCCACCAGCGGGGGGAAGAAATCCACCGTGTGGATCAGCCCGATCTCCGGGGTGATGCGCACCACCCCCGCGTCGTCGGCGGTCTCGATGCCCACGAGCAGATCGGGGCTTTCCAGCCGGGGCAGGCCGCAGAGGATGGCGGAGAGCAGGCCCTTGGAGAGCTTGGCGCCGCAGCCGCCATAGGCCGAGCCCACCGTGAGGGAGACCTTGCTGCCCGCCGCGGACGCCTCCAGCGAGGTGGGCAGCCAGGTGTCGGAGCGCTTGTGCCAGACGGACATGGGGGCCAACTCCACCGCCGAGAGCGCCAGCAGCAGCTCGCGGCCCTGATCCTGGCGGGCCTCCAGCACCATGCCGCACTCGGAGGAGACCGCGCGCGGGGCGGGGATCACGTCCACATCGAGGTGCTGGGCGGCCGCGGCGCGCTCGGCGGCCATGACCTTCTGGACGGTACCGAAGACGAGGAGGATGTCGCGCTTGGGGGACATGGGGGCTCCAGGAGAAGCTGTCAGCCGTCGGCCGCCAGCCGTCAGCAGGGCGAGGCCGGGCAATGTACACGCCTACGCCGGGTGCGGCTCCTCTGGATACCGCCCCACCGCCCCCACCAGCGCATCCGCGTGTTCGAGGGTGTTGAACGGGCCGAAGGCGGCGCGCAGGGTGCCGTCGGGGAAGGTGCCGAGGCGCCGGTGGGCGGCGGGGGCGCAGTGCAGGCCGGCCCGGAGCTGCAGGCCCGCCTCGCGGTCGAGCCACAGGGCCAGCTCGCCGTTGTCCACCCCGCGGACGCGGAAGGAGAGGGCGCCGGTGTGGGCCTCTGTCAGCGGTCCGCCGATGACCTCCACCCCGGGCAGTGCGGCCAGCCCTTCGGCGGCGTGGCGGGCCAGGGCGAGGTCGTGGGCGTGGACCGCGGCGACACCGCGATCCGCCAGCCAGGCGCACGCCACCGCCAGCCCAGCGAGGCCGGCGGTGTTGGGGGTGCCGGCCTCCAGCAGATCGGGCAGGGCCTCGGGCATCAGCTCGCTCTCCGAGCGGGAGCCGGTGCCGCCGAGGACGAGGGGCGGGGGCGTGAAGCCCGGTGCGAGCAGCGTGACGCCGACGCCGGTGGGCCCCAGCAGCCCCTTGTGACCCGAGCAACACAGGGCGGCGGCGCCGGTGGCGGCGAAGTCCAGCGGCACGCTGCCGGCGCTCTGGGCGGCGTCCACCACCACGGGCACCGGGGCGGCCGCGGCCGTGAGCGCGGCGATGGGCAGCACGGCGCCGCTGACGTTGGAGGCGTGGGTGAGGACCACGAGGCGGGTAGGGGCCTCGGCGATGGCGCGGCGCAGCGCTGCCACGGTGGGCAGGGCGGCCGGACCCTCGCCCTCCAGGACCCGGATGCACACCCCGCGTTGCGCTTCGAGGGCGCGCAGGGGGCGCATGACGGCGTTGTGCTCCAGCGCCGAGCAGATCACGCGATCGCCGGGACCCAGCAGGCCGAAGAGGAGGGTGTTGAGGGCGTAGGTGCAGCCTGGCCCCAGCAGGGTGCGCTCCGGGTCGCCGCCCAGGAGGGTGGCCACGGCCCAGCGCGCCCGCTCGACCACGCGGGTGGCGGCCACCGTGAGGCGGTGCCCCCCGCGGCCCGGGTTGCCGGCGGAAGTGCGCAGGAATTGCGCCACCACCTCGGGCACCCCCGGCGCCTTGGGGAAGGAGGTGGCGGCGTTGTCGAGGTAGGCGCCCTTGTTCATGGCCGCTGGACGTGGCCCGCGGTGGCGAGGGTGGTGGCGATCTCCAGCATGTCCGTGACCCGGCCGACGGCGAGCTTGTCGGCCAGCCCGTAGAAGTTGAGGCAGGTGCCGCAGGCGAGGACCCCGACCCCCTCCGCCGCCAGCGCCCGCAGATCCTCCAGGGAGGTGGAGCCTTCGCAGCACAGGCGCGCGCCTGCGTTGTAGAAGACCAGCATGTCGGGGAGGGGCTGCACGTCGCGCAGGGTCTTGAGGTAGCCGCGCAAGAGGAGGGCGCCGAGGGCGGGATCGCCGTGGCCCATGGAGTCGGACGTGACCTGCACGATGCGCGGGCCGTGCGGCGCGGTGGGCTCCGGGATGGCGCAGAGATCCTCGGGATCGCCGCCATCGGGCGCGCTGGAGGCGTCGGCACCGGCGGGGACGCGGACGGTCACCAGGAAGCCACCGGCGGGGTGGGGCTGCACCTCGGGCTCGGCCCCCCGGCTGCGGGCGAAGCGTGAGACGTTGCTGCGCGCCAGGTCGTCGGCGACGTGCAGCTCGACCTCGCGCACGCCAGCCTCGAGCTGCTTGCGCAGCTCGATGACGGGGCCAGGGCACGGCAGGGTGCGGACATCGAGGTGCAGCATCGGTTTACCCTCCTGGGGCAGCCCAGGTATCACGTCTGGCCTGGGGCAGGGTTCACCGCCGTCCGTCGCGATGAGCGCGGCTTCGCGCCAGGCCGTGAGGCCCTGAGGCAGCCTTGACGGAATCTTGGTGAGCCCGGTTTCCACGCAGGAAGGGGCAATGTGGCGGATCGCGGGGCGCCCGGTGGGACGCGGAGCTGCCAGTGTGTGTGCACCGAGGCATCCTGATAGAGGTTCGCAGCGGTGGAGAGGCCGTGGATTTCTTCCAGCAGATCGAGCGCACGGATCTACCTCGGGTGACCCACGCAGGGCTCACCCGGGACACGAGCCCCATCGCCCGGGGGCTCACTCCGTTCATGCGGCTCTTCCGCCGTCGTCTGGCGCCACTCAAGCCCCTGGCGCTGGTCAACGGCATGGTGGTCTACGACCTCACCCAGCCGCCCCTGGAGTCGCTCCCGTTCATGCGCATCATGCGCACCGCGGCGCGCTACCGGGTGCTCAGGCGGGAGGCGAGGCCCATCTCCCTGGTGCTGATGGCCACGGCCGCCTGCAACATGCGCTGCCGGCACTGCTCGGCCGAGCGCAACATGCGCCGGGGTACTCCCTGCCTCTCCTACGAGGAGCTCTGCGACGTCATCGATCAGTTCGTGGAGCTGGGGGGCGCCTCGGTGGTGTTCTCCGGGGGCGAACCCACGCTCAACCCGCGCCTGCTCGATCTGGTGGCCAGGGTTCCCCCGTCAAAGGCCATCGCGGTGATGTTCACCAACGGCTCCCGCATCGACCGCACCTACGCCGACGAATTGTACTCCGCGGGCATGTTCTCGGTGCTCGTGAGCATCGACTCTCCCGAGCGCAGCGAGCACGACGCGCGTCGCTCCACCGAGGGCGCCTTCGACCAGGCCGTGCAGGCGGCACGCTATGTGCGTGAAGCCGGCATGCTGGCGGGCATCTCCTCCTACATGAGCCGGCCCGATCTGCTGGATGGTGGTTTCCAACGCCTCACCCGCCTGGCCGAGGACGTCGGGGTCCACCAGCTCTTCCTGTTCGACGCCGTGCCCACGGGCGCCCTGCTGCACGACACCCGCATGGTGCTCTCCCCCGGCGACCGGGCGCGCCTGCGCGACATGGTCTCCTCCTACAACGGGCTGCCCTACGGCCCGGGCATCATGGGCCAGTCCTGGGTCAACTCCAGCGAGGGCTGTGGCTGCTTCGCCGGGTTCTACCAGGCCTACCTCACCGCCGACGGCGAGCTGACCCCCTGCGACTTCACCCCCATCTCCTTCGGCAGCGTGCGCGAGCGGCCGATGCTGGAGCTGTGGCGGGCCATGCGCGCCAGCCCTGAGTGGGGCGTCCGCTTCCCCGAGTGCCGCATGCAGGATCCGGCGTTCCGGCGCGAGAACATCGACGTCATCCCCCAGGGGGAGCCGCTGCCCGTCCGCTACGACCGCCTCCAGGAGCTTCGGCGCGCCCACGGCCGGAAGGGGTGATGGCCCGGGTCCGGCGGCGGCGGCTGGAGCGGGCGCCGGCTCCGGGGGGCGATCACGTGGTCGAGGGAGTGCGCCTGCACGTGGTGCGGGCGGGTGATGGGCCGGTGCGCTTCCTGCTGCTGCACGGGTACCTGGCCCACACCGGGGCCTGGGCCCGCTGCCTGCCGCTGCTGGCCGTGGCGGGGCGGCGTGGCGGCAGTGGATCTGCCTGGGCACGGCTATTCCAGCATGGAGGATGGATTCCCGGCGGCGCCTGCGGAGATGGCCGCCCTCCTGCCCGGGCTGCTCGACCAGCTCGAGACGGAGCGGGCGGTGCTGGTGGGGCACTCCCTCGGTGGCGCCGTGGCCCTGTTCGCGGCCGCGGCTGCGCCCACGCGGGTGACCGGCCTCGGGCTCGTGTCGCCCTTCGTCTACCCGCAGCCAGCTCCACCGGGACTCAGGGCCGCGGCGCGCTTCCCCAACCTCTTCCGCCACCTGTTCGCGAGCCCGCCGGGGCGCGCGGCGGTGGGCGGGCTCCTGCGGCGCGCCTCCAGCGTGCCCCCAGGAGAGGACCCGCGCCAGCGGGCGCTCACATTGCTCGGCCACCTCGACGCTCCCGGCGGCTGGATCGCCGCTCAGCGCACCGGCCTGGCCGCCCTGAGCGCGGTCCCGGACACCGCCCTCGTGCGCGCCGTCCCGCAGCCCTGTGTCGTGTTCTGGGGCTTGGCCGACGCGGTGCGCCCGGTCGCCCTCGGCGAGCGGCTGGTGTCCGAGCTCGGCGGCCCGACCGCCCTCGAGCGCGTCGAGGGTGCGGGGCACAACCTCCACGAGGAGCAGCCGGAGGCGTTCTGCGCCCGGCTGCTGGCGTGGGCGGCGCCTATCCTTCCTGGATGGTCACCTTCTCCACGATCACGGGCGTGACGGGACGGTCTCCGGGGGCGGTGCGGACCTTGCCGATCTTCTGGACCACGTCCAGGCCCTCGACTACCTTGCCGAAGACGGAGTGGCGCTGATCGAGCCAGGGAGTGGCGACCAGGGTGACGAAGAACTGGGAGCCGTTGGTGCCGGGGCCGGCGTTGGCCATGGAGAGGATGCCAGGGCCGGTGTGGCGCAGGGAGGGGTGGAATTCGTCCTGGAAGCGGAAACCCGGGCCGCCCGTGCCGGTGCCCAACGGGCAACCGCCCTGGATCATGAAGGCGTCGATGACGCGGTGGAAGGTCAGCCCATCGTAGAACGGACGCAGGACCTGCTGGCGGGTCTTGGGGTCCGTCCAGGCCTTGGTGCCGTCGGCCAGGCCCACGAAGTTCGCGACGGTGACGGGGGCCTTGTCGGCGAACAGCTCGACGGTGAAGGAGCCCATGCTGGTCTTGAAGATGGCCTTCGGGTTGGCGGTCATCGAGTTCTCCTCTGAGGAACGGTGGGGGGCGCGCGGGGCCTCGTTGCTCGGCGCGGGGGGCGGGGAGCCTAGCACGCCAGGGTCCAACCCACCACGAACCCACATTCATGGCACCTCCTGCGTCGCCACCTGGCCTCCTGCCGGGATATGCTCGCCAGGTCTCTGGCCTGGAGTGACCGCATGAGCGCCATCATCGATGCCTGCGTGGCTTTCTTCGAGACGGACCAGTGGCCCCACGAGCGCATCGAGGAGCTCCCGATGGTGCGCAGCCGCTATGCGGGGCGCAACGGCAACTACGACTGCTGGTTCCAGGCCCGCCCGGCGGAGCAGCAGCTCATGTTCTACAGCCGTGCCCCGGTCAACGCACCGCCAGAGCGGCGGGTCGCGCTGGCCGAGTTCTTCACCCGCGCCAACTACGGCATGGTGGTGGGGAACTTCGAGCTCGACCTCGAGGACGGCGAGATGCGCTACAAGGTGAGCTGCGATGTCGAGGGCCTCGATCTCGGCCCCGTCTTCCTCAAGAACATGTCGTACACCGCCGTGGTCACCCTGGACCGCTACCTGCCCGGCATCATGAAGGTGCTGTACTCCGACATCGATCCGGCCGAGGCAGTGCGGGAGATCGAGGGGGCGTAGGCTCCTTTGTCGCGCGTCGCGCCCCCGGGGCCCCGCGGCCTGGCCCTGTTCCTGGAGACGCTGCGCGCCCTGGCGGCGCCCCGACGGGCCATCCCCATCCTGCTCGTCTCCGCACCGCTCGTGGCGGCCCAGGTCCGGTTCTCCCACAACGGGCAGGCGGTGTGGCTCGCGCTGCTCATGTGCGCGCTGTTCGTGGTGCTGGCCCCCTTCGCCTGGCGCTCGCTGGTGGCCCGGGCCCGGGATCGGCGCTTGCTGCCCCTCATGCTGCTCCTCTACGGCGGGATCGGGGGCCTGCCCGCCGTGATCGGCTGGCTGCTGCCCGAGGCCTTCGGGCTCGGCGAGACCTTCCTCACCGCGGGCATCAACCTGTTCGTCTCCGCGGCCCTCTTCTGGGTCGGCGGCTGGGGGCTCGCGCGGGACATGGATCTCGAGGCTGGCCTGTTCCACGAGCGGGCGCGGGCCGAGGCCCTGGCCCGCGAAGCCGAGCGCACCCAGCTGCTGGCCATGCGGGCCCACCTCGATCCCCACTTCCTGTTCAACACGCTCAACGCCCTGGCCGAGATCTGCCGCGAGGACGGCGCGCTGGCCGAGCGCTCCATCCTCAGGCTCTCGGCGCTGCTGCGCAAGGTGCTGCAGGGGGCCCAGGCCGCCACCTGGCCCCTGGCGGCGGAGCTGGACCTCGCGCGCGATCTGCTGGCCCTGCACCACCTGCGGGATCCCGCGCGGTTCTCCATCGCCTGGGAGGTGGCGCCCGGCCTCGAGGAGGTCCCCGTTCCCCCGCTCATCCTGCTGCCGCTGGCCGAGAACGCCATGAAGCACGGTCCGGGCGCTGGTCACCGCGGTGAGGTGGCGCTGGAGGTACAGCCGGTCGTGGGCGAGCGGGTGCGGATCCGCTTGCGCAACCCGGGTCCATGGACCGGCCCGCGCGCAGGCGGGCAGGGGCTCGACACGGTACGGCGACGTTTGGCGCTGGCCTATGGCCCAGAGGCTGGGCTGGACATCGGCGCCTGTGAGGTGGTGGGGATGGCCTGCACCGAGGTGCGCCTGGACCTGCCACGGGGCGGGCCTGCGGAGGATCTGCCGACATGACCGACCTGCGCGTGCTGATCGCCGAGGACGAGAGCGTCGCCCGCCGTCGCCTGCGGCGCCTGCTGGAGGAGGCCGGCGGGGTCGAGGTGGTGGCCGAGGCCGAGGACGGGGTGGAGCTGCTGGAGCGCCTGAAGCAGCACGAGGTGGATCTCGTGCTGCTCGACATCCGCATGCCGCGCCTCTCTGGCCTGGAGGCCCTGGCCCTGATGGAGCCCGGCGGCCCGGCGGTGGTCTTCACCACGGCCTACGCCGAGCATGCCGTGGAAGCCTTCGAGCGCGACGCGGTCGACTACCTGCTCAAGCCCATCGCGCCCGAGCGGCTGGCACAAGCGCTGGAGCGTGTGCGCCGCAGGCTCGACGAGGGCCTGCCGGAGGGGGAGGGGTCCCCCCCCGAGCGCCTCGTGGTGCCCACCCGGCGTGGCCTGGTGCTGCTGCGCCCCGGCGACCTCTCCCACGCCGTGCTGGAGGGCGCCTCCTGCCTGCTCTTCGCCCGGGGCGCGCGCTACGTCACCGACTTCCGCCTGAGCGATCTGGAGCGCCGGCTGCCGCCCGAGCGCTACCGCCGCGTGCATCGCCAGGCCCTGGTGGACCTGGAGCGCATCGAGCGGCTCGAACCCACCCCCTCCGGGGGGTACGTCGCCTTCCTGGAGGGCGGCTTCGAGGTCCCGGTCTCGCGGCAGGAGGCGCGCAGGCTTCGGCGGGTGTGGGAGCTGCCTCGATAGGCTCTTGCGCCCGAAATCCCGCTCCCATATAGCCAGATTGTCCGTTCCAAAGGCTCCGGGAGGCGGGCTGATGGGGCGGTCTCTGGGTACCTGCGGTTGTCTACCTCCTGACGTCGAGGAGCATAGGCCCCCCTCTTCGGCGCCACTCCAGCTCAACTCATGAATTGCCTGGCCGCAGCAAAACTGATATGTCAACTACCAAGCGTCTCCTGGATCTACCTGCGTGCGCCTGACATACGGATGCATCTGTGCCATATCAGCTTTTCCTCCTCCTCCTCCTTACATTCCTCCCCTCGGTGTCAGGGAACCCTCTCGATTCCTTTGTGGTGCCCGAGAGGGATATGCCCGTGCCGGCGTGGATTTTTACACGACACATTCCCAAGAATGCTGGTTGGGTCGAGGCTTTTTGCAAGCAGCATGTCTACGATGGGCCAGTCCAGGTCGAAGGTGGGTTGTTCAGCGTCAGTGAAAGCGACTGTATGTGGGAGAGTTCCAACCTCTTCGCGGGATCGGGCAACGCGGTCGCGGTTCGGTATGGGAGAGCAGTGAACGGCTACTACCTCCGCGGTGTCGTCTTCGAAGATGACCTCGGGGCCCAGGGTGGTGCCATGGTTGGGGCTGTCTTTCTGTCTCGCCCGATTCCACCTGGAATGACACTGGTGCAAGCCATCGCGGCCTTCCGTGAGAAGTACGGAACCAGAGGACTCACGGCTTGCGACGCCTCCGCGCGCGGCGTGACGTGTGTAGACCAATGGACGGGGCGGCTTTCTCCGAATACTCAAGCTGCCGATTTCTATTCCATCCAGTACCGCGTCAAGCAAGGTAGTGACTACTTGGTAGTGAATGTCGCTGCGATCAACTATGAGCAGGGCGGAAACGTGTTGCGTCTGGAGGTCGGCCATACCCCTGATTTTGAAGCAGAAGGCCGGAACAGGTTCATGGATGGTTTGTAGGAAAACTGTGGTGGCCAATCCTCTATAGTTCGCACTGCGCTGCCTGCACGAGTGATAGACTTGGTGTGTCTTCCAGTAGAGTCTTCCGAGACTTCAGGTGCCTGCGCCGTGAGGCCTCCACCAGGGGGGCCCAGGCGCGCTGGACCTGGGACAGGCGGATCAGGCGTGCCCACAGCGGGTTGGTCTTCTTGTAGAGCGCGGTCATGGCCAGGTAGGCGGGGACGGCCGCCGGGTCGGCCGGGCGGCGGCGCCAGATGGAGCCGGCGGTGAAGGTCTGGCGGTAGAGCCAGGCGTAGCCGGCCTCCAGCTCCGCCGGGCTCATGCGGGCGGGGCGGAACACGCAGTGGGCCGTGTCGTAGCGCTCCCAGTCGCGGTGCAGCAGGCGGCCCTCGCGCTCGAGCTGCCGGAACAGGGGGGTGCCGGGGTAGGGGGTGAGGATGTGGTAGGTGGCGCAGGCGATGCGGTGCGCTTCGATCCATGCGAGCACCTGCCGGAACACGTCGGGCCCGTCGTGGTCGAAGCCCAGCACGAAGCTGGCGTTCACCTGGATGCCATGCTCCTGGAAGATCGCCACGCGCCGGGCGTAGTCGGCGGCCGCAGGGCAGCGCTTGCCGGCGCCCTCGAGGTTGGCGTCGGTCAGGCTCTCGAAGCCGATGAACACGCCGGTGCAGCCGGCGCGGGCCATGGCGCGCACCACGTCCGGTCGGTCGGTCACGTCCAGGCTGACCGCCGCGCTCCAGATGCAGCCGAGGGGTGCGATGGCGGCACAGAGCGCGGCCAGGTAGCCCGGATCCGAGCCCAGGTTGTTGTCGATGAAGACCGCGTAGGGTGAGCCGCTCTCGGCCAGCTCCCGGGCCACGGCCTCCACGGGGCGCTGTTCCCGGGGCATCTTCAGGCGGCCGGTGGACAGGTAGCAGAAGCCGCAGCGGTTGTGGCAGCCGCGGGTGGCGATGAGGCTGGTGGGGGTCAGGTAGGCGCCGGGTGGCAGGATGGAGCGGTCGGGGGAGGGATCGTCGGCGAAGCCCCGGTAGGCCGCGTGGTAGCGGGGCTGCAGCCGCCCGGCGGCGGCGTCGCGCAGGATGGCGGGCCAGGTGTGCACGCCGTCGCCGAAGGAGAGCGCGTCCGCGTGGGGCGCCAGCTCCTCGGGGCAGGCCTCGACGTGCAGGCCGCCCATGACCACCAGGGAGCCCCGGGCCCGGAACCAGCGGGCCAGGGCGATGGCGCGGCGCGCAAACGTGAGGTGCACGGTGATGCCCACCACCTGGGGCACCTCGGCCGTGGGGAGTGGGCCCTGCAGCAGGTTCTCGTCCCACATGGAGACCTCCCAGTCGGCGGGGGTGGCGCCCGCGAGGCTGGGAAAGGTGGTGGCCGGGGTGAGCACGTGCTTGCCGGCGGAGCCGAGCGGGTCCTTGGGGTAGAAGGGCAGCACCAGCAGGGCGCGCCGGGGCTCAGGGCGGCCGGGCCGCGCGGGGGGCAGGGCAGGGGGCGTGCGCATCGGGTCGGGTCGCATGGTCACCTCGCACCTGACCGTACCCCCAGCCCTGAGGGCACGTTCCTGGTGTCCCGGCCAGCGGTCGCAGGTGGGCCGCGAGCGGTCGGTGAGGTGGGGGGAGCGGCCTAGCGCTCCACCACGTCGCTGCGGCGCTTCATGGACCAGGCCAGCTCGACCGTGGCGCTGCCGTCGCCGGGCAGCTCGATCTCCCAGGAGAGCAGGCCGTCCTCATTCGGGCGCTGGGCGCCGGTGGTGTGCTCGGGGTCGACCTCGATCTCGACCTGGGACAGCTCGGAGACGGGCACGCGCTCGTGGACCGTGAGCCGACGGGGCTCGGCGCCCAGGTTGGAGAGGCGGACCTTGACCTTGTGCTCGGTGGCGCGCCACCGTGACAGGGGGCTGGGCTCCTTCTCGGTGCGCTCGTCGTGGCGGAACACGCGCACCGCGGGATCGGGGCCGAACCCCAGCTCGAGGCGTTCGCCGGGGGCGATGAAGCCGATCTGGCCGCGGCCTACGCGGCCGGAGCGGGCGATCAGATCCACCGGGCCCGCCAGGAGCGGCCGCTCGCCCGCGTTGTGGCTGGCGCAGCGCTGGATGGCCGCGGCGCAGAGCTCGGCGGCGACGAAGCGATCGAGGGTGGCGGGGGCTTCGAAGGCGCCCAGGGCGACGCGGTGCGGCTGGCCGTCGGCGAGCACGGTGCAGGAGCCTTCGGCGCGGAGCTCCACGGCCTCGCCGCCGTCGTCCACGCCGGGGAGCTCATCCTCCACCTGGCGCGGCCCGCCGCCGCCCAGGCCGGTGTCCTGGACGACCTGCTCGCGGGTCTCCACCACCACGGCCTCGCTCTTCGGGCGCACCTTGAGGAGGTCCTCGGCGAGCTCGGGCGGCTCGCTGCCCAGCGAGGGGCGCTGGGTGGAGAACGCCAGGCCCACATCGCGCCAGTCTTCGCCGGTGTGCTGCCAGACGGCGGCCTGGGCCTCCATGGCGAGGGTGGGGGAGGGAGCCGAGCGCAGGGTGGCCTGGTAGCGCGGGCGCCAGCAGGCGCCGGGGACGAGGTAGGCGATCTCCAGGAGCACCTCGCCGGCGCGCTCGAGGGTGAGGTCGATCTCGATCCACGCGGCGAGACGCTGCAGCGGACGCTGGGCGCTCGCGATGCGCTGGCGCAGGTGTGAGAGGCTCTCGTTGGCCTCGGCGATGGCCCAGCCGATCTCGAGCAGATCCACCTGGAGGTCGCGCTCGCGGGCGCCCAGGGCGGCGAGGTCCGCGGCGGTGGCGTCGGGGCGCAGGGCCGCCCAGGCGGTGTCGGTCACGGCGTCGGCGATGCGCTGGGTGCGCTGGCGCTGCAGATCCTGAAGATCGGCCTGGCGCAGGGCCAGGCGCTGCTGGTGCCGCCAGACGACCGCGGCGAGCTCGCGTTCCTCCACACACAGAGCTCGGAGACCCTCGGGCAGCTCGGCCTCGCGGGCCAGGCGCTCGCGCCGCGCGCGCAGATCGGGCACGCAAGGGAGCAGATCATCTCCGGCGAGCACCGCGGCCCGCAGGCTGCGATCCGACAGCACCGGGCTGACCGGCTCAACGCGCAGCCGGTGGGTGCCGGCGGCCAGCGCGATGCGGCCGCGGCGGGTGACGAGCGCGCGGTCCTCGTAGAGCAGGACCTCGACCACTGGGGCTTCGAAAGTCGCGAAGGGGGTGGGTGCCATGGATCAGCCCTCCCGCCGGTTGCCGCCGACCAGCTCGTGCTTGGCGGAGATGGAGATGGTGTAGGCGGCACGCAGCCGGCGGACCTCGCCAGCCGGCAGGCTGAGCTGCCAGCGGCGGCCGCCCCGGAGGAGAGAATCCTCTGGCTCCCAGGCCTCCCAGGGGGGATCGACACGGCCCTCGGCCACTTTGATCTCCTCGTCTCCCTCGCGAGCCATGGGCAGGCGTTCGCGCACCTCGAGCTCCGCCACGTGCGGCAACAGGCTGCGCAGCTCGATCTCGATCTCGTGTTGCAGCTCCAGGTGGCGGGAGACCATGCCGCGGCTCTGCTCGGAGAAGCGGGTGTTGCGCGCGAGCTTGAGACCTTCTTCGACGCCCAGGCCCAGATCGCAGTGGCCCCCGGCCGAGACCTGGGGCAGGCGGGCCGTGGGCAGCCGCTCGTGGCCCAGATCCACCTCCACCGGCCCCTCCAGCAAGGGGGTGGGCAGGGTGTTGTCGAGGCGCAGGGCCCGGAACACCTCCCGCGCCTCGCGGGGCACCGTGATGTAGCGCATGCGCGCGGGCAGCGAGGCGCTGAAGACGGCCACGGAGTGGAAGCGGCCGTCACCGGGGACGTCGACAGGGTGGTCGGAGCGCCAGGCGTGGTCGAAGGCGCCGCGGCGAGGGGGCAGGTGTCCCGCGGGCAGGGCGAGGCGCTGGACCGTACCCAGGAGAGAGGTCAGGTGGCGCTGGAGGTTGGCCGTGGTGGGGAGGCGCTCGCGCAGGGAGGGGGGCAGGTCGGCGCGCTCGCGCAACTCGGGGGCGACGGAGCGCAGGCGCCCGCGGCGGTGGTCTTCCGGGCCGGGCATCCACAGGGCGTCGTAGGCCAGGAGGGAGTCGGCCGCGGCCAGGCCGGGCGGCTGCTCCGGGGGGGGCGCGCCGTCCTGGGCCGCGACCTGGAAGAACGCGGTATCGATGTCGCACTCGAGCTCTGGTTCCGGCATGTCCATGTGGCGGTTGGCGGCCTCGGACTTGGCCTCACCGCGCTTGCGCGCGCTCCTGGCGAAGATGGAGGCGCTGCGCGGAGCAGGCGCGGACAGGGGCTCCGCGGCCGCGCAGACCTCCTCCATGCACGCCGCGGGCGGCGCGGGCGCCCGCGATGGCCTGGGCGGTGGCGGCGCGGGC
>JBDRKM010000201.1:0-10032 GCA_043814015.1 Pseudomonadota bacterium
ACCCCGAGCCCGCCGCCGCCCCCGAGCCCGCCGCCGACCCCGAGCCCGCGCCCGAGGACGCAGCCCCGCCCCAAGACTCCCCTGCCACCGACGATGAGCCGCCGGAGGAAGGCAACTCCATGCAGCTCGCTGAGCGGGTGGCCCTGGCCCTGCTCGGCCTGCTGGGCATGGCGCTGCTGGCCTGGCTCGGGAAGTCCTGCCTCGGAGGGTGAGCCCACCGCGCTGAGGTCGCCGCCGTGACCGCTCGTGCCCCTGTCGCCCGCGTGCCGGCCCTGGACCTCGCCCGGGGCCTGGCCGTGGCCTTCATGATCGCGGTGCACGTCCTGGAGGAGTGGGGCAGCGCGGCCACCCGCGCCGGCCCGGTGGGGTCGGTGATCGAGTTCTTCGGCTCCGCGCCCGCAGCCCCGGTCTTCGTGTTCCTCATGGGCGCCTCCCTGGCCTGGTCCCGCCGCGCGGCGCCGCTGGCGGCCCTGCGCCGTGGCGCCGGCCTGCTGGCCCTCGGCCTCACGCTCAACGTGGTGCGCGGCGCCCTGCCCGCCCTCATCGGGCTGCGGCTCGGGCTGGTCAGCCCCACGGAGCTCGGGCCCTACACCCCCTGGAACCTCACCTGGATCGTGGACATCCTGGTGTTCGCCGGGCCGGCCCTCGCGCTGCTGGCGGTCGTCCGAGCTTCCTTGCGACCCTGGGCCATGCTGCTGCTCGCCGTCGCGGCCGCCGCGCCGCACCTCTGGGGGCTCACCGCGGGCCTGGGCCCGGTGGACGCGGTGCTGCGCAGCCTCTGGGGCGCGGGCGATCTGGTGTCCTTCCCTCTCTTTCCCTGGCTGGCCTACGGGCTGGTGGGGTTGGCCTGGGGTCATTGGCTGCGCGGGTCGGAAGAGGCGTTTTTCTTCCGCCGCACGGCCCTCTCGGGGCTGGTCCTGCTGGGCGCGGGCACTCCGGCGCTCCTGGCCGCCCTGCGCAGTGGAGCAGGCCCCCTGCCCCAGGGGTGATACACCATGGAATCTCCGACCAAAGCCAAGCCCAGGATCCAGGAAGGAACGACCCATGGAGCGCGTCATCGAGGTGCTCAACGAGATCCTGGCCATGAGGGATCCTTTCACCGCGGGTCACGAGCAGCGCGTGGCCGATCTGGCCACCGCCATCGGCGCGGAGCTGGGCCTCGACCAAGCGCGGCTCCACGGCCTCGGGGTCGCCGCGATCATCCACGACCTGGGCAAGGCCGCGGTTTCCGGCGAGATCCTGTTCAAGCCCCGTGCCCTCACCGCGCAGGAGCGCGACCTCGTGCGCTCGCACCCGGAGGTGGGGCACCATCTGCTCTCCAGGCTGGACCTCCCATGGCCTGCGGCCGAGGTGGCCTTGCAGCACCATGAGCGTCTCGACGGCAGCGGCTACCCCGCGGGGCTGCGGGGTGACGCCATCCTGCTCGAGGCGCGCATCGTCGCCGTTGCCGACGTGGTCGAGGCCATGGTCGCCCACCGCCCCTGGCGCCCCCCCCTCGGCCTCGATCGTGCACGGGACGAGATCTCCGGCGGACGTGGCCTCCGCTACGACCCCGACGCGGTGGACGCATGCCTCGCCCTGATCGGCCACCCGAGCTTCATCCTGGGCGCGCCTCACCCGACGGGCGCGACGCGCTGACTCTCCCGGTGTTTGGCCACGGAGCCGGCTTGGGCCGGTCGGACCCGCGCCACCCCGCACTGACCGTGATCGGTGCGCCGCGCCCGGGCGCCCGGATACAGGTCCACCAGAGGAGCAACCCATGACCACCACCCCCGTCACCCTCACGTATGGCAGCGGCAAGCTCGCGCTGGACATCCCCTCCGACTTCCTGGCGGGCGAACCCATCCGGCCGCGGGCCATGCCCGCCATGGACCCCGCCAGGATCCTCACCGCCCTGCGCGGCGCCCTGGCCGCCCCCGTGGGCCGCCCGCCCCTCAGGGAGATGGCCGCCGGCCGCAGCGTGGCCGTGGTGGTCTCCGACGAGTTCCGGGCCGGCCTGCAGGAGGCCATCATCCAGGTGCTGTGCGAGGAGCTGGCCGCCGCCGCTCCCGCGAAGGTCACCTTCATCTGCGCCACCGGCACCCACGAGCCCGAGGTCTACGCCAAGCGCATCGGCGCCTGGGTGCAGCAGCACGCCGCGGGCGCCGGACTGGCCGTGGACTACGTGGCCCACTCCTGCGACCACCCCGCCCTGGTCCGCGTGGGCGAGAGCCCACTGGGCACGCCCGTGTTCGTCGAGCCCGCCTACCTGGCGGCCGAGCTGCGGGTCTACGGCCATGAGTCCAAGCACCACTACATGAACGGCTACTCGGTCATCGACAAGCAGGTGGTGCCCGGCATCTCCGCCCGCGCCACCGTGGCCGCCAACCACAAGCGCTCGCTCTCCTCGGACTCGGGGCCCGGCCGCAACCCCTGGCACACCGATCCCGCGCGCCAGCAGAACCCCTTCGCCGAGGACGGCCGCGACGTGCGGCGCATGGTCGAGCGCCTGCGCCTGCTTCCGGACGGCGCCCTGATCCAGGAGCAGGCCGCCACCTTCGGCCTGGACATGATCTCCGACAAGGCCTCGGTCTACTGGGTGGCCGCCGGCGACCCCGACCAACTGTGCGCCGAAGCCATCGTCCAGGCCGACACCCAGGCCCAGTTCGAGGTGCAGCGCGCCCGCTACGTGGTCATCTCCCCTGGGGGCCCCCCCGCCAGCCAGGCCATGTACGGCGTGCAGAACTGCTTCGACATGGCCATGCTGGGCGCGGTCGAGCCCGGCGGCGAGGTGCTGGTGGTGGCCCCCTGCGAGGGCCGGCCCGATCTCCCGCCGGACGTGCGCGGCCTGGCCACCTCCAAGGGCTCGCGCGTGCTGTTCTGGGACAACCTCATCGCGCTGCGCGAGAAACCCCTGGACGAATGCCTCGCCTGGATCGACGCCAACTTCAAGCTCTACCTCTGGAAGACCTGGCGCGTGCTGCGCAACTTCAAGCACGACCGCCTGCGCATCCACGTCCACAGCCAGCTGCCCCCCGAGGTGCTGGCCGAGGCGGGGTTCGTCCCCGTGGCCGATCCGCAAGCATGGATCGACGAGCGCGCCGCGCGCGGCGATGGCAAGCTCAACGTGATCGACAACGGGAACAAGCTGTTCGTGCGGGGGAGGTAGGTCCGCGCGGCTCGCCCGGACCGGGGCGGCGCATCCCCACCGGGTTGCGCACGCTTTCCGGGCCCAGACCGTGCGCAAGTACCCAGGGACGGCGCATCCCCACCGGGTTGCGCACGCCCAGGGCGCCCGCTCAGATCCCCGGCGGCGCGGGCCAGCGCCAGGTGCGGCCGGTGCAAGTGGCCGGGTCGAGCCGGTGCAGGCCGGCGTTGTTGGCGGCCCACAGGGCGCCGTCGGGGGCCAGGGTGAGGTCGGTGATGGGGCTGCGGCCCGGCCCATCGGCGGGCGGGCGCCAGTCGCCGCAGCGCTCGGGGTCTGGGGCTCCCACCGGGGCCGCCACCACCCGGGCGCCCAGCGCCAGCCAGGCCACGCCGTCGCCGTGGGCCACGGCGTTGCTGATGTCGCACTGCCCGTAGGCTACCGGCGTACAGAGGGCTCGCCGCGCGAGCAACAGACGGGCAACCCCGAAGGTCCCCACGCGATAGGCACCCTGGTCGGAGGACAGCAGCAGGTCGCGCCCATCGAGATCGAGGCCGTGGGTGCAGTACGGATCGAAGCGACGGCGCGCCGTGAGCGCCTCCGCACCCAGATCCACCACCCACAGGCCATTGGTGGCACCGGCGTACAGGGTGTCGCCGACGCGCTCCAGCGCCCGGACCGACGGCTGAAACTCGACCTCCAACGGGAGGGGTTCGAGGTGCGCAGAGCCCGGATCGAGGCGCAGCAACCCCCCGTCGGTGCCCACCAGCGCCCCACCCTCCCCATCGTGGACGACGGCGTGCACCCAGGGAACGCGCACCCCTGCGGCGCAGAACGGGCACGGGAGGGTCACGGCCCAGGCATGCCAGGTCCCCGCAGCCTCCCGCCGCCACAGCCGTCCGAGGCCACCGATCCAGAGATCCCCTTCCCCCGCCCGCAGCGCCGCCACCGGGCCCAGGCGGGCCTCCTCCACCAGCGCGTCGCCCGCCACTCGCGTCAGCCCGCCGCTGGGGGAGAGGGCCCAGACTTCCTCGCCGACCGCCTCGACCCGGGGCGTGCTCTCCACCCCGACAGGCCCCACCAGGCCGGCGCGGCCCAGGCGCGACACCTCGCGGTCCAGCACGCGGTAGACCCCGCCCGGCGAGTGCACCCAGGTGGCGGCGCCCAGATCCATGGCGATCAGGTAGTCCACGCGGCGGCCGCCGAGTGCCTCCAGGGCCACCAGGGGAGTGAGCTGGTCCCCGGCCAAACGGGAGATCTCCTGCGCCCCCACCACGAGCAGGGAGCCATCGCGCCCAGCGAAAAACTGCTCGGCCCGGGTCAGGTTTCGGTCCTCATGGAGCACGACCTCTCCGGCCAGGTCCACCTCGACCAACCTCCGCCGCGCCCCGAGCCAGGCCCTCCCCTCGCCCGCCACCAGCCGGGTGGGTTCGAGATCGGCGGGCAGGGCCGCCGTGGTCCAGTCGCGCAGATCGACGCTCGTGCGCAGGTCGCCCGAGGCGTCCACCGCCCAGACCCGCCCGTCGGCTCCCACGTCCAGCAAGCAGTAGCGCAGCGCAGGCTCCGCCAGGGTCCGCACGCGCTGCTGTGTCGGGTCCAGCAGGAGCATGCGCCCCTCACGGCAGGCGACCCAGCGGCCGTCGGGAAGGGCGTGGACCCTGGAGGGCACCCGACCATCCAGGACCGCCCAGGCGGGCTCCCAGGCCGCGCCGGTCCAGGCCGAGAGCGCCCGGGGTGGTGGGTCCGCCTCGCGGCCCGCCAGCACGATCCCGTCCGGCAGCGCGCAGCGCGGCTTCCCCGCCACAGGATCCGCCAACACCTCCGCGACCTCCCCTTCCTCGCTCACCCGCCAGAAGCGGTCCTCGGCCAGCAACACCAGCCCTCCGTGGACCGTGTCCACCGCGACGCGGTCAAACACCAGCCCCTCAGGCACGGCGAGCGGCGCGGGTTCTTCGTGCTCCGCGAGACGCCCTGGGGGCTCCGCCAGCCGCCCGCCCTGCCCGTGGCAGCCCATGAGGAGCGCGAGCAGCCCAACCCTCGCGAAGAAGAACTCCATGCACCGGGGGTAACGCACACCCGACCAGGCACCAGGCCGCGAGGTCAACCTCCGCGCCCCTCGCGCCACTTTCAGGATGACCCCCGCCAACTCGGAGCCCCCATGCCCGCCCTGCTCGCCCTGCTCCTCCCCGCGGCCCACGCCGTCGTCCTCACCTCCGACACCCTCCCCATCCGTGTGGACTGCGACGACGCCGACCTGGCGGCGGAAGCCCTGGCCTTCTCAGAGGAGCAGTGGGAGATCCAGGTGGAGGGCATGGGCTTCGCCCCGCCGCTCATGGTGGACGACACGGGTGCCGTGGCGGAGGGCTTCGACCTGCAGCTCCCCGACCTGGGCCAGGGGGTCGTGGCGACCTTCGAGGTGCTCGGCGACCACCCCGCCACCCCCCAGAGCGACTGCCCCGTCCTCTCCCTGGTCAACAGCTACTACATGGGCCAGAACGGCTGGCTCGAGATGTCCGTGGTCCACCTGCTCAACCACGCCAGCCTGCACGCGGTGGACTGCCTCGAGCCCCAGATGCCCTCCTTCGACACCTTCTCGGTGGCCATCGAGGTGCTCACCGGCCACGCCGCGTTCTGGAGCCACTACATCGCTGAGTTCCAGGCCATGCCGTACCAGAGCATCGACAAGTGGTTCGGGATGGGGAGCACGGCCTACTACCAGTTCGGCTCCGCCCTCTTCGCCCTCTTCCTGGACGACCGCTACGGCGCTGGCGACGGCGCCCTGCTGGCCGAGCTGTGGTCGTACAGCGCCCAGGACGGCACCATCACGGGCGGCGACGGCGAGTTCGCCACCGGCGACGTCGAGAACGAGCCCGACTACCTCGACGCCATCGACCTCGGCCTGCGCGACAACGGCGCCTCCCTGGACGAGGCCTGGGTGGCTTTCTCCGCCGCCCGCTGGTTCGTCGGTACCAACGACGACGGCGCCCACATCACCGGCGCCGGGGCCTGGAGCGGCGGCGAGCCCTTCGTGGACAGCGCCTGGACCGCCGCCGACCTGCCGCTCGTGGACCAGCCGGCCGCCGAGACCATGGCCGAGTACTCCTCCAGCTTCATGACCTTCGCCGTGGAGCCCGCTCCCGGGATGGAGCTGCTGCTGGAGATCACCGGCAGCGACGCCGTCGCCTGGGGCGGGACCGCCCTGGCCCTGCAGGACGGCGCGTCAGCCACCGAGCACCCCCTGGAGATGTCCGACGCTGCCCACGGCCGCGTGCGCGTCCCGCTGGAGGAGGGCCTGACGGGCGTGGTGCTCAGCGTCGCCGCCCTGGGCGACGGGGCCCACGATCCCGAGGACCACGACGTCAACCGCGACTACGACTACGCCGTGAGCGCCTCCCTGGTGGAGGCGGCGCCCGAGGACACCGGAGCCCCCGAGACGCCAGCCGACGAGGGCGGCTGCGCCTGCTCCAGCACCCACACGGGCTGGGCCGGCCTCTTCCCCGCCCTGCTGGGCCTGCTCGGCCTCGCCCTCCACCGACGCCGCTGAAACCCCGCCCCGACGGCGCCGGACCGGTTAGAGGGAGCCTCCCCGGCGACAGGAGGCAGGCATGGACCGCGGCTACCCCTTCGGGCCCCATCGCTACATCGTCGTCGAGGGCCCCATCGGGGTCGGCAAGACCACCCTGGTTCACCGCCTGGCCGAGCACGCACGGGCGCGCCTGGTGCTGGAGATCTTCGAGGAAAACCCCTTCCTCGCCGATTTCTACCAGGATCGGGGGAAGTACGCCTTCCAGACCGAGCTGTTCTTCCTCCTCTCCCGCTTCCGCCAGCAGCAGAGCCTGGGGCAGCAGAACCTCTTCACCGAGGTCACCATCTCGGACTACCTCTTCCAGAAGAGCCTCATCTTCGCCGGGCTCACCCTGGAGGATGCCGAGTGGCAGCTCTACCACGACACCTTCGAGGCCCTCGCCCCCCGCGTCGTGGCGCCGGATGTGGTGGTCATGCTCGACGCCCCGCTGGAGGTCCTGCTCGCCCGCATCGAGAAGCGCGGTCGCTCCTACGAGAAGAACTTCGACCCGGAATACCTGGGCAACCTGGTCCAGCGGTATCGGCGCGAGTTCGGCATCTGGAGCAAGGCCCCTGTGCTCACGGTCCGCAGCGCCGAGGTCGACTTCTCCCGGGACGACGAAGCGGTGGAGTGGCTCGCGAGAGAGATCGCCCTGCACACCGAGGGGCATCACACGGTGTAGGGATCAGCCGATCCAGCCGAACGCCACCGCCAGCGCGATCCCCACCCCCACCAGGCTCTCGCCGGCGATGAAGCCGGAGGCCACGGGCACGGTGTAGTCCTCGGCCAGCTTCTTGCTCTTCTTCTCCAGCACCACCGCGATGAGCGCGCCCAGGAACATGGAGAAGGCGTAGAAGAAGTGGAAGGTGAAGGCCATGCCCAGGCCCATGGGCGAGGGCACCATCCAGCGCTTCTCCTTGGGCAGCGCCCGGGAGATGAGCGGCAGCACGATGCCCACCAGCGCGCCGATGCCGATGGCCCACTGGGCCGTGGGGTGGATGGAGTGCAGCCCCGCGGAGAGCAGCTCAGCCACTGCGCGCCAGGTCTGGGCCGCGGGCGCCGGGAACTTGTCCGTGCCCAGATGGGCGGCGTCGGGCACGATGATCTGGAAGGCCGAGACCGCGAACAGGGTGCCGAAGAAGATGCCCGAGAACTGGGCCAGGAACTGCTTTCTGGCGTTGGCGCCCAGCAGGTAGCCGGATTTGAGGTCGATGAGCAGATCCGCCGAGGAGTCGGCCACACCCGCCGTGATGCAGGCCGCCATGAGGTTGACGTTCTTGCGCACCGGGCCCGCGAAGGAGCGCGGGGTGATGGCCCCGTAGAAGAGCTGGGTGACCTTGCCCATGGCGCCCACCGGGGTGGTGTCGGTCTCGCCCGTGGCGCGGCAGGCCACCAGCGCCAGGAAGAAGGACATGATCACGCCGAGGATCCCCATCCAGATGGGCATGTCGAAGGCCAGGTGCGCCGTGATCACCACGCCGATGGTGCCCAGGGTGGCCCCGCCCAGGAACCAGGAGCCCGGCACCTCGATGCGCGCCAACGGATCATCGGACCCCCCGCCCGTGGCCTTGGTGAAGATGCTCTTGAGGCCCGAGAAGGCGCGCATAGCCGTGCGCCACTGCAGCCCGAAGCTCAGCAGGCCGCTGCTGACCATGCAGGCCGCCCCGCCCCACAGGGTCCACTGGACCATCTCCTTGTACTCCAGGATCGGGATGACCCCCTGGTGGTGCATGAGGGGCACCAGCACGCCCCAGCACAGCACGGCGCCGAGGAGCATGGAGGTGGCCGTGTGCAGCCCCATGATGGCGCCGGCGGCCACCATCAGGGCCGAAGGCTCGAAGGAGACCGTGTACGCCGCGGCCCGGCTGCCGAAGACCGCCAGCCCGCTGGGAATCCACCCAAACACGTCGCGCACCACCGCCAGCAGGCCGCCCAGCGCCGCCGCGATCCCCAGCCCCGCCGCGCTCCTGGTGGCCCCTTCACCCGTACCGTGCAGGCTCTTCAAGGTCTCGGCCGCCGCGATGCCCGAGGGGAACTTGAGCTGCTCGATGTTGATCATCTGGCGCTTCATGGGGATGGCCAGGGTGACCCCGAGCACCGCCAGGAAGAACACCCAGATCATGAGCAGCCCCGTGCCCATGGACATGTTGTTGATGAGCATCCAGGCCGCGATCCCCGAGACCATGGTGCCGCCGGTGGAGTAGCCGGCCGACGACGCCGTGGACTGCATGCAGTTGTTCTCGAGGATGGTCATGTCGGAGGTGGCGAAACCCAGCACGCCGAGCCAGGGCACATGCGCCCACCGGCAGAGCCGCGCCCAGGCATCCGAGAACACCCGCAGCACCTTCCACAGCGAGAACGACAGGATGCAGGCCGTGATGGCCACCCCCAGGCCCCAGCCGGTCTTGAGGCCCACGTAGATGTTCACCAGGGACATCAGCGAGCCGAGGAACCCGCCCATGAGCACGGCCCGCAGCGTGAACTGCTTCATGTCGTCGCCGCGGTAGGTCTCCCGGTACCACTTCAGCTCGGGATCCTCGGGTGCGGCGGCGTAGACAGGCTTCTGGACCAGCTCGGACATGGGGCACCGGGGCAGGCGGGGACGGATCGGCAGCATAGCGCACCCAGGATCGTGACGGTGCTTGTCCAGGGGTTTCCCGAACACTACGGGAGCAGGCCACCGCGGAGGTCCCATGGAGCTGCTCCCCGACGTCGGCCTCGGCCCTGTCCGCCTCGGGATGCGCCCGGCGGAGGTGAGGCGCCTGCTCGGCGACGAGCAGACCTGGGAGGAGTGGATGGGGGGCAACCTGAACGACGCCCTGCTCTACCCGGGCCTCCGGCTCCACTTCGACGCCTGCGGACCCTCGGAGCCCCTCCCCCATGGCAGGCTGGTCTGGATCGTCGTCCACGGGCGTCCAGACGTCACCTTGATCGACCGCCCCATCACCGCCTGGACGCGGCCGGAGCTCGAGGCCGCCCTGCGCCACAGGGGCGAGCCCCCCGTGTCCGAGCGCAACGGGGATCTGGCCGTCCGCGGGCGCATGTGGTTCTCCTTCGACGATGTGGGGAACCTGTGCCACGCCGAGATCGAGGCGCCCGTCGAGGGGAGCCCGCGCTGACCACAGGAGAACGCATGGCCCGAGCACCCCGTGAGCCCCTACGGGGCGACACGGCGGGGGGCAGATGCGCCATCTCGGGGGGGATCTGTCGCGCGTGGGCCCCGATCGGCGACGCTCCGCGTCGAGATGGTTCATCTCGGGCCGCTCTGTCGCGCGCGGGCCCCGATCGGCGACGCTCCGCGTCGAGATGGTTCATCTCGGGCCGCTCTGTCGCGCGCGGGCCC
>JBDRKM010000202.1:0-29563 GCA_043814015.1 Pseudomonadota bacterium
CGCCGATTGGCCGAAACCTGGGTCAAGGCCCCGACCGCCCCTCCTGGGTCCCGGGGCGGTTCTCGCCGCCGCGGTGTCGAAGATCGTCGAAAAACGACGAATCCGGTTCGACACTTCGACACCCCCCCGAGGGAACGATCATGTCGGCGACGCAATCGTAGGCGACGCGCCCCCTGGCACGCGGCTTGCTTCCAGGCGGGCGAACCCTCGCCCGGAGCTTCGTCATGCCCCTCGCTCTCCTCCTCTTCCTCCCACTGGCCTGCGTCCCGACCCCGCGCGACAGCGGGCTCGCTGCACCCCTGGAACCCCTCGCCCTCCCCTGCGGTGACGCGGCGGTGACCGCCATCGCGGCGGCTTCGGGTGGGCGCGGCTGGGTCGCCTGCGGCGACGGACTGCTCGCCACCGATGATGCCGGCCGCAGCTTCGCGGTAGACGCGCCCGCGGCCCGCGTGGAGATCAACCGGCTCCACATCGAGCCGGATGGCGCGCTGCTGGCCTGCGGGGCCGATCCCGAGAGCGCCGGGTTGCTGTGGCGCCAGCCCCGCGCGGGTGGCTGGGAGCTGCTGCTCGACACCGCCGACGCTGGTGACCTCGGCGCCTGCGAGCGCGTCGCCCGCACGCCGGGCGGCGGGCTGGCGGTCAGCGGCGCGGCCGCGCCAGGCCTCGTGCTGCGGGGGCGCGACGGCGCCTGGCGCCGGCCATCGCGATGGGTGGAGGGCCCTGAACCACGGATCTACGATCTCCTGGGGACCGCGGGCGGCTGGGCAGCGCTGGGCGCCGGCCTGGTGGGCCCACCGAGCTTCCTGGTCTCGGCGTCCGCCTCCGAGCCCCTGCCTCTGGCCGTGGTGCTGCCGGAGCCGGACTTCGTCGGCGAGCTCTGGGCCCTGGGCACTCCCGACGGGGGCGCGACCTGGGTGGCCGGTGGCCGGGATCTCGGCGATGACGAGGGCCCCACCGCCGTCCTGCTACGCTCTGACGATGGCGGCGCGACCTGGGGGCGCGCACCGCTCCCCGTGGGCCTCGGCTGGATCCGAGCGCTGGTCTTCTCCTCGGACCGCGGCTGCGGGGTGGCGGTCGGGCAGCGCCAGGTGCGCGACGAGGGCGGCTTTCTGCTGGTCTCCTGTGACGCGGGCGCCAGCTGGGCTGAGGTGGCGGCCGTGCTTCCCCCTCTGCGCGCAGCGGCTGCCCTGGACGAGGGATTCCTGGCAGGCGGCGAGGACGGCTACCTCGGGCGGGGGTGGTGGCCGTGAGGTCGCGTCGGTGCCCGGAAAAGGCATGAACGGGACCGGGGTTTTCCCGGAGCCGGCTCCACGCGGGGGGATCAATCCTCGAGAGAGGTGAGCCCCTCGCGGATGGCGTACTTGGTCAGCTCAGCGACGCTGCGCAGCCCGAGCTTCTCGGTGATCTGCCGGCGGTGGCTCTCGACCGTCTTGGCGCTGATGTGCAGCTTGGCCGCGATCTGCTTGGAGGTCTTGCCCTCCGAGAGCAGCTGCAGCACCTCGCGCTCCCGGGAGGTGAGCACGGACCAGGCCGAGCCGCCCTCGTGCTGCGGCCGCCGCACGTGGTACTCGATCACGATGCTGGCGATGCGGGGGTGCAGGTAGGTCTGCCCGGCGAGGACCGCGCGCACGGCGCGCACCAGCTCCTCGAAGGCGCCGTCCTTGAGCAGGTAGCCGACCGCGCCCACCTTGAGCATCTCGCTCACGAAGCGCCGATCGCTGTGCATCGAGAGCGCGATGACCTTGGTACCGGGTGCGTCGTGGAGGATCTGGCGTGTGGCCTCGATGCCGTTCATCCCCGGCATGGCCACGTCCATGATCACGACATCGGGACGCAGCTCGAGCGTGAGGTTCACGGCGGAGCGCCCGTCCTCGGCCTCCCCGACGACCTGCAGATCGGACTCGCCGGCGAGGAGGGTCTTGAGGCCCTCGCGCATGAGGCGGTGGTCATCGGCCAACAGCACGCGGTAGCTCATCGAGACCTCCAAGAGGCCGTCTCACATAGCGAATGGGACGGACTGAAGCACGCTGGCACCGCCACCTCGCCGCCGCCCCACCCGGAAGGTGCCGCCCAGGGCGTTGACCCGCTCGCGGATGGCGAACAGGCCGAAGCCCGTGGCCGAGGTGGCCCCGAACCCCTCGGGGAAGCCGACACCATCATCTTCCACCACCACACGGATGCGTCCCCGACCCACCTGGATGCGGATCCAGACGTGGCTGGCCAGGGCGTGCTTGACCGTGTTGTGCAGCAGCTCGCGGACCCCGCGGAACAGCAGCACCCGGAGATCCGTGTCGAGATCGAGCGCCCTGGCGGGGGCTTTCAGCTCGAAGCGCAGGTCGTGCTGGGCCTCCACCTGCTCGCAGAGCCACTCGACCGCCGCGACCAGCCCGAGGTCGTAGAGGATGGGGGTGGAGAGCTCGAAGGTCAGGGTGCGGGTGTTGTGGATGGCGTCGTCCAGCAGCGCGCCGATCTCACCGACGGACCCGGCGGAAGCGGGCGCGCGCTGGGCGAGCGCGGAGACCTTCATCCGGCAGAGGGCCAGACACTGGCCGATGTCGTCGTGCACCGCGGTGGCGATGCGCCGACGCTCGCGTTCCTCGGCCAGGGAGAGCTGGGAGGACATGGACCGAAGCTGCTCCTGGTAGCGCAGCAGCGCACGCTCGGCACGCCGCCGCTCGGCCACCTCCCGCACGAGGGCCTCGTTGGCCTGGGACAGCTCCTGGGTGCGTTCGACCACGCGCCGCTCCAGGTCCTCGCGGGCCCGCATCAGGGCCCGCTCGGCCTCCCGCCGCTTGGTGGTGTCACGGCCGACTGCCTGGTACTCGATGACCGCGCCGTGCTCATCGCACACCGCGCGATCCGTCCAGTGCAGCCAGCGCACCCGCCCGTCGGGCAGCTCGACCCGGTGTTCCACCGCGGCCACCGGCTGATCGGCGCCCAGCCCCTGGATGGTGGCGTCCAGCAGTTGGCGATCCTCTTCGGGCATGTCGAGCTCGAACGCCTGCCCGAGCACCTCGTCGGGGGCCAGGCCAAAGTAGCGGCACCAGGCGTCGTTCACGAAGGTGAGCGTGCCGTCGGGGCGGTAGCGACAGATGAGCTCGGTCTGGTCCTCGACGATGCCGCGGTAGCGCGCCTCGCTGGCGCGTAGCTGCTGCTCCGATCGCCAACGCTCGCTGATGTCGCGCACGATCCCGACCACCAGCGGCCCCTCGCCACCGTCCACCGCGGTGACCGAGATCTCCACGGGGAACTCGCTGCCATCGCGGCGGCGCGCCAGCAGCTCGACGACCTGCCCGATCTTGATGCCCTCACCGGTGCCTCGAAACCGGCGAAAGCCCTCCTGGTAGGCCTCGAAGTAGTCATCGGGGGCCAGGATGCGGTGCAGGTCCTGCCCGAGGGCCTCGCCCTGGGTGTAGCCGAAGACCTGCTCCGCGGCCCAGTTCCAGAACGTGATGCGGCCCTCTCCGTCGGCCAGGATGATCGCGTCCGTGGCCGAGCAGGTGATGGAGCGCAGCTCGATCTCGAGGCGCCTCAGCTCGCGGGCGTGGAGCAGATCCTGGGCGATACCGCCGACGATCTGACCGAGGTGCAGCAGCCAGCGCTCCCGCGCGGGCCCCGGCGGACCTGGCTCGTCACAGGCGAGATCGAGCACGCCCACGGTCTCGCGGCGGTAGCGCAGGGGGACCAGCCAGCGCACCAGCCCTGACGACGCATCGCCATCGGTGCAGGCCACCGCGGCCCCAGGCGCGCAGAGCAGCGCGACGACCTCCGGCGGAGGCCTCCGCCAGGCGGCCTCCGGGGGCTCCCCCGCGGCGGCGCACGGGACGAGAAGCCCGACCCGGCCGTGGGTGGGTTCGGGCAGGTAGAGGCGGACCTCCGCCAGGCCCGGGAGCGCCCCGATCCGCGCGAGCAGCTGCTCGCCGAGGCCACACAGGGTCTCGACGTCGGCGCAGACCTCGAGCAGGCGTGCACAGACGTCCTGCAGATCCTGTTCGCTCGGCATGGGGGACGCTCGCTGCCTCCTCCCTCGAGGGGGCTCGCCCATCTGCTAACGCGCTGGCGACGGCCGGGTCGCTCACTGCTGTGGCGGTCCGCGCAGGCGGGTCGCGACGGTCTGGCGCGGGATCAGGCGCCCGACCGCCCCGTAGACGCGTCCCCCGCGGTGTCCTCTTCCGCCTCCACTCCGAGCACACCGCGCAGGTCGGCCAGCTCCCCATCACGCTGGACCAGCTGCGCCTCGAGCTCGTCGATCCGCTGCCCATACACGCGCTCGAGGCGTCGACGCTCCGCGATGTGCTGCGCGAGGAGCTGGTGCTGCTCCGTCCTCTCGGAGATGTCGGTCGCCAGGACCTGGTACTCGACCCGCCCCAGGTGGGCAGGCCCCGGCTCTCCGCCCGGCTCCGCGATCACGAGCCGCAGGCTCCACCGATGCCAACACGGCGCGCCCGAGGGCCCCAGGACCCGCAGCTCCAGGGCCGCCGTCGGCTGCGCCATCGAGAGCTTCTGGGAGACGCGCACCAGCGCCCCCCACCCCTCGGACGGCAGCAGGCTGCTCACGGGGCGCCCGAGGAGCTCGACGCGCTCCCGGCCCCAGTAGGCGCAGCAGGCCGGGTTGACGAAGGTGATCCGGCCCCCCACGTGGAAGCGGAACAGCGGGTCGGGCTGGTCCTGGATCACCGCCTGGAGCCGGGCGTCGTGCCGCGCGATCCGATCGAGCAGCGCGCGCGCCCGCGCCCGGGCTTCCTCGCTCGGGATGCGCTCCAGCTCGGCGCGCAGGGCCTCGATGTCGGTGTCTGGGGGAGGGCTGGGCGGTTGGCTTCGCGGTTCCATGGGCGGCTCCGGGGGCACTCTACCACAGGCCCGCGCAGGGTCCGGAGCTGCCCGCGCTCCCTGCCGGTCGGCTCCGCCGCCGAGGCTCACAGATCACAGATAAACAACAATACTCCAACCTATCCCAGAGCTTCACGCTACTCGCGCGGCGGATGCTGTCTTTAGCTGTCCCGAGACGTTCCATACCTGGATCACTTTTCTCCGGTTCCGATAGTCTAGACAGGTCAGGAGTACAGCCATGGCGCAGGTCGAGACACGGAAGGCCGAGATGCCCCTGCAGCCGCCGCCTCGGATCACCGGTGCGCCCGCAGCGTCCGGGGCGGTTCGGGGCTAGAGGTGGAAGAGAAGGGTCTGACAGCGGTCTTCGAGGACCTGGTGCGTGAGCTCGCGCGCGCGCGCAGCCACCACGCCATCGGTGCAGGCCTGTGCCAGGCACTCTCACCCGTTGTGCAAGCCCAGGCCTGTGCGCTGTACCTGCTCGACCCCGAGGACGGCGTCCTCGTGCTGGCCCACGGGGCCGGCCTGGCGCGTGGCGCGCAGCCACCGCTGCGACTGCTGGGCGCCGTGATGGAGGAACAGGAGCCCTGGATGGTGCCTCCCCACGCCCTGGATGACGCGGAGGCCGCGGCCCTGGGCACGCCATGGGCCCGCGCCCTCGTGCTGCAGCCGGTGCGGAGCCTGGGGCTGCCGGTGGGGGTCATCCTCCTCGCGACTGATCACGCCACGCCCTTCGATCCGCGAACCCTGGGCATGGTGGTCTACGCCTCCACCGTCGCGGGGCTGGCCTGGGAGCGGCTGCGCCAGGAGCGGGAGCTGCTCCGCCGCAACTCCATCCTCTCGGCCCTGGCCCGGATCTCCTCCCTGGCCCAGCTGGAGTCCGACTGGGCGGCCGGCGTGGACGAGGTGCTGGAGCGGCTCGGCACCGCCACGGCGGCGTCGCGCTGTTACCTGTTCGAGCGCCACCGGGGCGCGGGCGGATGCGTGCTGGTCAGCCAGCGCTTCGAGTGGATCGCGGCCGGGATCGGCGCCCAGCTCGACAACCCGGACCTGCAGGGCTTCGACCTCGACGCCGGCGGGTTCGCACGTTGGCGCGAGCGCCTCGACGCCGGCGAGCACATCGCGGGGCTCGTGGCGGAGTTCCCCACCACCGAGCAGCGGGTGCTGCGCCCCCAGGGCATCCGCTCCATCCTCGTGGTGCCCATCCTCGACGGGTCGGGGTGGTGGGGCTTCCTCGGCTTCGACCACTGCACCCGGGACCGCCGCTGGAGCCGCGCCGAGATCGACTCCCTGCGGACCGCGGCGGGTGCCCTGGGCGCGGCGATCCGCGCGGCACGGCTGCGGGAACGCACCGAACGCCAGGCGCGCCTGATCGACACCAGCGCCGGCGCCCTGATGATGGCCGACGGCGCTGGCCGCCTGCTCAGCTGGAGCCGGGGCGCCCAGCACATGCTCGGCTGGACCTCCGCGGAGGTCCTCGGGCGGGACGTCCGTCAGCTCGGGCTCGGTCCGCGGTTGACCGCCATCCTCGACGGCGAGCAGCTCGGGACCCCCGAGGCCCGGGGGGTCAGCTTCGAGGCGCTGGTGCGGAACAAGCAGGGCGAGGACCTGAACGTGTTCTGCACCGTGGCCACCCTCAGGGACGCGGATGGCTGGCCCCGGGAGCACGCCTGCGTGATGGTGGACGTGAGCCAGCTCAAGCTCGCCCAACAGCGGGCACAGCGCGCTGCGGCGCACCTCAGACGCGCCCTGGACGGCACCGTGGGCACGCTCCTCAGGCTGGTGGAGCACCACGACGCGGCGCTCGCGCTGCACCAGGAGCGCACCGCCGAGCTGGCGTTGGCCATGGCCACCGCCCTGGGTTGGCCCCGCGGCCGGCAGCAGGCCACCTGGCTCGCGGCCCTGCTGCACGACCTCGGCAAGGTCTGCAGCCGCGACACCGCCCAGCCGGCGGACGCCTGCGCCGCGCCGGGCGGCGGCCCCGCGCACGTCGCCCTCGGCCGCGAGGTCCTCGCGCCCCTCGAGGTCCCCTGGCCCATCGCCACCATCGTGGCGCAGCACCACGAGCGCCCCGACGGCCAGGGCTTCCCCGCCGGCCTTCGGGGCGAGGCGATCCGGCCGGAGGCGCGCCTGATCGCCGTGGCCAACTTCGTGGAGCATCGCTCCGTGCGCCATGATGTCCCCCAGAGCACCATCCCCCGCACGGTCCTGCAGGAGATCGCCCAGGGTCGCGGCACCCGCTTCCACTCCGAGGCCGTGGAGGCATGCCAGCTGGCTGTGGCACGCGACGGCTTCTTCTTCAGCAAGCCACGTCGGGGTTGACGGCCGTCAGATGCCCCCGCCCCGCTCCCAGTAGTCGCGGCGGGCCGCAGCCTGGGTGATGTGGCTGCCGGGGGGAACGCCACGGATGAGCCAGACGTTGCCGCCGATGACCGAGCCGCGGCCCACGGTGACACGCCCCAGGATGGTGGCGCCCGAGTAGATGATGACGTCGTCCTCGACCACGGGGTGGCGCGGGATGCCCTTGATGGGGCGCCCCTCGTCGTCCAGGGGGAGGCTCTTGGCTCCCAGGGTGACCCCCTGGTAGATGCGCACGCGGGCCCCGATGACGCAGGTCTCGCCGACCACCACGCCGGTGCCGTGGTCGATGAAGAAGCGCTCACCGATGGTGGCGCCCGGGTGGATGTCGATGCCCGTGATGCTGTGGGCGTGCTCCGTGATGATGCGCGGGATGAGGGGCACACCGAGCACATGGAGCTCATGGGCGATGCGGTAGTTGGTGATGGCGAGCACACCCGGGTAGCAGAAGATGGCCTCGTCGTGGCTGTTGGCGGCGGGATCGCCCTCGTAGGCGGCGGCCACGTCGAGCGCGAGGCGCCGGCGCAGGCTGGGCAGGCCGCGCAAGAACTCCCCCGAGATGGCGCGCGCGCGGCGGTCGCAGCGGGTGCAGCGCGTGGGATCCTCGGCGCAGGCGAAGGCCAGGCCCCGCTCCACCTGCTCCACCAGCACGCGGGCCACGCGGTCCAGCGTGGCGCCCACCTGGAAGCGCATGGTCTCCTCGGTGAGGTCCTGGGGGCCGAAGTACCCGGGGAAGAGCACGCTCCGGAGCGCCTCGACCAGCTCCACCAGCTGATCGCGCGAGGGCAGCTTGCGGCGGCAGTGCTCGCGCGGCGAGGAGCGCATCGGGGCGCCCGAGTCGGCGCACAGGGCCTCCACCACAGGCCCCAGCCAGGCCTCGTCACCGGGGACCGCGGCCGCGAAGGCGGGAATCTCAGGCGTCGTCGTGCTGGTCATCGAACAGCCAGGTGCTCAGGTAGCGCTCGCCGGTGTCGGGCAGGACCGCCACGATCAACCACCCGGCGCTCTCGGGGCGGGCCGCCACGCGCAGCGCCGCCGCCAGGGCCGCGCCCGACGAGATGCCGACCAGGATGCCCTCCTCCCGCGCCAGGCGGCGGGCCGTGGCGCCCGCCTCGCTGGCGGTCATCTGGACCACCTCGTCCAGCAGCCCCTCCTCCAGCACCTCGGGCACGAACCCCGCCCCGATCCCCTGGATGCGATGGGGCCCAGGCGCGCCGCCCGAGAGCACGGGCGAACCGCTGGGCTCCACCGCGATGGCGCGAACCTCGGGCTTGTGGGCCTTGAGCCCGCGGGCGAGCCCGGTGATGGTGCCGCCGGTGCCCACCCCGCAGACCACCGCGTCCACCGCGCCCTGCGTGTCGCGCCAGATCTCCTCGGCCGTGCCAAGGCGATGCACCTCGGGGTTGGCCGGGTTGCCGAACTGATCGAGCATGAGGGCGCCCGGCGTCTCCGCCACGATCTCCTTCGCCCGGGCGATGGCGCCCTTCATCCCCTCGGCCCCCGGTGTGAGCTCCAACCGCGCCCCGTAGGCAGCGAGCAGCCGCCGGCGCTCCATGCTCATGGAGTCGGGCATCGTGAGCACCAGGCGGTAGCCCCGCGACGCGCACACCAAGGCCAGCCCCACCCCGGTGTTGCCGCTGGTGGGCTCCACCACCGTGCCGCCCGGCCGCAGCCGCCCGTCGGCCTCGGCCGCCGCGATCATGGCCAGCGCCGGCCGGTCCTTGACGCTGCCCGCGGGGTTGAAGCTCTCCAGCTTGACCACGACCCGCCCCGGGAGCCCGGCTCCCAGCACCTTCAGGGCGCAGAGCGGGGTGTCGCCGATCAGCGCGGTGATGTCCTCGGCGATGCCTGCCACGGGCGCCTCCTTGCTCGCAGTGCACGGTGGATAACCCCCCTGTCTCCCCCGTTCCCGTACCCGTGCCCACCGAAGCCCGCGATCCTCGCCCGGGCGCCCGCCGACCGCCCCTGAGTTACCTTCCCCCCATGCTCCTCCCCCTCCTCATCGCCTGTCACGCCCCCGCGCCGGCGCCCCCCGCTGCGCCCCCGCCCGATCTGGTCCTCGTCGTGGTGGACACCCTGCGGGCCGATCACATGTCCCTCTACGGGCACCCGCTCCCCACCACCCCCACCGCCGACGACCTGGGCCGGGAGTCCCTGGTGTTCGAGCGTGCCCTCTCCCACGCCGGCTGGACCCTGCCAGCCATGGCCTCCATCCTCACGGGCCGCCTTCCCTCCGAGCACCAGGCCACCCGCGACGCCGAAGACCGCCTGCGCTTCAACCGGCTGGACGAGTCCCTCCCCACCCTGGCCACCCTGCTGCATGCGCGCGGCTACCGCACCGGCGCCTGGGTCAACAACGCCTACATGGCCCCCGAGTTCAACCTCGACCGCGGCTTCGACCGCTACGACTACCGCGGGGCCGGTGGCACCGACGACCGCAGCGCCGCCGACACCGTGGCTGCGGCCCTCGCCTGGCTCGCCGAGAGCGACCGACCAGCCTTCGCCTTCCTGCATTTCATGGAGCCCCACTACCCCTACCTCCCGCCCGAGCGCCTGCGGCATCGCTTCACCGGCCCGGGCGATCCCCCGGTGGACATCCTCTTCTTCACCCCGGAGGAGCTCACGGGCGAGGCGCGCCGCGAGAAGCGCTTCAGCCCCGAGCAGCAGGCCTGGATCGGCCGGCTCTACGACGAAGAGGTGCTCGCGGCCGACGAGGCCCTGGGCGATCGGTGGCCGGCCTGCAGGCCCAGGGCCGCTGGGAGCGCACCGCCCTGGCGCTCACCGCCGATCACGGCGAGGAGCTGTGGGACCACGGCGCCTTCGAGCACGGCCACGCCCTGTACGGCGAGCTGATCCGCGTCCCCATGCTGCTTCACGCGCCCGGCCTCGCCCCAGGGCGGGTGATGGCCCAGGCCCAGCACGCCGACCTCTTCCAGACCATCGCCGCCCTGGGCGGCGCCGCCCCGCCGCCAGAGGCGCGCGGCACCGACCTGCGCG
This sequence comes from Pseudomonadota bacterium, assembly GCA_043814015.1. Classification (GTDB taxonomy): domain Bacteria; phylum Myxococcota_A; class UBA796; order UBA796; family JAFGLY01; genus JBDRKM01. The sequence goes on from JBDRKM010000202.1 coordinate 10,183, forward strand.
CCGTCGCCGACGGCCCCCCCGACCGCCCGGTGCTCACCGAGGACTGCCTGTACGGCCCCGCGCGCGTGGCCCTCACCCAGGGCAGCCACCGCCTGATCGTCAACCTGCAGACGCACGCGGCCGGTGTGTTCCAGATAGACCTGTACGGCCAGCGCGACGTGCAGATCCGCGACCCCATCGAGGCCCGCCGCCTGTCCGAGCCGCTGATGGAGGCCACGGAGGCCGCCCGCGGCGACCTGGAGATCCGCGCCCTGCCGGATCGCACCGCGCCGCTGACGGACGAGAACATGGAGAAGCTGCGAGCGCTGGGCTACCTCCGATAGGAGCCTGTAGCGCGTAGGCTCCTTGGCCTGGGGCAGCGAGGGCCGCGGCCCGAGGGCGCCACAGCGCCCAGGGAGACCCGTAAGTTGCCAGATAGCGCCCAGGGCACGCGAGAAGTTGCCGCTCGCGCCCGGCTCCGCGGGGTCGTTCGCCGAAAGTGTACCTTCGTTCGATGTGGACCTGGGTAGCCAGCCGCACGGTGGCAACCTCGGGTGAGCCCTGGGCGGAACATGGCAACTTCAGGGGGGGGGCTGGGCGTGCGCGGACCGGGGCGTTGGCCGGGTGACGACGCCGACCGCCTCTTCCCGATGGCCCCCCCGCTGGAGCAGTGGTACCCTCACGGGGGAGCCACTATGCTGCTCACCCTGCTCGCACTGCTCGCCGCTGCGCACGCCGCCGGGCTCCCGGCCTGGGCGGTGGAGGAGGTGCTGGCCACGCGGGCGCGGATCGGAGCCCCCCCGCTCATCGCCACCGCTGGGCCCGAGGCCACGACCCTGGCCGCCGACGCGGGCGCGGCCCTGGCGCAGGAGGTCATGGTCCTGCGGGACGCGGATCCGCTCGCCGCCCTCGACGCCCTGGTGGCGGCCGATCCCCCCGCCTGCGGCTTCCTGCTCGCGTGGCGCGACGACGGCTCCTTGACGTTGCGCCGCCGCGGCGCCTGCAGCGCACAGGCCGCGCCGGCGCCGGTCCCCGCCGCGTTCCTCGCTACCCCCCCGGTCCCGCCGCCCCAGCTCCCCGTCACCCCCATGCGCCTCTCGCCATGGGATGGGAGCTTCACCGTGCTGCAGGAAGCCGGCCCCCTGGACGTGGAGCGGTTCTCCTGGCGGGTGGGCGACTGGGAGACCTACCGGGCGTTCCGGCGCGCCAACAACTGGATCAAGGCCGAGAGCATCGTGGGCGTGGCCACCGCCGCGCACCTGGCGGTCCTCGGCCAGGCCATCAACGGCGACCACCACGGCGTCGGGCCGGACCGCACCCTCGCCTTCTTCGTCATCGAGGGCCTCGCCGCGACCGTCGGGCTCGGGGCGGCCATCAACTTCGGCGTCCGCCACCCGCGCGTCTACCGCCTCGACACCTGGTACGACCGCACCGAGGTCGAGCGCTGGGCCGCAGCCTACAACGCGGCCGTGGAGGGCACCGTCGCGCCCGCCCCCCTTCCCAGGCCCGCGAGCGCCCGCTAGACTGGGGTGCATGCCCCCCTGCGCCGCCACCCTCCTGCGCCGCCTGCCCTCGGCCACCGATCTGCCGCGGCGCGACGTGGCGCGGCTCGTGAAGCTGGCCGAGGAGCGCCAGCTTGCCTCCGGGGAGATCCTGTTCCGCCAGGGCGATCCGGCCGATCACATCTACCTGGTGCTGCGGGGCAGCCTGCTGGTGCGGGCGGTGGTCCCGGGGGGGGATGAGCTGGTCCTCGGGCTGGCCACCACGGGTGACATCATCGGCGAGATGGGCCTGCTGGAGTGCGCCCCGCGCTCCGCCACCCTGGCCTGCGAGGCGGAGGCCACCCTGCTCGTCATCGGGCGCGACTCGTGGGACGCGCTGGTGGCCCATGACGACGCCATCGCGCGCTGGCTGCTGGAGCGCTGCGCCGAGGGGCTCGCGCGGCGCATCGAGGCGGTCATGGAGCGTATCGTGGCCGCCAGCCAGGATCCTTGTCTCCTGCATCATTTGCCGAAGGCACCCCGACCCCGCCGCCGCGGGCTGGTGGCCTGGCTGCTCGGGCTCGGGAGCGCCTGATGGCAACATCTGTCCAGGATGCGCTGCGCACCCTGCTCGGGCCCCAGCCCGAGGCGGAAGAGGCCTGGCTGGCCGCGCGGGTCTTTCTGCAGCCCTTCGCGCCGGGCGCCGCCGTGGTGCTGGAGGGTCAGCGCGCCCGCGACCTCTTCCTCCTGCTGGAGGGCCGCCTGCGCATCGGAAAGCAACGCCCCGACAAGCGCCTGGAGCGCATCGCCTACCTGCGGCCCCTGGCCCTCCTGGGGCTGGCCTCCGCCACCCTGGGCACCGCCCACCCCACCACGGCCATGGCGCTGGAGCCCAGCCTCTGCCTGCGCCTGCCCCGCGGCCTGCTGCGCGCGGACCCGGCCGATCCCCTCTCCCGCGGCCCGGCCCTGCGCCTGCTCGAGGCCACGGTGCGCGGCATGAACGCCCAGCTTCGCGCTGTGAACGCCCGCCTGATCCGGCTCGACGATCCAGGCGAGCAGGTGGACGCGATGGCCGGCGACCTGGGCGCCTGGAGCCTGCCCCAGGATCCGTGACCTGCAGATCACGGTCACGCCAGGCCGCCGGCAAGGATCGCGATAACACTATTTTTTTGTTGCCTTTCAGACTCGCCATCCGCCATGGCGGCGGCCGACCACGACGTGGATGTCACCCCCCGCGTGCACGCCCGTTATCACGCTTCGTAACTTTTATTTTACGTGTTTCTGCAGGTGCCTGGGCGGGGGCTGCTGGGAAAAGCATGACATGAATGTCGCGATCCGGGCCTGGATCTGCCGCGGCGCCTCCTCTGAACACGTCGCATATTGTGTTTTCTCAACATGTTACGCGGCGGGAAACCGCATGGCACGCTTCCTGCTCAAGCTCGCGACGGAGATAGACGCCTGAGGATGCCAGGGAATCAGCGGCGGCATTACCCCGCGACCCTGCATGGACGCCCGGCCCCCATGGAGCCGGGCGCTTCCACTTCGGGGGCCTGGCGGGGTACAACTGCGCCATGAGCACCCTCCTCGACGCCCTGCGCGCGCACGTCCCCGTGGTCTCCGACGATCCGGTGGATTTGCGTGCCGCCGCCCGCGATCTCTGGCCCCGCGCCACCCTGGCCACGGCCCTCGGCAGGCCATCGCCCCAGCCCGCGGCGGTCTGCTGGCCCGAGACCCATGAGCAGGTGTGCGCCCTGCTGACCTGGGCCCAGGGCGCGGGGGTACCCCTGGTACCCTACGGCGCCGGCTCGGGCGTGTGCGGCGGTGCGGCCGGCATGCCGGGTGCCGTGGTGGTGGACCTCAAGCGCATGCACCGCATCCTGGAGCTGGATCCGGAGCGCCGCGTGGTCAGCGCCGAGCCCGGCGTGCTCGGCCAGCACCTGGAGGACTGGCTCGAGGCCCGCGGGCTCGCCACGCGCCACAGCCCCTCCTCCATCTGGTGCTCGTCCGTGGGCGGCTGGGCCGCGGCGCGCTCGGCGGGGCAGTTCTCCAGCCTCTACGGCAAGTTCGAGGACATGGTGCTGGGGATGCGGGTGGCCAGCCCGCGCGGCACCCACCTCACCGGGAGGCACTGCCCGCCAGGCGAGGAGGACTTCGGGCCCCTGTTCATGGGCAGCGAAGGCACGCTCGGGATCATCACGCGGATCGACACCCGCGTGGTGCCTTTGCCCGCCCATCGCTGGCTGCGTGCCTACGCCTTCCCCGACCTGGAGCAGGCCTGGTCCGCCATGCGGGCCGTGATGCAGGCCGAGCTGTGGCCCGCGGTGGTGCGGCTCTACTGCCCGGTGGACACCCGCATCGGCGGTCGGCTCGGTCCCCCGAAGGAGCGCGCCGCGCCCGGTCTCTTGCGGCGCACTCTCGGCCGCCACGTCCGCCGACTGCTCACCTCTCTCGATGAGCTCGAGGCCGTGCGGCGCCGGGAGCTGGCGCTGGGCCTGGCCGCGCCTCACGCGCTCAACCGCATCGCCCAGGCCCTCGGCCGCGAGGTGCTGCTGATCCTGGGCTGGGAGGGCCGCGAGGAGGTCGTCCGCGCCCAGGTCGAGGCCGCCCTCCCCCTGCTGGGCGCGGGTCGCGATCTGGGCCCCGAGCCCGGTGAGCACTGGTACGCCCACCGCCACGCCGTGTCCTGGAAGCTGGCGCCGGTGTTCGAGCGCGGCGGCTTCGCCGACACCATGGAGGTGGCCGCCACCTGGTCGCGCCTGGGCCCGCTCTACCGCGCCGTGCGCGACGCCCTGGCCCGCCATGCCGCCGTCATGGCCCACTTCAGCCACGCCTACCCCGAGGGCTGCTCCATCTACTTCTCCTTCGCCGGGGCCGGCGACCTGGATCGCTACGACGCCGCCTGGCGCGACGCGCTGCAGGCCGTGCGCCTGGCCGGCGGCACCGTCACCCACCACCACGGGGTCGGGGCCCTCAAGGCCGAGGCCGCCACCCTGGAGCTGGGCAACGCCCTGCGGGTCTACCAGCGCCGCAAGGCCATGCTCGATCCTGGGGGCGTGATGAACCCCGGGCGCCTGTTCGGGGGCGCACCGCCGCCCCAGCCCGGTCCCGCGCGCCCCAGCGCGTCCGGCCCACTTTTCGCCCTCCACCCCCAGGACCTGCTCGCCGAGGTGGACCCCTGGGCCGCTCCTGATGAGCTGGAGGCTGCCCTCGCCAGGGCCGGATTCGCCCTCCGCCTGCGCCCCGGTGAGCCGCTCGCCACCTGGCTGCCGCGCTGGCGCCCCAGCGCCGCCGAGCGCCACGAGCAGCCCTGCTTCGGGCTGCAGGCGCGGTTTTCCGATGGCGCGGGGGCTCGCCTGGGGCTGGCCCCGCGCTCCGCCGCCGGCCCGGACCTGCGCTGGGGGTTGCTGCGGGACGCGCGCGTAGAGCTCGTCGAGGTGCCTGTGATGCCCCTCGCCGCCCCACGCGCGGCGGTCGCGATCCGCGCGGATCGGCCCTGGTCCCGCGCCCGCGACCTGCTCGCCGAGGGCTGGCGCCCCGCGGGCCTGGTCGCCGGCGATGGGACCCTGCAGCTCGAGTGGGTCGGCGCGGCCGCCCCCGCCCTGGCAGCGGCCCTGGCGGCGCAGGCGGGGGGCGAGCTGGTCGCACCCGGCCCTCTCCCCGAGCGCGCCCCCGACCTCGTGCCCGCGGCCCAAGGGCAGGCCGGCGCCACCTCCCACGACCTGCTCACTGCCCCGCCGCCGGAGGGCGCCCATGGCTGATCCCTACGCCGGCTGCACCTTCTGTCCCCAGCTCTGCCGCCACACCTGCCCCGTGGTCCACGCCACCGGCCGCGAGGCGGCCACTCCCTCGCGCATCATGGCGCTCCTGCGCGAGGTCGAGGCCGGCCGCGCGCCCACCAGGGAGGGCGCGCGGGCCGCCGCCCTGTGCACCGCCTGCGGCGCCTGCCGCGACCACTGCCGCTTCCACGTGGACGTGCCGGCCCTGCTGGCCGCCGCCCGAGGGCGCCTCGCGCCACCCCACACACCAGCCCCGCTGGCCGCCGTCGAGGGCGACGCCGCCCTGGTGGCCCTGGAGTGTGACGGCCGGCCCTGGTCCTCCGCCCTGGCGGCGCGCCTCGGGCGCCCCGTGGCGCGCCTGGCCACCGGCGATCACCTGGGCGAGGCCCTGCTCGACCACCCCACCCTGGCCACGCCCTGGCTGCGGAGGTTGCGCGCGGTCCTCACCGGACGCGAGGTCGTCAGCGCCTGCGGCCGCTGCCACGCCGTGCTCGCCGCCGCGGGGGTGGTCCACACCTGGCTCGACGACATCGCGCCCCCTGCCTGGACGGGCCCCTCCTTCGCCTGCCAGACCGGGCGCACCCTGCCCGGCCAGCCCGTCGCCACCGCCGCCCTGAGCTGCGGCGCCCACGGCCCCCTCGCCCGCGTCCACCCCGAGCTGGCCCGCGATCTGGCCCGGGAGGCCGCCGCCCACCTGCCCGCGGGTCCGGTGGCCGTCGCCGACGCCTGCTGCCGTGCCGCCCTGCGGGGCGCTGGCGCCGACGCCCTCGATCCCATCGACCTGCTCCTGCAGCCGCCTCCCGACACGGCGCACACCGGAGAGAGCCATGCCAAGCCCCACCGCCCCTGACGAGCCCTCCCGCGCCGAGCAGCGCGTGTGCCTGGTGGTCAACCCCCGCGCCGGCGCGGGCGGGGCGGGCGAGGCCATCGGCACCCTCGAGCGCCTGGCCGCCGCGACCTTCGCGCGCTGGGAGGTCCGGTGCACAGAGCGGCCCGGCCATGCCCGCGAGATCGCCTCCCAGGCCGCCGCCGAGGGCTTCGATCTGGTGGCCGCCGTGGGCGGCGACGGCACCTGCCACGAGGTGGTCAACGGCCTCATGCACGCCAGGACGCAGCGCCGACCTGTCCCCGTGTTCACCGTCATCCCCTTCGGCACAGGCAGCGACCTCATCCGCTCCCTCGGCATCCCCAACCACACCGGCCGCGCCGTGGGCCTCGCCCGGGACGGCGTCACACGCACCGTGGACGTCGGCCACGTGCGCTGCGGCCCGGAGGAGCACCCCCTCGACCAGCGCTGGTTCATCAACGAGATCAGCTTCGGGCTCGGAGGCGAGGTGGTCGCGCGGGTCAACCGCTCCTCGAAGGTCCTCGGGGGCTTTGTCACCTTCCTCGGGGCCACCGTCTCGAGCCTGGTGCGCTACCGGCCCCCGCGCGTGGCCCTGAGCTGGGAGGGCCCGGGCGGCCCGGGTGAGTGGGAGGGAGAGATCTTCAACGCCTTCGTGGCCAACGGGCACTACTGCGGTGGCGGCATGTTCGTCGGCAAGGACGGCTCCATGTCCGACGGCCTGCTGGATCTCACCGTGCTGCCGCCCATGAACCTGGCCGCCTCGGCCGCCAACCTGCCGCGCCTCTACAAGGGCACCGCCCACGAGGCGCCCGGCGCCTTCCGCGTCGCCGTGACCCGCGTGGTGGCCCGCAGCCTCGCTTCGGACGCAAGCGTGCCGGTGGACGCCGACGGCGAGCAGCCCGGGGTCCTGCCCGTGTCGGCGCAGGTGGAGCCGGGGGCCCTCCGGGTGCGGGGGGGCTGGCGCGAGCCCCGCTGACCGCAGGGTGATCCGGCTCACCGTTCTGCAAGCGATTGGCTGCCGCGGCCGCGGGTTCCCGGCTGTTCTTCTCCCCTCCGGGGGGGGGAATTCCCGATCGCGACAGCCCTATGAGAGCGTCTACCACTGCGATATCGGTGTGTTTATCATAATTCCGATTTTTCTGTCAGTCGGAGTATCCCTTCATAACAAGCGTTCACCCGATGCCGTTTTTTTGAAAGAAAGTGCTTTTCACGTGGTGGGGCAGTGGATAGAGTGCATCGGAAACCGACAGACCGGAAACGCCCATCTTGATCATGCTGCTGATGTCCGGTATCTGTTGATTTTCACGTTTTTTGCGTTTTTGTGTTTTCTCCCACGGCCTCACGGCCATTCACTCCACACTCAGCATCGGAGCCACCATGAACAAGGCCCAGCTCACCGAGAAGCTCGCCGAGCAGTGCAACATCCCCAAGGTCCGCGCTGCCCTCTACATCAACACCCTGGTGGACATCATCAGCGAGTCCCTCGTCGAGGGCGAGCAGAAGGTCACCATCTCCGACTTCGGCACCTTCACCGTGTCGCAGCGCCGCGAGTTCACGGGCCACAACCCCAAGACCCGCAGCCAGATCCGCGTCCCCGCCCGCCGGATCCCCGTGTTCCGCGCCGGCAAGGGGCTCAAGGAAGCCTTGAACAAGAACCTCGTCTGAGTTCATCCTCCACCGGCGCAGGGCCACCCTGGCCCCGCGCAGCGGGCGCGCCTCCCTCGGGGGCGCGCCCGTGGTGCTCAGGGGACGGGACCACGCCCGAGAGCCCGTCAAATCCTCGTAGATTGAGGGGCCGCGATCACCCGGTGACGTCCAGGCCGCTGCAGGATGGTATCCTCTCGACGATCCCCTCCCGAGGACACCATGCGCCCAGCCGTCTTCCTCTGCTTTGCCCCGGTCCTGCTCGCCGCCTGCCAGCCCGGCCACATGTCCACCACGGCCGGAGACTTCGGCGTCGCCTTCGCCGAGTCCCCGGACTGCATCGAGATCGACGCCTCGCGGCTCGACATCGAGGCGCCCTTCACGGTGGATCTGTTCATCAAGGCCGGCGACGCGCCCGAGTACGCCATGTACCCGCTGGTGGTCTGGCCTGGGGCCTTCGCGCTCTTCGAGGACCGCAACGGATACCTCATCTTCGGCCCCAGCAACGACACCAGCCCCGGCGCCGGGGCCTCCACCCCCACCCAGATCCTCGACGGCGGCTACCACCACGTGGCTGGTGTCTTCACCGAGGATGGTGAGGCCACGCTCTACCTCGACGGTGCCCGCATCGTGTACGCCCCCGTGGCCCTGCTGCAGGATCCGGGAGATCCGATCTACCTCGGCTGCTGGCCGGGGATGGACGACGCGGTCTTCCAGGGCACCCTCGGCGAGGTCCGCATCCAGAGCGCCCAGCACTACGACGGCGACTTCGCTCCCACCTGGGAGAAGTACGAGTACAACGACACCACCATCGCCCTCTGGCACCTCGACGAGGGCCGCGGCACGGCCATCCTGGACGACGGCGGCCAGGCGGACGGCGACCTCGTGGGCGGCGAGTGGGTGGCGTTCCCCATGCCCGGCCACGACCCCGACGAGGAGGCGTCGGACACGGGGGAGTAGGCGCTACAGCACTTCCTTCGTCTCGGCGCAGACGATGTCCAGGGTCTCCAGCTCGTCGAGCACGGGCGAGTAGATCTCGGGACGCACCGGCGCCCAGACGCCGCGCAGGCCGATCTGGCCCTCGAGCAGCATCCGGACGGCGATGGCGAGCGGCAGGGAGACGGTGCGCGCCATGGAGGAGTCGCCGCCGGGGATACCGTAGTCCACCATGTCCATGGTGATGCGCTCGCGGTGGCCATCGGGGAAGACGCCGATCACCTCGTGGTGCATGACCAGCATGTCGCGCTCGCCCGGGGCGTAGGGCATGCGCTCCACCATGGCCTCGGCCAGGGCGTCCAGCGGGGCCTCGATCCAGTCGGCCAGGGGGATCTCCTCGAACATGCCGAGCCAGCCGAGGTTGACCACGTGGTCGTGGCCGACGGGCACGCCGAGGCGCTCGGCCACGGCCTGGGCCAGGTCGGCGCCCGGCTCGACCCCCAGCACCGCGCGCAGCATGCCGGCGCGGGTGTGCTCGGCGTGGGGCACGGGCTCCTGGTTGTAGAGGCCCAGGCCGATCCAGGCGTGCCAGCGGGCGCAGTGCCCGGGGTAGCGCAGGGTGCCGCGGAACAGCGTGGCGAGGCCGTGCAGCCCGTAGACATCCTCGTAGCCCAGCGAGTCGCGGTTGGGGTAGGCCTCGAAGGTGCCCGCGGTGCCCACGGTCAAGGGGTGGTGGTCGGTCAGCAGCCGGGAGCCCGGCACCTCGACGATCTTGCCGTCCCAGAGGTAACGGCCGTTGTTGGTGGCCGCGACGAGCACACCGCGCGGGGCCCAGGAGAACTTGTAGCCCAGCTGGTTGTTGGCCTCGGGCGCGGGCAGGCCGCCGCAGTAGGACTTGAACACCTCGATGGTGCCGCCGCGGCCCCAGATGTCGTCGAAGATGCGCATGGCGGACATGTGATCGATGCCGGGATCCACGCCGCACTCGTTGATGAAGAGCAGCCCGGCGGCTTCAGCCTCGGCGTGCAGGGCCCTCATGGCCGGGGAGATGTAGGAGGTGGTGCCCATGTGCTTGCCGTGCCGCAGGCAGGCCTTGGCGACCTCCACGTGCATGGTGGCGGGCAGCAGGGAGATGGCGATGTCGCACTCGGCCACCAGGGCCTCCAGCGCGGCCAGATCCTTCACGTTGAAGGGCAGCGCGCGGCCGCCTGGGTGGCGACCGATGAGCGCCTGCGCCTTGGAGACCGTGCGCGAGGCGCAGGTGACCTCGAAGCCGTGGCCGAGCAGGTAGCGGACGAGGGGGCGGGCGACGAGGCCGGCGCCCAGGACGAGGACCTTGGCGGGGGTAGACATTGCGGGTCAGCTCCAGGGAGAGAGAGGTTCAGCTCACGAACTTGGCCATGTAGCGGTAGTGGGGGGTCAGCTCGCCGCGGTGGAGGATCAGGGCCTCGCGGAGGGGATCGGGCAGGACCACTTCGTCGAGGGGCTGGGAGAAGTCGGCCCGCGTGAGCGCCGCCATGAAGGGCTCCAGGACATCGCTGAAGGCCTGGGAAGACTCGGCTGGGATCTCGCAGGGCAGGTTGTCCACCGCCATCATCACCAGGCCGCGGCCGGCGACACCGTCGGTGGCCTGCCCAGTGAGCGGGTCGTAGACGAAGCAGGGTGCGTCGGGGTGGGTGGACTTCACCAGGCACTCCACCGAGCCGTGAAGATCGCAGGAGATGTCGCCCACCACCTGCAGCCGCATCCCGCCGCCCTGGGCGTGGAAGGCGGCGATTTGCTCGTTGGTGAGCAGGCGGGGGGAGGCCTCGGTCCAGTAGATGGCGTTGATCATCACGTCGAGGTGCGGGACGTGCCGCACGAAGATGGAGCGGTAGCGCTCCGGGTGGCCGAAGTACTCGCCCAGCACGAAGGGGGCGCCCGCGGCCCTGGGCTCCACCATGTGCTCCTCGCTAAAGACCACCACGTAGAGGCGATCCCGGGGGGCGTCCACGCGGGCGCGCAGGGCGCGCAGCTGCTCGGGGGTGATGTACTCCACGGGCAGCCAGGACAGCACATGCTGGGAGCCCTGGGAGACGTTGCCGTAGCCGGTGATGCCGAGGACGAAGGGGCCGTTCCCGGCGGAGAGCCCCTCGGTCAGGATGCGCTCGCCCACGGCCTTCAGGGCCGCCTCGGCCTTGACGAGGTCGCCGTAGGTGTGGGCCATGCCCACGTCCTCGAAGGGGGTGCGGATCCCCAGCGAGGCGTAGCGCTGCCCGGCGGCATGCAGGGTGTCGATGGCTCCGGCCGCACCGGCGAACCACGAGAAGAAGATCAAGCGCCGGCCGCGCTCATCCACCACGCGCTCGTAGTCGACCAGGTTGCAGCCCAGCGCCATCAGGCGCCGCAGCATGTCCATGTTGTAGGGCTGGCCCTTGATGGTGTGGGAGAAGAAGACGTAGGTGCCGCCCGCGCGGAACAGGTGGGTGGGGATCTCTTTCACGGCCACCACCACGTCGGCGCCGAAGGGGTCGTCCACCAGCTCGGCGCCGGCGGCGGCGTAGCTCTCGTCAGGAAAGACGCGGGTGGGCGAACGCTGCACCTGGACGTCCAGATCCGGCTCGGCCGCGAGGCGCCTGACGGCGGCGGGGGTCAGCGGCACGCGCCGCTCCCAGGCGTTCTTGTCTTCGAGGCGGATTCCGAGCGTTCGCGCCATGCTGCACCTCCACGATGGCGTACAGGACCCGGTGTGGGCCGGAAGGCCCCCCCCTCTAGGGGGAGGCCGGCCAGCCCGCCAGCCCTGCTGACCGAAACATGACCGGCCTCAGACCGGCGCCCGGGTCCACGCCAGTGGCTATGTTGCTCGTGACCACCGCGGAGGTCCCATGCTCCTGCCTCTTCTGCTCGCCGCCTGCGCCTGCCACCACGCTCCGGAGCCGGCCGCGTCCCCCACCATCGCCGAGGCCGAGCCCCCGGTCGCCGCCGCGCCCGCGCTCGACGGCCGGGGCCTGCCCGTGCCCTCCGCCTGGGCCTCGGCGGCGTGCGAGGGGCGCGCCTTCGAGCGCCAGATCCGCTTCACGGAAGGGCGCTTCGCCGCCAAGGATCTGGTGGCGCCCTGCCCCCCGGGCACGCTCTGCGTCTGGTCGGGGATCATCGACCGCGCCGGCACCTGGACCGTCGAGCGCCGCCAGCTCCGCCTCGTCCAGGACCCGGACCCCCGCTCCGGCGAGCCGCCCCAGGCCACCCAGTACCCCCTCCCCGCGACCCTCTGGCTCGCGGACGACGGCAGCCTGACGGAGGACGGCGGGAGCTGCCCCTATGCGCGGGTGGAGTAGCTCCGGCTCAGCGCGGCGGAGGCCCCCGACGCTCGCGCTCGGCGCCCGCCGGCAAGGGGGCCGTGCAGGGGGGGACGAGCTGGGGGTTGTCCTGCCCCTGGGGCAGGATGGAGATCCCATCCGGGACACGGGAGGTCGCGCAGGGGCGCTCCGGCGTGAGGCTGGCCAGGCGGAACACGCCGCGGTGCGCTTGCGGCAGCTCGACCCGCTCCCAGGCGTCTCCGGGCGAGCGCTCAGCCATCAGGAACACCTTCCACAGCGCCGAGCCGGACGGCACGCCGAGGTCGTACCAGCCCATGGGGCAGAAGGTGAAGTCGCGCATCTCCCCGGCGGCCAGGCCGTCCCCGCCGCTCAGCGCGCAGAGATCCTCCCCCACCCGCTGCAGCTCCGTCGCCTCGGTCACCAGGTCGCGCAGGTGCATTTGCGCGGCGGGAAGATCCCCGCAGAGCCCCCCCGCCGCCAGCAGGGTCAGCACGGCCAGGGCGCCCGCCCGCAGCCGCCCCGACAGGCGCGCGCTGCCTGCCGCGATGAGGGCGCCCGCCACGGGCACCGCCACCAGCACGTGCCGGGGCTGGGAGAAGACCACCAGGGCCGGCAGCACCGGCACCAGGGCCACCCAGGCCACCCGGCGGCCGCGGGCGATCCAGGCGCCGGCCAACCCCAGGCCCACCCAGACCCAAGCCCAGGGTGCGCCGCCGATGGCGTGCATGGCGAGCCCCAGGCGCGAGTTGGAGGGGCCGTGGGCCCCCGCCTTGCTCGCCCAGCTCGGGGTGCTGGCGAAGAAGTCGCGGAACACCATCTCGAACCGCCCCCACCACGGGGGGGCGCGAAAATCGTAGTCGTTCCCCAGCATGGCGGGCAGCAGCAGCATGCCCATGAGGAGGCCCCCGACCCGGAGGAAGCGCACATCGACGCTGCCCGGCAGGGCCATCAGCAGCAGGGCCACCACCCCGGCGCAGATCAGGCCGTGCTCCCGCGCCGCGAACAGGGCCGCCGTGGCCACCACCAGCAGGGCCACGTCCCGCTCCCGGTGCTTGCCGTCCAGGCGCGCCGCGGCCCACGCGACCCCCAGCAGGCCGAGGGCCGCCAGCGGATCGGGGGTGATCTGCTGCCCACGGATCAGCAGGCGCGGGGTGGCGATGACCAGCAGCCCCGCCCAGGCCGAGGCCCAGCGCCCCGCCCCCATGCGGCGGGCCAGGCCCCAGGTCGCCGCGGGCAGCAGGGCCATCCCCACCGCGCTCAACGCGCTGGTGGCGTCGACGTGATCCACCCCCGGGAGGAACATGAGCAGGGAGGCCAGGGCCGGGTAGCCCGGCTGCACCATGCCCGCATACCCGCGATGGAGCTGCTCCGCGCCCAGGCTCCACAGATCCATGTCGTTGCCGATGGGCAGCCCCGGGTGGATGCGGGCGCGGATCAGCTCGCCGATCCCCGCGGCGAGCAGGGCGAGCGCCAGGGGCGCCACCACCTCGAGCCAGCGCGACCCAGCGCGCGGGCGCCTGGGCGGAGGCCTCGGAGACGACGCGAGCGCTGGTGGCATGGGATCTCCATACGGCGGAGCAGGGAGGGTAGCCGGCGTCGGGCGACCGGGCCAGAGGGGCCCGACCGCCACGCGGATCCGTGGTTGAGGGTCGCTCCGACCGATGCTACTGTGCGAGCCAGACCGCGGAGAATGCGCGCCAGAGGCCTACATCCACGCCAACACCAGCGCACGAGCGGCGCCCAGAACGTCCATGCGCCATCCAGAGAAAGCCGCCATCCCGCCCTTTCACCGGCCACGCTCGCCCACGGCCGGCCCGGCGGTCATCGCCCTGGGGAGCGCGCTGGCCACCGGCTGCCACCGCATGGGCTCGGACAGTGGGCCTGAGGTGGTGGAGCGCGGCTGGGGAAGGGCCCACACCGTGGTGATCATCACCCTTGACGCCCTCAACGCCGACATGCTCCACGGCGGCCCCGAGCACTGGGACACGGCCCCGCGCATGATGGCCCTCTTGGATGAGTCCACCGTTTACCGCCGGGGCCAGTCTCCGCGGAGCATCACGGCCCCCGCCCTGGCGAGCATGCTCACGGGCAGCTACCCCGCGCACCACTGCCTGCGGGGCAACGTCGGCCAGGCCGAGTCCTGGAAGGGGCTGGCCCGCACCACCCTGCTGGAGCGCTTCCAGGCCGCCGGGTACCGCACCCTCGGCTACTCCGCCAACCAGTGCTACCTGCTCGATGCGGGCACAGACCAGCGCACCTGCACCTGGGACGGTGAGCTGGAGGGCGACTACTCCCTGCGCAGGCGGGACGAGCTGCTGGTGGAGCAACTCGACGTGGCGCTGCGCGAGCTGGCCCGGGACGACGACATCTTCCTGTGGCTCCACCTCGACAACCCGCACATGCCCTACGAGGGCAACCCGGCCTACTACCGCCAGTTCCACCCCACCACGTACGAAGGTACGCTGCAGCCGCACAGCGACGCATCCCTGACCGCGGTCACCCTCGGGGAGCGCGACTACGACGAGGAGGACCGCCTGCACCTGCTGGCCACCTACGCCTCACAGATCCGCGAGTCCGACGATCGCGTGGGGCGGGTCCTGGACGCCCTCGTCGACATCGGCCGCTACGACGACGCCGTCATCGTGCTGGGCGCCGACCACGGCGAGGAGATCGGGTACCACCACCGCTATTTCTGGCACGGCTGCTCCTTCTACCGCTCCGGCATCGAGGTCACCTGGGCCTTCCACGCCCCCGGGCGGCTCCCCGCAGGCTGGTACGAGACCCCCATCAGCACCGTGGACATCGCCCCCACTCTGGTAGACCTGGCCGACGGCTTCGAGTGGAACGGCCCCATGGACGGTCGCAGCCTGGTGGATCAGGCCCTGGCCGAGCGCGCCGCGGACGAGCCCGTCTACGTCGAGCGCGGCTCCGCAACCGCGGGCGTGGTCTGGCAGGGCTACCGCTACATGCTCTCTGGCGAGGCCGGATACCACAACTGCGAGCCCTACACAGACACCGACGAGAGCGCCTATCCCAACCAGCAGGTCGAGCTGTACGACCTGGAGGCCGACGACGACGAGTCCCACAACCTCGCCGGGACAGGCCGCGCCGAGGAGGACGACCTCGAGGAGATGACCTGCCGGTGGATGCTGGGCTCGGGCTGGTTGACCGGCTTCGACCACCCTGACGCCTCGCTGCTCGACCACTGCCGCGAGCGCTTCGGCGTCGAGTAGGGGGGTTCACCCACCACCCGGGGCGTGCGGTGGGCTATCGGACCGACGCCATGAGGAGGTCTCCCATGTCCTGCGGCACCCCCACGCAGTCACACCATCCGCCATCCCGCTGCGCCCTGCTCCTCGGGCTGGCCACCTTCACGGCCTGCACCTGCCTCCCGGATCGCGGGCCCGCCTCCGCGGCCACGCCCGCGGCGCCCGCGCCCGGCGCTCCCGCCTACCCGGCCCCACGCACGGCCGGCACGGTGGGCGATCTGTTCTGCATCAACGAGGTGGCGAACGTCCCCAAGCTGTACTTCGACCGCGGCGCCCTGGACGGCGCCACCCTCACCCGCCTGCTCGAGGACGACGTGGCGCGCGCCGAGGCCCTCGGCGTCCGCGCGGGCCGCGTGAACTCGGGGGCCTACCCCTTCCTCGAGTGGCAGTCCGCCCGCCGCGATCCCACCACGCTCCCGCGAGCCGACCAGGTGGTGGCCCTGCTGCAGGGAGCCGGGATGGAGATCATCATGGTCCTCTCGCCCTGGCCGGGGAACAACACGGGGGCGTTCACGGCGCAGTACGTGCCCGCCGACCTGGACGGCTACAGCGCCTGGATCCGTGCCGTGGTGGAGCGCTATGACGGCGACGGGCAGGACGACATGCCGGGGCTCGCGCGCCCGGTCCGCCTCTGGGAGGTGGACAACGAGCCGGACATGCACAACCACCTGCCGCCAAAGGGGGGCGGGCAGCGGGGCGACGGGGCCCGGGCGGCCGAGGCCCAGGCCGAGCAGAACCCCTTCGAGACCCCCGCCGAGTACGCCCAGGTGCTGGTGGCCACCGCCCAGGCCATCCGCGCAGCCCAGCCCGACGCCGTGGTGTTCAACGGCGGCACCTTCTACACCGCCAACGACACGGGCCGCGCCTACCTGGCCGCCGTGCTGGCCGAGCCCGGGGCCGCGGCGGCCGTGGACGCCCTCTCCGTCCACGCCTACTTCACCGACCGCACCCCCGAGAAGTACCTGGCGGCCCTGGACAACGCCGCCTCATTGGCCGGCGCGCGCCCCATCTTCGTCACCGAGACGAGCTACCCCAGCGCCAAGGAGGGCAAGCCCTGGGCCACCCTCGATCGGCAGGCCCGCATGGTCCCGTACGTCTACGGCGAGGCCATGGCGCGCGGGGTGGAGCGCGTCTGCTGGCACTCCCTGGGCGACCCCCCTGCGGAGAAGGCCCGCGGCGGCTTCGCCACCAACTCGCTCTACAGCGCCGAAGGCGACATCTGGGCCGAGCGGCACGCGCTCAAGCCCGCGGGCGAGGTCTACCGGCGCCTGACCACGCTGCTGGGCGAGGTACCCCTCGCCGACGTACGGCGGGTGGCCGTGCCCGACGGCCGCGCCGTGCAGGTGGGCGATGCGGGCTGGCTGGTCTACGACGGCGACGACGTCGCCATGCCCTTCACCGCCGGCACCGTGACCAACCTGCTCACCGGCGAGGTGCGCCCCCTGGAGGGGTCCGTGGCGGCGCCGGTGCTGGTGGTGCCAGCGGGGTAGCCCCAGCACCCCGCAACCGCCGTGATAGACGCGCCACATGAACCTCTCCCCCCGCATTCGGTCCTTTCTGGAGGCGCACGGTGCGACCTGCCTCGTGGTGGCGTGGGCGCTGCTGGTCTGGGGGCTGCAGGCGCTGTGGCTGTGCTGGGACCACGGCCCGCCCGTGTCCGACGAGTGGCTGCACCTCACCAAGGCCGAGCTGCTGCAGCGGGGGCTGCGGGAGGGGGGGCTGTCGGGGCTGCTCGACGCGGTGAGCAGCCTGGACACGGTCTACCCACCGCTCGTGTTCCTGCTGGCGCAGCCGGCCTTTCTCCTGGCAGGGGGCTTCTCCACCCTGGCCGCCAACCTCAGCATCGGCCCCTGGCTGGTGGTGCTGGTGTGCGCCACCTACGGCATCGGCCGCCGCACCGTGGGGACCTGGCCCGGTGTGCTGGCGGCGGTGGTGGTCCCCGCGCTCCCCCTGTTGCTCTCCCTGTCCCGCAAGTTCCTGCTGGACTTCCCGCTCGCCGCCGCCGTGGCGGCCACGGCCTGGGCCCTGCTGGCCTCCGACCGCCTGCGCAAGCCCGCCTGGGTGTGGCTGTCGGGCCTGCTGCTGGGGCTGGCCCTGCTCACCAAGTTCATCGCGGGTGTCTTCGTGCTGGGCATGTACGCCTACCTGGTCCTGCCTCCCCTGTCGCGGGCCCTGCGGCGCTGGCCGATCCCCTGGCTGATCCTGGCGGTGCTGGGCGGGCTGGAGCTCGCCTGGCTGGGCCGGGAGCTGCACTCCTGGTACCTGACCACCAGTGGGCCGATGCGGCACCAAGTGGCGGGCCACGGGCACAACCTCGTCAGGGCTCTGCTCGACAGCCAGCACCTCGACCCGAGGTGGCACCTGCTCGGGCTGGCCTCCATCGTCGTGGTGGTGGTGGCCCTGCGCATGCGCGATCCGGAGCTGCGGGCGCTGGTGGGCGTGGCAGCGGCGGTGCTCGCGGCCGCGTGGCTGGCGGGCTGCTGGTACCTGCCCCAGGCGAGGATCGTCGTCCTCCGCGTCGGGCAGCTCAACAGCGCCGCGGGCCTGGCCGAGGGGGACCCTGGCCCCAGCAGCATGGCAGGCTGGCTCTACTACCCCTGGGCCCTCACCCGCGCGATGCCCGCCGCCTGGTCCGCGCTGGTGGCGGGCGGCCTGCTGGTCTCGCTCGCCCTCCCCCGGCTGCGGCGCGGCCTGGGCCCGGTGCTGGCGAGCATGGCCGTGGCCTTCGTGATCATCAACCTCAGCTCCAACAAGGAGCTGCGCTATGCGGCCTCGGTCTCTCCCTTTCTGGCCGTGGTGGCGGTGGGCTGGCTGGGGTCGCTGCCCAGCGTGGGGCGACATCTGATCCAGGGGGTCGTGGTCGCCATGGCCCTCTGCTTGCTCACGAGCTGGATCCCCGTAGCTGCCGGCTGGTGGACCCCGTCGCCCGACAAGGTCTGGCGCCTGGACCGCGTGATGGCCTCGGCGGGCACCATCACCGGGTTCTTCCTTCCCGACCACCTCGATCCGCGCGAGCTGCTCACCCTGCCGCGCTTCTATGTGGTGGCCCCCCTGCCCCGGGACCTGCCCTACGAGGACCGCGACCTCCCCTTCGGCATCACGGGGCCGTAGGGCCGCGGTGTTGGCACCAGGGGAGCCGCTCCCGCTCCCCCGGAGCGTAGGGGGAGGGCTCCGCGAGCGGCCAGAGAGCGTACCACCAGCCACCGTCCTCGATCACCTGCTGGGGCGGACATGCCAGGGCGCGCACCTTGCGTTCCTCACGACACAACAGCCAGGCCGGGCCGCAGCTCTGCGGGCGCCCCGTGGACAGCACGCAGCCCTCCACCACGGTGTTGCCTCCTCCGGCGGCGGGATTGGCGGGCAGGGGGGAGGGCAGCTCGCCGCGTTCCCGCAGCGTCCTGGTGAGCCAACCCGCGGTGTAGCGGGCCTCGAACTCTCGCTGTTCCGCCAGCCGGCTCTCGCCCTGGCCTGCCCAGACCGCGTCGTCCCGCCAGTCGGGCAGCACGTAGAGCGCCAGCCAGGCCAGCGCACCCGCCAGGCAGAGCGCCTGGCCCAGGTAGGGCCAGAGCTTCCTCACCACGACCCCCCAGGCCCGCGGCAAGCCCCCATGTCCGGGAGCGATCCAGCAGCCCAGCAGGGGAGGATCCCCCGCGTCGATGCAAGGAGAGCCGGCGCCGAGACCGCCCACGTACACCTGGGCCCCGCGCTCGCCGAAGCCCACGATGCTGTCGGTGAGCGAGACGTCGCAGGTGGGGTCGATGGCGATGTAGAGGCCGCCGCCGTCGATGGCGTCGGAGCTGTCAGCGATGGTGACGAAGGCCATGTCGGCGTCAGCATCCTCAACATATACCCCGGCGCCGAAGCCATAGCTCAGGTTGCCGGCGATGAGTATGGCTTCGGTGGTGCCGGAGGCCTCCGACCCGCGGAAATGTCCTTCGCCTGCGCCGACGGCGCGCGGGACAGCGAGACCTGCATCGCCTGGCGCGACGCCGTCTTCACGCCCTACGACCATGCCTCCTGCGACGGCCGCGACTGCTCGGGCGTCATCGAGGTGGTGCAGTCGGCGTGCATGGAGGAGGGCCGCTGGGCGCTCCTGCGGGGCGACGGCGCGCTCGGCCCCACCACCCTGTTCGTGGTCCACGGCGCCACCGGG
>JBDRKM010000203.1:0-27714 GCA_043814015.1 Pseudomonadota bacterium
GCAGGCTCTCAGCGTCTCTGCGCCTCTGCGTGAGATCCTGCGAGGCCACGCCTCGCCTCGGCGATTCCCGCCAGCCACGGACATCTTGGCGGCTTGGCGTCTTTGCGCGAGATCCATCTGCCCCGAGCTGTTTCTGGTTAGCTCCCCCCCATGCTCACCACCCTCGCCGACCGCGTCCTCGCCCGCGACCCGCTGGCCCTGCACATGGTCGCGTCCTCTCCCCTCCCCCTGCGCCCCTCGGCCCTGGTGCCGCGCCCCTGGGGTGGTCGCAGGCTCGCGGGCCTCGATGGGCCGCCCGACCCGGGCGAGCCAGTCGGGGAGTCCTTCGAAGTGGCCACCTCTCCCGCCGATCCAGAGGCGCGCTCCTGCCTGTGCATCGCGCGGCTGCCCGATGGCTCGGAGCTGCCCCTGCCGGAGCTGCTGGAGGCCGCCGGCGCGGAGGTGCTGGGCACGGCGCACATGGCTCGCTACGGCGCCTGTCTGCCGCTGCTCCCCAGGACCCTGGACGTGGCCGCGCTGCGTTCGGTCCAGGTCCACTCGCCGGGGCACCCCGCGGTCTACGTGGTGCTGGACGCCGATCCCGGGGCGACCATGCGGCTGGGGCTGCGGACGCCGGCGGATCCCGGGGCGCTGCGGGCGGACGCGGAGCGGGGTCGGGCCCTGCAGGCGGAGCTCGCCGAGGCCCTGGCCCCCGGGATCGGCGAGGCCGCGCTGCAGGCCCGCCTCGGCAGCTGGCTCACCACCACGACCGCTCCTCCCCTCCCGCATCTGGCGGATCTGTTCGTCCCCGGCTTCGACCCGGCGCTGCCGCTGCACGGGCTGCGCGCCCTCTGCCGCGTCTGGCTCGACCGGATGCACGCCGTGCCCCTGGCGCCCGGCATGTTCATCGCCGACCGGCGCCTGCAGGCCGGGGCCCCTTCAGCCGATCTGCACGCCCTGGGCGATCCAGATGGACGTGGGGGCCTGCTGCTGGAGCTGCGCCTGCCCGGCCCCACCTGGCGCGCCTGGGACCACGCCCGCTTCCCACGCCGAGAGCTGGACCTCGACCTCGCCCTCGGCGATCTGCCCCCGGTGGCGCCCGCCGCGTTTTACGAGGTGGCCCCGCGGCCCGTGCCCGAGCGCCCCGGCGCCGAGCGCGTGCTGGCTTGGCCCCACTTCGTGCTGGAGCGCCTGCGTCCGGCCCCCGAGGTCGCCCTGCTGGCGGCGGAGGGGCCCTCCACCCTGCTCGGGGTCCGCGGCGCGGTCTGCCTGCTCGACGCTGGCGGGGCCGAGGTGCTCACCCTGCGCGCCGGGCAGACCCTCCTGCTCCCTGCCGGGGTCCAGCCGCTACGCCTGACCGCGGCGGGGGAGGCCGAGGTCGTGCACCTGGCGCTCCACTCCCCTCCCCCGCGCGCCGTGGCCGTCGAGGCGCCAGCCGCCCCGCTGCGCTTCGGCACCTCGGGTCTGCGCGGGCTGGTACGGGACATGACCGACCGCGAGGTTGCCCTGGCCACCATGGGCTTCCTGGACCACCTGCGCGGCCGCGGCGAGATCACCCAGGGCGACCCGGTGGCCCTGGGCGAAGACCTCCGCGCCCGCTGCGCCGCCACGGGCCTGGAGAGCAGCCCGCGCATCGCCCGGGCCGTGGCCGCCGCCTGCGAAACCCTCGGCCACCCGGTCATCCACGGCGGGCGCCTGCCCACGCCCGCCCTCGCGTACTGGGCCGGGCTCGACGACCCGGCCACCGGCAAACGCCCCATGCCCGCCATCATGGTCACGGGCTCCCACATCCCGGCCGATCGCAACGGGGTCAAGTTCTACCGCGCCGGCGCGGAGATCCTCAAGGAGGACGAGCCCGGGATCCTGGCGGCCATCGCCGCGCGCCGGGCCAACGGGGAGCCCACCCCGGCCCTCACCGCCGCCCCCCCGGACAGCCCCGGCATGGTCCGGGCCTACGCGCGCCGCTACCTCGCGGCCTTCGGCCAGCCCCTCGTCGGGATGCGCCTGGTGCTCTACCAGCACTCCGCGGTGGGGCGCGACCTGCTCGTGGACCTCTTCACCGGCCTGGGCGCCACCGTCATCCCCGCCGGCCGCACCGATGATTTCGTCCCCATCGACACCGAAGACCTGGCGCCGGACGACCTCGCGCGCCTGGGCGCCCTGGTGCGGGAGCACGGCGCCGACGCGCTCATCTCCACGGACGGCGACTCGGATCGCCCCCTGCTGCTCGACGAGCGCGGCCACTTCCACCCCGGTGACCTGCTGGGCCTGGTGGCCGCCCGGCACCTCGGCGCCACCTTCGCCGCCGTGCCCGTCTCCACCACCGACGCGGTGGACCTGCACATCGCCGCCGCGGGCGGCCCCACCCTGGAGAAGACCCGCATCGGCTCCCCCTGGGTCATCGCCGCCATGCAGCGCGCCCGCGCCCGCGGCGCGCGCACGGTGGTGGGCTGGGAGGCAAACGGGGGCTTCATGCTGGGCTCCGACATCCCCTTGCCCGGCGGCCCGCTCCGGGCCCTGCCCACCCGCGATGCCGTCCTGCCCCTGATCTGCACCCTGCGCGAGGCCCGCGCCCTCGGCGTGCCGGTCTCCGCCGTCTTCGACGCCCTGCCCCCGCGACACAGCGGCGCCGCCCTGATCGACGGCGTAGCCCCCGAGCGCTGCCAGGCCATGATCGCCCAGCTCGCCACCGGCGACCCTGGCGCCGCCTTCGCCTCCGTGCCCGGCCTGGGGGAGTTGACCGCGACGGACACCACCGATGGGCTACGCCTTACCTTCGCGAGCGGTGAGATCCTGCACCTGCGGCCCTCCGGCAATGCGCCCCAGCTGCGCTGCTACGCGGTCTCTGGCCAGCGCGCGCGCACCAGCGAGTTGTTGGAGCGGGTGCTGACCGCACCCGACAGCCTGGTGCGAGGGTGGCTCTGACGGCTCCTCTCGTCCCGCCCGGATAGAGTCCCGCGACGCCCCGCTCCCCGGGAGAACCGCCATGCGCCCCTGGCCCCTGCTCCTCCTCCCCCTCGCCGGCTGCATCCCCGCGCTCGACGACAGCGGCGCCTGCGCCGGGCCCGAGGTCTGCAACGGCTACGACGACGACTGCGACGGCGCTGTTGACGAAGACGTCCCCGACGCCCCCGCCTGGCACCCCGACGCCGATGGTGACGGCTACGGTGATCCGGGCTCCTTCACCATCGCCTGCGACCCGCCCACGGGCATGGTGGAAGAAGCGGCCGCCACCGACTGCGACGACGGCCGTGCCGACATCCACCCCGGCGCCGACGAGACCTGGTACGACGGCGTCGATTCCGACTGCGATGGCGCCTCCGACTACGACCAGGACGGCGACGGACACGAGCACCAGGCCTGGGACGGCGACGACTGCGATGATGAGGACGCGGAGATCCATCCGGGCGCCATCGAGACCTGGTACGACGGCGTGGATCAGGACTGTGATGGCGCCGACGACTACGACCAGGACGGCGACGGACACGACAGCGACGCCTACGACGGCGACGACTGCGACGACGAGGACCCGACCGTGAGCCCCGTGGCGGAGGAGACCTGGTACGACGGCGTCGATCAGGACTGCGACGGCGCCGACGACTACGACCAGGACGGCGACGGGCACCAGTCCGATGCCTACGGCGGCGACGACTGCGACGACGACGACCCGGCCACCTACCCCGGCGCCACCGAGATCTGGTACGACGGCAGCGATTCGGACTGCGACGGCGCCAACGACTACGACCAGGACGGCGACGGACACGACCATGTCGACCACGGCGGCGACGACTGCGACGACACAGACGGCGCGATCCACCCCGGCCTGATCGACTGGGCCGACGATGGCGTCGACCAGAACTGCGACGGCGAGGTGGACATCCACGGGCTGGGGGCCGCCGCGGCCGTGCTGCTGGGGGAGGCCGGCGGCGACGAGGCCGGCACCTCCGTGGCCGGTGTCGGCGATGTGAACGGCGATGGCCTCGACGACATCCTGGTGGGCGCCTACCAGCAGGACGACGGCGGGGCCGAGGCGGGCGTCGCCTACCTGCTGTTCGGGCCCGTCTCCAGCGGCAGCCTCGGCGGCGCGGACGCCCGCCTGCTGGGCGACTCCGAGGACGCCTACGCCGGCTACGCCCTGGCCGCGGCCGGCGACGTGGACGGCGATGGCTACGCCGACATGCTCATCGGCGCGCCGCTGGAGAGCCACGCCACCGCCGGCTACGCCAACGAGGGCGCCGCCTACCTGGTGCTGGGTCCGGTGAGCGGCGATGTGTCCCTCTCCACCGCCGCCGCCCACCTGCTGGGCGGAGCCGCCGGTGACGGCGCGGGCTGGGCTGTGGCCGGTGGGGCCGACCTGTCGGGTGACGGCCTGCCGGACCTGCTGGTGGGCGCCTCCGACGCCGGCGGGCTCGACGCCGGCGGCACCGACCTCACCTGGGCCGGGCGGGCCTATGTCGTGGATGGTACCCAGCGAGGGGAGACGAGCCTCGACAGCGCGCTGGCCCTGATCGTCGGCGACCAGGAGAAGGCCTCCCTGGGCGCCGCGATCAGCCCACTCACCGACACCGACGGCGACGGCCTGGCGGATCTCGCCATCGGCGCGCCGCGGTGGGACGAGGAGGCCTTCGAGGACGTGGGGGCGGTGTACGTGTTCACCGGCACCCTGGACGGCGCGCTCTCGGCGACAGACGCCGACACCCTGCTGCGGGGCGACCTGGCCGACGATCGCGCCGGCTCCTGTCTCCAGGATCTCGGCGACCTCAACAGCGACGGCTACGGCGATCTGGGCATCGGCGCGCCCGACGCCCACGACGCCTCCGGGGGCCAGCCCGGGCGGGTCTACCTCCTGTTCGGTCCCTGGGGCTCCCAGGAGCACATCAACGAGGCGGCCATCGCCGTGATCGACGGCCCGGGGGACGGCGCCAACCTCTGCACCATGGCCCTGCCCGGCGACCTGAACGCCGACGGTGAGCCCGACCTGCTGCTCGGCGCCTACCACGCCGACATCACCGCAGCCGACTCGGGCGGCGCCTGGCTCTTCCTCGGCCCCACCCGCGGCAGCACCAGCGTCGCGTCGGCCGACGCGGTCTTTGCCGGCGAAGCCTCGGGTGATCAGGCGGGCATCTCCGTGGCGGGCGCGGGCGACACCGACGGCGACGGCTACCCGGATCTGCTCATCGGCGCGCCCCTGAACAGCACCAGCGGCACCGACGCCGGCGCCGCCTACCTCGTCCTGGGCAGCCCCTAGCTTGAGGATCCCCTGGCATTGGCTGTTTCTGGCCGTCGGCCTCACCGCCGCGAGCCAGTCGGGCAACCTCGTGCGCCTCGGCCACGCCCCGGCCGAGGCCATCGTCACCTGGCGCCTGCTCATGGCCAGCGCCGTGCTCGCTCCTTTCGCCTGGCGGCAGCGCACCGCCCTCGGCACCCTCCGGCCCCGCGACTGGGCGGTGCTGGTCCTCGCCGGGCTCGCCCTGGCCTCCCACCTGGTGGCCTGGGTGGCGGGCGTGCAGCACACCACCGTGGCCAACGCCATGCTGTTCTTCGCCATCAACCCGGTCTTCACGGCCCTGGGGGCCCGGCTGTACGGTGAGCGCGCCTCTGCGCGCCTGCTGTTCTCCATCGCGCTCGGCCTGGGCGGCGTGGCCGTGATCGGCGCGGGCGACCTCGGCCTGCACCGCGATCAGCTCGTCGGTGACGGCCTGGCCCTGCTCTCCGCCGTGCTGTTCTCGGCCTACTTCCTGCTCGGCAAGCACCTGCGCCGCAGCCTGCCCAACACCCTGTACGTCGCCCTGCTCTACGGCGTGGCCGCGATCTTCTCCTTCGGCCTGCTGGCGGCCGAGGGCGCCGCGACCCTCCACTACGATCCCCAGACCTGGCTGTGTTTCGGCCTGATGGCGCTGGTGCCCACCCTCATCGGCCACTCCTCCTTGAACCACGCCCTGCGCTGGCTCGACGCTTCGCGCATCGCCGCGGCCACCCTGGTGGAGCCCCTGCTGGGTGGCGCGGTGGCGCTGGCGGTCTGGCACGAGCCCCTCTCCCCTGGCGCGGGCCTGGGCTACGCCCTCATCGCCGGCTCCGTGCTCGTGCTGGCCAGCGAGCGCCGCGCTCAGGTCAGCGCCAGCACCGCGAGGTAGGTGCCCGAGATCAGGGCGGTGAGCAGCAGCGATGGCACCAGCAGGCGGTACACCGGGCCGTAGCCCACCCCGAACCAGCGGTTGGAGACCACCATGCAGAGGTGGATGGGGCTGGAGAGCTGCCCCAGGTGACCGAAGGCGTAGGCCATGGCCGCGTAGGGCAGGATGGAGCCCCCGTCGCCCGCGAGGGTGGCCGCCAGGGGGAGCACGATGGGGAAGCTCGTGCCCACGAAACCCACGGCCAGGCCCGTGGCCGCGCCGGCCAGATACGGCAGCGCCACGATCACCCCGAGCACCGGGATGTGATGGGTGTCCAATTCGGCCGCGATACGCGGGGCCAGGCCGAGCTGGTCCAGGGCGGCCTGGAAGACCATCACCGTGGCCACCAGCAGGGGCAGGGTGCGCAGCTCCTTGCGGCGCAGGATGGGCAGCAGCGCCCGCGCGGGCACCCGCGACTGGGCCCAGGCCACCCCCAGGGCCAGGGTGAGGCCCGTGGCGATGGGGCCGATCTGGCGCACCCCGTGCGCCAGGGCCACCGGGAGCGCGCCCGCGGGGATGCGCGCGGCGAGCGGGCTCAAGACCACCACCGCGACCACGATGGTGCTCACCGGCGCCACCGCCAGCAGCAGGCGCCCCACCGTGCCGCGCTCGGCCGGGGGCCCGGGGACCCGCGTGGCGGCGGGCAGCCCCAGCAGCAGGGGCAAACCGCCGAGCACCATGCACAGCCCCAGCGGCGCCTGGGCCAGGGCGATGGCGGGCCAGGAGCGGCCTACCAGGGCCACCGCCAGGATCACCCCGGGGTAGATGGGCCACCAGTGCTCCCAGATGTGGCGATACCAGTAGTTGATCGCCGACAGCCTGGCCGGCGATGCGCCCTCGTCGCCCGCAGCCTCCCCCACCATCGGGGCCGAGAACAGCGCCCCGCCTGGCATGGGCAACAGCCCGATCAGGGCCGGCAGCACGGCCATGGAGACCGCGGGGCGGCGCAGCAGCGCGCGGGCCAGGGCCACGATGCGCTGGGTCTGGCCGCCCACCTCGAGCACCCCGATCAGCAGCACCTGCAGCACGGTCACCAGCACCAGGCCGAGGGTGCGGTCGCGCACCAGCCCATGACCCAGGATGGCGAGGGTGCCGGCCACGCCCTGCCCCTCGATCCCACACAGCACCAGGCTGCCGCCGAGGATGGCCAGGGCCAGGGGCAGGCGCAGGCGCGCCAGCAGCACGATCAGCGCCAGCACGCCGAGGATGGTGAGGAGGGCGGGCACGGGCACGGCCCTGATGGATCAGCGGGTGGCCGCGAGCTTGGCGGCCGCGATGGAGCTGGTGCCGACGTAGTAGGTGGCGGCGAAGACCTCGACGCTCTGGTAGGGGCGTTGCGCCAGGATGTTGGGGATGCCCAGGGCGTACAGCCCGGCCGCCTTGAGGTCCTTTTCGCTGGCGTGGTTGACCCAGGACAGCGTGGCGCGGGCCTCCTCCGGGGTGAATGTGACGCTCTCCACCGTGATCATCCCCCGCTGGGGCGGGGGCTTGGGCGCGGGCGCCCCGCTGGGGGGCTCCACCTCGAGACCCACGTCGGGGGCCTCGATGTCCAACCCGACGGGGCGGGTGGTGTCCGCCGGTTTCACCGGCTCTGGCGGCTTCACCGTGACCCCGGGGCCCTCGATCAGCAACCCGAGCCCCGCAGGCTCGGGCTCGTCCACGGGCAGGCGCTCCACGATGACGGGCGGTGGCTCCTCCACCGCGGCCACCGCGTCGTCCTCGGGCTGAGCGGGGGCCAACTGCCGGCGGACGGCCTCCAGCGCGGCGGCGCGGCGCTCCTCCTCAGGATCGGCCTCCACCACCGGCGGCGCGGGCGTGGCGGCGTGGATGGGCGCTGGGCCGGGCGCCTCGGGCAGGGCTGGCTCCTCGACGGCCGACACCTCCACCGGGGCCTCCGGCGGCGCGGGCGGCGCGCCCACCTCCACCACCTCCGGCGCCTGCGGGGGCCGATCGCGCAGGGCCAACAGGGCCCTCAGACCCACGCCCACGCCGCCGCAGACCAGCACCACGGCGAGGGCGCAGACCACCAGCAGCGCGAGCAGCCCGAGCCCCACCCAGCGCGCGCGGCGGCGGGGAGCCCCGGCCTCCATGGGCGAGGTGATGTCGTCGTACTCGGGGGGCTCCGGCGCGATGGGGATGGCGACCCTGGGCACGGGCGGAGGGGAAGGCGCGGACCCGGCGGTCGAGAGCGCGGGCGCGGCGACCGACGCAGCCGCCGGCACCGGTGTGGGCTCCTCGTCCGGGGGCACCAGCGTCGCGCTCGGCCTGAGCGAGACCGCCGCCACGCGGGTGGAGGACAGATCCGGCGGGGGCAGCACGTCGGGCCCGAACACGAACCGGCTGACCGCGCGCAGCTCCTCCAGGAAGGCCCCGGCGTCGGCGTAGCGCTCGACCGGATCCTTCATCATGCAGCGCTCGCAGATGGCCTCCAACCGAGCCGGGACGTCCGCGTCCGGGGCGCGCTCGCGCATGGTCGGGTAGGGCTGGTGGACGTGCTGATAGGCCAGGGCCGCCGGGTTGGTGGCGGTGTAGGGCAGCTTGCCGCACAGGGCCCGGTACAGCACCACGCCCATGGAGTAGACATCGGAGCGGGCGTCGGCCGGCTCGCCCATGGCCTGCTCGGGCGCGATGTACTGGGGGGTGCCGAGGAAGGTGCCCACCTCGGTGACCGTGACCTCGGAGTGGACCTCGCGCACCAGGCCGAAGTCCATGATCTTGGGGCGCCACTCCTCGCCGTCGCCCCGCACCAGGAAGATGTTGCTGGGCTTGATGTCGCGGTGCACCAGGCCGCGGGCGTGGGCGTGGCGCAGGCCCTGGGCCACGCCGTCGAAGATGCGCACCACCCGGCGCATGGAGATCTGGTGGCTGCGCAGCACCTCGCGCAGGGTGTAGCCGTCGAGGTGCTCCATCACGAGGTAGCAGGATCCCTCGGGGCTGCGCCCGTAGTCGTGGATGGTGACGATGTGGGGGTGCTGCAGGGAGCCAGCCAGAGAGGCCTCGCGCAGGAAGCGGGCCTCGAAGTGGATCTGGTCCTCCTCGGGCAGATCCGTCCGCAGCACCTTGACGGCCACCACGCGGTCCAGGGTCTCCTGCACCGCGCGGTAGACCCAGCCGCTGCCGCCGCTGCCGATCAGCTCCTGGATACGATAGCGACCGGCGAGGATCTGGTCCTTCTGGAGGGGCGAAGCCACGCTGGCTCCTGGGTTGGGGGGACCGCGCCGCAAGGTAGAACGGCCGGGGCTCGGCGGCAAGCCCCGAAGGGGTGGGTCGCGTCGCTGGCACGGAGGGCCCCCCGGACGTCAAGGCGCCATGGTGTGAATCCCCACACCCCACGGTCGGCTCCGCGCGGCGGCGGGGCTTCCGCGACGCGCGCGGCACGCTGGCGTTACGCTCGCGCCGTGCCTCCTCGCAGCCACAGCCTCGCCTGCCTCCTCGGCCGCTTCCCCGCGGTGTCCGAGACCTTCGTGCACGAGGAGCTGGCGGGTCTCCTGGGCGTTGGCGCCCGCCTGCGGGTGCTGGCGGTGGAGCCCAGCCGCGAGCCCGATCACGGCTTGTTGCCCCCGGACGCGGTGCGCCGCCTGCCCCGGGCGCGCTGGTGCCTCCGCAGGGCACCCGTCCCCACGGAGCTGGCCGCTACCTGGGCCGCCCTGGGCGAGCGCGACAAGGATCTGCGCCGCGCGGCCTGGCTGGCCGCCTGGCTGCGGCGCGAGGGTATCGGCGCCCTGCATGTGAACTTCCTCGGCCTGGCCGCCGCCCTCGGGGCCGCCGCAGCGCGCATGGCCGAGATCCCCCTGGTGGTCACGGTCCACGCCCGCGGCATCCACGTGCCCACCCCCGCGGGGCTGTGGGCCCTGTCTCAGGCCCGCGAGGTGATCTGCATCTCCCGCGATGCCCAGCGCGCCTGCGCCGCCCACGGCCGCACCGACACCCGCCTGCTGCCCCTGGCCGTGGCCCCGGCCGACGCTGCGCCGACGACGCGCGGCGGTCCCCTGCACATCCTCACCGTAGCCCGCCCCGTACCCAAGAAGGGCTACCCCACCCTGCGCGCCGCCCTCGCCGGCCTCGCTGTGCCCTGGCGCTGGACCGTGCTGGGCGCCGAACCAGAGGAGATCGATGGCCCCATGCCCGGCCTGGAGGCCCGTGGCCCGGTCACGGCGACCGAAGTCGCGGCCACCTACGCCGCCGGTGTGGACCTCTTCGCCCTGGCCTGCCAGGTGGCCCCGGACGGCGACCGCGACGGCGTGCCCGTGGCCCTCATGGAGGCCATGGCCCGCGGCGTGCCCGTGGTGAGCACCACCGTCGGCGGCATCCCCGAGCTCATCGAGGACGGCCGCACCGGCCTGCTCGTGCCGCCGAGAGACCCAGCCGCCCTGCGCGCCGCCATCGGGCGCCTGGCCGCCGACCCGGCCCTGTGCCGCGCCCTGGGCGCCGCTGCCCGCGAAGAGGTGCGCGCCACCCGCGATCCCGGTGCGCGCACCCGCGCGCTGCGCGCCCTGCTGGAGGGGCTGACGGAGGGGCCGAAGTGAGCCGGGTCGTCATGGTGATGGGGGTCCAGCGCTCGGGCACCAACGCCCTGTTCAAGTGCCTCACCTCCGGCCCCGGCGTCACCGCCCTCAACGAGGCCCCCGACAACGCCGCCTTCGAAGCCTGCGATCTGCGCCCAGAGCCCGCCCTGCGCGCCCTGCTCCAGGCCGCCCCCGGTCCCGTGGTCCTCAAGCCCATCAACGAGAGCAAGCGCCGCCCCGTGGCGGCCGTGCTCGAGGAGTTCGCGGCCCACGAGCTGCGCGCGGTCTGGATCTTCCGCGACCCGGTCAACTGCTACCACTCCCACGTCGTGCGCTGGGAGGGCTTCCGCGACCGCCCAGAGGCCTTCGCCGCCGCCTGGTGCGCCCGCAACCGCTCGGCCCTCGCCGCCCTGGCCGCCCACCCCGAGCGCCTCGCCCTCGTGCGCTACGAGGATCTCGTGGCCGATCCGCGCGTCCTGTCCGACCTGGCCGCCTTCCTGGGCCTGCGCGGCGCCTGGCTCTTCCGCGCCGACAGCCGGGCCGGCCGCCAGGCCCTGCCGCCCGAGATCCAGCGCCAGCTCGAGGCCGACACCGCCGAGGTCCTGGCCTCCCTGGACAGCGCCCGCACCTTCCGCCGCGCCGACCCCCTCCCCCCCTGGCCCGCCCGCGCCTGGGCTCGGGCCCGGGGCCGCTGGCTGCGGGGAGTTGGGTTTACTGGTTAGCGAACCCTCCCGCACCCCGGAGCGCCGCCATGAACCGTCCTCCCCTCCCCCACCGCCGCCACGTCCTGCGCGGCCTCGGTGCCACGGGCCTGCTGGTCCACTCCGGTGCCCTCTCCCTGCTCGCCGCCTGCCGCGAGGGCGATGACACATCCAGCCATGACACAGGTGACACATCGGGTCACGATCTGCTGCGCTTCGCGGTCATCACCGACACCCACGTCAAGGCCGATCCTGCCTCGATCAACAACCAGACCCTGCTCGAGACCATCGCCATCCTGAACGCCCGCCGGCCGCCGCTCGACCTGGTGCTGATGACGGGCGATCTCGTGGACGAGCTGCCCAGCGACGAGCCGGCCTACTACGACGAGCACGACGACACGGCCCTGCATCGGTTCGAGGAAGCCCTCGCCGCCTGCACCGTGGCCACCCTGCCCGCCCTGGGCAACCACGACTACTTCATGGCGGGCGGCGGCCTCATCAACGACCTCACGGACGACTTCGCCGCCCGCGAGGCCCTGTTCCAGGCCCGCCTGGGCATGCCCGGTCCCTGGTACCGCACCGACATCTCCGGCATCGCCTTCTACGCCCTCAACACCATGCAGCCCCACCCCGACGCGGCCTGGCAGCCCAACTCCTGCGGCTCCTTCGGCCCCGAGCAGGTGGCCTGGCTCGAGGAGCAGCTGTCCGACGGCGTGCCGGCGGTGCTCTTCTTCCACCACCCGCTGGCGCTGGACAACGCCGTCTCCCACGCCGTCTCCCAGGTGGTCCCCTTCGAGGTGCCGCGGGCCGAGGGCGGCTACGAGAAGTACGAGGACACCGAGTACGAGGGCTGGACCGACCCCATCTACGCCGTGCTGGAGCGCTTCGCGGGCCAGATCCTGGCCGCCTTCGTGGGCCACGGCCACTGGTTCATCCAGGACACCTTCGGCGGCTTCCCCGTCATGGAGACCGACTCGGTCGGCAACTCCTACCAGCGCACCGAGACGGGCGAGGGCGACGACGCCCAGCCCATGCGCTACCACCTGGTCACCATCGATCTGACCGCCGGCACCCTCGCGGTCACCAACGACGATCTGTTCAGCTACAACGCAGACTCGGTGTAGAGCCGCTCAGGCCTGGGCCTGCAGGGTGCCCCGTCGCGCGGCCAGTGGGGGCTCGGGCGCGTCCGCCGGCAGGACGATGCCGAGGTAGGAGCCACCCTCCTCGAGGGCGAGACCGCGTTTTACGAGGGCCGCCAGGGTGACGCCCAGCGCCGCGGTATCCACGCCGCCCAGGCGCGCCGAGACGGCCTCGAGATCGCCGATGTCGTCGACGGCGTCCAGCGCGGCGTGCTCCGCGGGGGTGAGGGACCAGCGGCGTTGCTCGCCGGCGCGAGTGTCCAGCACCTCGGCCGTGCCGTCCTCCAGCACCCGGAGCGCCAGCTGTGGCAAGGCCCCCGCATGCCACCAGGTGTGGAGCCAGCCGTGGATGGCGTCGGCCACCTCCCGGTAGGCGGAGGGATCGAGGGTGTCCTGCCACTCGGCGTCGAAGTAGTAGGCCAGGCGAGAGATGTCGCAACGCTCGGGCGGAAAGAGGGCTCCGTACCAGGCCTGCGGGCGCACGGAGGATACCCAGCGCCCCGGCTCCTCGAAGTAGGGGCTGTAGCGGTGGCACTCGATCATCAGCGCACCCCCGTAGGGGGGCCTCAGGTGGGGTATCCGCCGGACCCAGCGCACGATCTCTGCGTAGTCCTCAGCAGCCTCACCCGGGATGCGCACCAGGTGGTTCCAGAACGGCGTGAGGCCGTACTCCCGGCAGAGCCTCAGGAACCGCACGTTCTGCAGCCCGGTGGTGCCCTTGCGCATCAGGCCGAGCAGGCGCGTGGACAGGTTCTCGATGCCTGGCTGCAGGAACCGCACGTTGGCGGCAGCCAGGGCCGCGAGCTGCCGGCGCCCCAGCGATGCCTTCACCCCGTAGTAGAGAGGCGGTGTGCTGGGGAGCGGCTCGGCGGCCAGCCGCGGCAGCAGTGTGCGGAAGTAGTCGGGCGAGAGGTTGTTGTCGCTGGCCTGCAGCACCGCCCGCGGGTAGCGCTGGGTGTACTTCTGGAGCTGGTCGTAGACCCGATCCGGGTCGCGGGCCCGGTACCCCATGCCGCGCCCGTTCAGGCCGCAGAAGGTGCAGTGGTGCCGCGCGCCCCACCAGCACCCGCGGGAGCTCTCGAAGGGCAGGACGAGCCGCGCGCGCCAGCTGGGCTCCCCCAGCAGGCCCACCTCCCGGGCGTCCGCGAACAGATCGTCGAAGTCGGGCACGGGAAGATCGCTCAGCACCTCTGCCGTGACTGGGCGGGCGGAGGGGCCCGCTTGGGCCCTGCCGCCAGGCTCGCGGTACAGGACGCCGTGCAGCCCCCTGGGTGGGCGGCCTTCGGCCAGCGCCGCGAACAGCGGGGCCACCACGTCGTCCGCCTCGCCGGTGGAGACCGCATCGATCCAGGGCAACCGCGCGAACAGCTCCTCGCCCAAGGGGCCGTGGAAGCCAGGCCCGCCGAAGGCGATCCGGACGCCGGGGTGGGTCTCCTTGAGGCGCCGCGCCAAGGCGAGGGAGGAGAGGGTCTGGAAGAAGGAGCAGGAGAAGCCCACCACCACGGGAAGCGCGGCCCGCGCCAGGCTGTCGGCGCAGCCGGCGAGGAACTGCGGCACCACCTCATGCCGGACCAGCCGCAGCCAGGCGCCCAGGTCCGGGACCTTGGGGATGGCACCCAGCTCGCGCTGACAGGCGGCGATGAAGTCGTCCTCCGGCGGCCCCACGGGGATGTCCCAGGCCTCGCGGGCGAAGAGCCACTCGCTGATCTGGGTCTCCGCGCCGCGGAAAAAGGCGATCCGCTCGTAGGCGCCTGGCCCGATCATGCGGGCGAAGCGCAGGTTGAAGTTGAACACCCGAGCGGATTGCCCCGCTCGCGCCAGGATGGCCTTGAGCAGGGCTGGGCCGATGGCGGCGTGCGTGACGGACCCGAACGGCATGTTGACGAGATGGATCATCGTCACCCGGCCCCCTGCACCTCGTCACGGGTTCCAAGCACCGCACCGGGGCTCACGGTGGCGACGGAGGTGCGCACCTGCTCCAGATCGAAATCCTGCGCCGTGATGCTGCCCTTCGCCAGCGCCATGATCAGCAGGCGCTCGTTGATGTTGTACTTCCAGCTGATGCAGGGGAGCACGGCGCCCTCGCCGCGGGTGTCCCGCTGGTACAGGAACTTGTAGGCGCAGCCGCCCATGCAGCTCGGCAGCAGGTTGCAGTCGCGGCAACCCTCACTCGCGAACGGATCCCAGTCGAGCCAGGCCCGGTAGGTGGGATGGGCCAGCGCGGCCTCCAGATCGAACAAGCTCCCCACGCTGGTCTCGGGCAGGTCCACGGTGTCCCAGCACTTGAACAGCTCTCCCTGGGGCAACACCACGAAGCCCAGCGGCCGCACCGCGGCGCAGGTGCTGCGGAAGCGCAGGGGGTAGGGAGCGCCGGTCAGGCCACGGCGCGCGGCCTCCGCCACCAGGCTGGCCTCCAACCGGGCATACTCCAGCTTGCCCATGCTGGCGCCCACCACGGCGTGGCAGGCCTGCGTGATGGCCTCCACCGGGGCGAAGTAGATCTTGAAGTTCTTCTTGCCCGCGAGCCCCGCCTCCGCGAGCTGGTCGAAAAGCACGTGGATGCGCTCGTGGTTGCGGTGATCGATGTTGACCCGCGCCGTGATGGCGCCCTGGTAGGTCTCCACCGCGCCAGCCAGGTTGGCCACGATCCGGTCGAAGGTGGCCCCTCCGGAGCGCAGCACGCGGCGCTGGTCGTGGGCCTCCCGCGGGCCGTCCAAGGTCACCTGGATGGTGCGGACGCCATGCTCGAAGAGGCCAGCGGCCAGCTCGGGCGTGAGCAGGTGGCCGTTGGTGACCATCATGGCGTCATAGGTCACCCGCGCCACGCGGCAGCGCGCGCTGAAGCGCCGGGAGAGGTCGAAGATGGCCTCCGTGGCCAGCAACGGCTCGCCGCCGTACCAGGCTACGTGCATCCGGCGGATGCCACGGGCGAAGCGGTCCAGCAGGGCCACCAGCGCCGCGCGTACCTCCTCGCCCATCACCCCGACGCTGCGATCGTGCGACTGAAAGCAGTAGTCGCAGGCGAAGTTGCAGGCCATGGTGGGGGCGACCGTGAGGGTGAGGGCGCCGCGATCGAAGCGGGCGAAGCGATACTGCTCCTCCAGGCGCCGACGCTCGTCGTCGGCCCTCGGCACCACGAAGCCGCCGGCGATGAGCGCGCGCACGCTCTCACCGTGGGCGTCGTAGGGGAGCCCCGCGACGATCTGGTCGTAGGTCTCGCGGTCCTCGTCATCCCAGACCGCGAGGCTGCCGAGCATGCCGTTGTGGGCGAGCACGGCACCCTCCCGCAGCGGGATGAGCGTGTTGTAGCGGGACGGCACCAACCCGATGCCGTCCCGGGCTCGATGGGCCGCCATCAGATCCCCGGGATGATGGGGATCACGTCCAGCGCGCAGGCGTCCGCGGCGCAGG
Source organism: Pseudomonadota bacterium (assembly GCA_043814015.1). Lineage (GTDB taxonomy): Bacteria > Myxococcota_A > UBA796 > UBA796 > JAFGLY01 > JBDRKM01. Next base: position 15,909 of record JBDRKM010000203.1, read on the forward strand.
CGTCGGCCGGGCACAGGTTGATGCCGCAGACGTTCGCCGCACACGCATCCGCCGGGCAGGCGCTCACGCCGGAGGCGTCCGCGGCGCAGGCGTTGGCGAGGTCGGCCTGGATCCCGCAGGCCGAGGCAACTGCGGCATCGCCCACGCAGGCCGCCGTACCGCACACGTCCGCGCCGCAGGCCGCACCCGCGCAGAGGTTTCCTCCGCAGGTGGCCAACGCGCAGGCCGCGGCCGCGCAGCCGTCCCCACCGCAGGCCGCGGCCAGGCAGCCGTTCGCCGCCCCCACCGCCACCCGACAAGCCGCGGTGCCGCAGGCATCCAGCACGCAGCCCGCGATGCCGGCCGCGTCTGCGCCGCAGAGGGCGCCGGCGCAGGCGAATGTCTCACAGGTGGCCGCTCCGGCCACGGCCGCGACACAGGCGGCCTGGCCACAGGAGTCCGATCCACACACGCCCGCGGGGCAGCCCCCAGTGTCGCTGTCGGCAGCCTCGCCGATCTCCACGGTGGTCACGGCGTGCGGGCCGGTGCGGGAGAGGATGCGCCAGCGCTCCCAATCCCCGATGGCGCCGCGGTCGGCCCGGGCCCGACCGTCGGCCTCGGCCACCACGTACCTACCGTGGCACGAGCGCAGGGAGATGACATCACCATGGGAGACGAAGCTCTGGTGCGCGGTCAGCCCGCTGCGTATCACCACGAACCTCTCCCAGTCTCCGATGGCGCCCCGGTTGGCGTTGGCCTCACCGTTGGCTTCGGCTACCACGTACTTGCCGTGGCACGAGCGCAGGGAGATGACGTCGCCGAAGCTCAGCAGGCACTCGTGCCGCGTCGGACCGGAACGGACGATCTCGAACTGCTCCCAGGACTGTGCGCGCTCGCGGTTCGCGTTGAGGTTGCCGTCGGCCTCCGCCACCAGGTACCGGCCGTGGTGGGACCGCAGGTTGATCTTGTCGCCGAACCAGAGGGCCTTGTCGGGGACCTCCACCTCGTTGCGGGTCACCAGGATGGAGGAGGTGCGATCGTTGAAGGCGTCCCCGATCCACTCGGAGTCATGGAGGAAGGTGCGGGTCTTTCCGCGGAAATTCGCATGCTCGTAGAGGGTCACGATGAGGCCCGCGGGGACCTTGAGGGAGCTCAGGCGGTCGTTGCCGATGGTGAGCTGGTTGATGTCGTAGCGGCCCATGGGCAGCACCTGCCGGCGGCCCTGGAAGTGGGCGTGCTCGTAGATCGTGGCGGCGAGCTGGACGACGATGGACGAGACCACGTCGTTGAAGTCGGGCAGCGCGGGGGTGTCACCCGTGACGATCTTCACACGCCCCTTGAAGTTGGCGTGCTCGTAGAGGACAGCCACCATGCCTTCAGGCACCCGGAGGGAGCTCATGACGTCGTTGCCAATGGTGAGCTGGCCCATGTCGTAGCGCCCGATGGGCAGGCTCTGGCTGCGGCCCTCGTAGTTGTTGTGCTGGTAGACCGTGACCTCGTCCGTCTGCGAGATCTGCTCAACCGCCACGCCGGATGTGATGTCGTTGAAGTCGTCGCCAACCCAGGGGGCATCCCCGGTGAAGGACTTGGTGCGCCCCTTGAAGCTGGCGTGCTCGAACAGCGTGACCCGCAGCCCCGCTGGGACCTTGAGGGAACTCAAGCGGTCGTTGCCGATGGACAGCTCCCCCATGTCGTAGCGCCCGGGAGCCAGATCCTGCTTCTTCCCCCCGTAGTTGGCGTGCTCGTAGATGGTGGCGTGGGTCGCCACGGGGACCACCTCCACCACGACGCCGGAGGTGATGTCGTTGAAGTCATCGCCAACCCACGGGGCATCATTGCGGAAAACCTTCTGACGGCCCTGGAAGTTGGCGTGCTCGAACAGCGTGACTCGGAAGCCCCGGGGAACCCGCAGGGAGCTCAGGCGGTCGTTGCCGATGGCGAGAGCGCCGATATCGTAGCGCCCTGGGGCGAGGTCCTGGCTCTTGCCGCCGTAGTTGGCGTGCTCGTAGATGGTGACCACCCTGGGAAGGACCGCCGCGAAGGCCATTGGACCGGCTGCAAGACTGGAACGCTGGGGCTGGACGATGAAACGCATGGCGGCCTCGGTGAGCTGAAGGTTGCACTGGGATGGAACGCAATACGGTTACCATGCGACACCAAGAGCAACAACCCCGCAGACGAATGGTGGCCCCGCATGCGCAGCTCACAACGCGGACTTTCTTTGTTTTTTTATATTCGGAAACAATTTTGTTCAAATGCTCGCCCATCGAGCAGCGAAGGGGCGACACCGCCGCCCGCCTAGGGCAGAAACGGCCCCTCCGGCACCGGCTCCTCCTCATCGCCCCGGTCCGCAATCAGCTGCCCCAGCGAGGGCTCGCTGCCCGGCATCCAGGGGAAGGACTGCCGCAGGATCACGCGGTTGCTGCGGTCGAAGGTCCAGTAGGCCCAGGTCCACTCCAGCATGACCACGAAGCGGTTGCGGAACCCGATCAGGAAGAAGATGTGGATCGCGAGCCACAGCCACCAGGCCACGATCCCGGAGAACGCGAGCTGTCCGAAGCGCGCCACGCCGCGGGCGCGGCCGATGGTCGCCAGGCTGCCCTTGTCCAGGTAGCGGAAGGGCGCGCTCGCCTCCCCCGCCACCCGGCGCAGGATGTTGTGGGCCGCCCACCGCCCCATCTGGATGGCGGCCGGGGCCACCCCGGGGATGGGCTGGCCGTCCTGCTCCAGGCAGGCCAGATCGCCCACCACGAAGACCTCCGGGTGGCCGGGCAGGCTCAGGTCGGGCGCCACCTTCACCCGCCCGCGGCGGTCCACCGGCGCCCCGAGCGCCTCCCCCAGGGGCGAGCCCCGCACGCCGGCGGCCCAGATGACGGTGCGGGCGTCGAGGCGCCCGTCCTGCAGCGTGACCCCGTGCTCGTCGATGTCCCGCACCAGCGCCCCGGTGCGCACCTCCACCCCGAGGCTCTCGAGCTGCCGGCGGGCCTTGGCCGACAGGTCCTCGGGGAAGGTGCCCAGCACCCGGTCGCCGCCGTCCAGCAGCACGACGCGGGTCTCGCGGGGATCGAAGTTCTTGAAGTCCCGTGCCAGGGTGCGATGCGCGATCTCTCCGAGGGCCCCGGCCAGCTCCACGCCCGTCGGCCCCGCGCCCACCACCACGAAGGTCAGCCAGGCCCGCCGCCGCTCCGGGTCGGTCTCGCGCTCGGCGGCCTCATACGCCAGCAGCACCCGCCCCTGGATCTCCAGGGCGTCCTCGATGCTCTTGAGCCCGGGCGCGTGCCGGGCCCACTCCGGGTGCCCGAAGTAGTCGTGCGTCGCCCCCGCGGCGACCACCAGGTAGTCGTAGCCGAGGCTGCGCTCCGAGAGGTGCACCTGGCGGGCCTGCAGGTCCACCGCCCGGGCCCGCCCCATGAGCACCGTGACGTTGGGCATCCCCCGCAGGATCTGGCGCGTGGGCGCCGCGATGTCCGAGGGCTGCAGCCCGGCCGTGGCGAGCTGGTACAGCAGGGGCTGGAACAGGTGGTGGTTGCGCTGGTCCATCACCGTGACCCGCACGGGCTGGCGGGCCAGGGCGCGCGCCGCGTACAGCCCCGCGAACCCGGCCCCGACGATCAGGACGTGGGGGACGCGCGTGAACTCCGGCATGGGGGCCTCCAGCAGCAGGTGCCCGGAAGATAAGGCCGCCCGTATGCCGTGGACACCGGGGGGAGTGTCGTGGGGACTACATCGGGAGCGGTCAGCGGTCAGCGGTCAGCCGAACAGGATCAGCTCTCGGCATCCCATCATATATTTCTTGGTGTCTGACACTACCGCCTCTGCCACCTGACACCACCGCCACCACCTCTCCACGGCAGCGTCCGGGGCCGTCACTTCAACCACCGATACCAGGCCATCCAGCCGTATTCCTGGTCTTCAAGACAGCGGCAGAAGACGACAGTGGCTTTCTTCTTCCCGTAGGCGTCGTTCAGCTCCATGACGACCGCGCCACTACGCTCCTGCACATCGACCAGCTGCGAATACTCCATCATCTCACCCACGAGTGCATCGAGGTCGTCGGCCACACGCGGGGGCACACCAGACCACCGCTTCAGTTCGGGGGATGGCTTCAACCATAGAACCTGTCCGGATCCCCTCGTCGGCTCGGTTCCCGCCACGGCCTCGCGTGGCAGGATCCTCATAGGCCCCAGGACGCCTCCGTGGAGATGGTCCCACTCCCAGGGATCCACAGGCTCCAGACGCGCTGCAAGCTCGGTGACGCTTCGACGCTGGTTCAGCCTCTCTCTCCCAACCATCCACCGCCTGATGGCCAGGAAACCCACCGTCACTACCACGGACACGAAAAGCACTACCAGCAGGGTCGTTGCCATGGCTCCTCCTCATCAACCTTGACCGGTCGGAAATATCAAACCGCAACGCCTGATGGCTATCCATCCCCCGTGGACAAAGCTACCTCACAGTGCTTGGAACCCCCACGGGATGCGTATCCATGAAAGGCGTACTTCACGGCCCGACACCGGGGAAGCGGGGAGCCCCGGACGATCACCGGGGGGTTGCCCGGAGGGCCACTCCGGCCGCGGAGAGCCCCAGCCGGTCACCAGGGGGTTGCCCGGAGGGTCACTCCGGCCGCGGAGAGCTCCGACCGGTCACAGGGCACGGCCAGTACCAGGGGCCAGAAGCAAGGCTTCCCAGCTTCATGAGGGTGGATACGGAGCCCGTGGGTGGAAGATGCGGTACATCAGGCTCCGTGGGGCGTCGTGTCACACACATCCCCCACGCCATCCCCGTCCATGTCCGACTGCCCAGGTGCCCAGGAGCCCTCCGGCGAGAGCGACAGCTCGAGGTCCGTCACCGGCTCGCCGCCCTGCAGGAAGCGCACGTAGTTGCCCCAGCCGCCGCCCTGGTCGTAGACCTTGATCATGAGCCGGCTCCAGCCGGCGGGCAGGCTGACATCCACCGTGTAGTGGTCCATCACCGTGCCCTGGCAGACCGCGTTCTCCCAGATCATCTCCTCGTCGAGCCAGGCGCGGGCGCCGTCATCCGGGCCCAGCGACAGGGTGAGGGCGCGCTCGGCGGAGGCGTAGACGTACAGCGCCTGGTAGACCTCCCGCGGGGCGGAGACCGTGGCGTAGTCGGGCTCGAAGGCGACCCGGTCCTCGGTGCCCCACAGCACGATCCAGGGGAAGCCCCCGGCCACATCACCCAGGGCTGGCCACACCGCCGCGTCGTCCTCGCCCACGAGCTGCTCGGCGGTGGGCAGGCAGGTGCTCGGCGAGGCGGTCCCGGTGAAGGGCCCGATGGTCAGCCACTGGCGCAGCCAGCCATCCTCGCTGGGGGCCATGGGGGCCATCTCTGGGCCGTCGGGCACGTCGGGGCAGTCGTCGTCGTCGTCCAGCACGCCGTCGCCATCGCGGTCGTCGTCGCACTGGTCGGGGTAGCCGTCACCGTCCGGGTCGGCGTCGTCGGGGAGCTCGTAGTGGGCGTCCTCCACGGCCACCGGCTCGACGGCCAGGGTGTAGAAGGGCACCTCGGCACCCAGCAGGCCGCTCACGCACAGCGCCCAGCTACCCTCGTCCAGGAAGCGCGCGCCGGGCTCCTCCAGCGGATCGATGGCCGCGCAGCCGTCCTCGCCGGGGCCGCCCGTGGCCAGCAGGGAGCCGTCGGGGTGGTAGAGGCTCAGGGTGGCCGGGACGGGGCAGGGCGCGACCAGGTGCGCCGCCAGGGCCTGGCAGGCGGCCATGCTCAGCGCGAAGCAGTCCTGGCCGTCGGCCTCGGCATACCCGGAGATGGTGCTCCCCCCTGGGATCTCGGCCTCTTCCGGGGTGTCGTTGGGCTCCTGCTCCGGCGCGCCCTCTTCCAGTGTGCACAGGGGGGTGCAGCCGTCGCCACCGTAGGGGCTGCCGTCGTCGCAGGCCTCGCCCGCATCCTCTACGGCATCGCCGCAGACGGGCAGCTGGCAGTCGAGCCGGCAGGCGTCGGGGTCGGTGTCGCTGTTGGCGGCCCCGTCGTCGCAGCCCTCGCCGCCCTGCAGGACGCCATCTCCGCAGCCGGGCTCGACCCAGGAGTCGTGGGCCACCTCCGGGTGGCAAGCGGAGGCCAGGGGCAGCAGGGCGATGAGCAGGGTGGTACGCATGGTGCGACAACATAGCCGCCGCGGGTGCCGCGCGGGTGGGCTACGTTGCGCCCATGATCGCGCTCCTGCTCCTCCCCGTCCTGGCCTTCGCCGAAGATTCATGGTTCTACCTCGACGAGGGGGTCGCGCGCGCCACCATCGCGCCCGACTCCACCCTCGCGGGCCTGCCCGTGCGCCGCACCGGCGCCGTGGTGGTGGCCACCACCGCGCCCGAGGCCCTGGCCGCCCTGCCCGGCGTCGTGGCCGTCGAGCCCCTCGGCCGCGGCGACCGCGTCTTCCGCCTGCGCACCGCCCCCGGCACGGACGAGGTGGCCCTGGCCCGCGCCCTGCATGGCCGCCCCGGGATCGCCTGGGCCAACCCGGATCTGGCCCTGCCCCTCGTCCCGCACGACCTCCCCGACGACCCTTACGTCCCCGACCAGTGGCACCTGCAGAACGTCGGCCAGCAGGGCTGGACCCCGGGCTGCGACATCGACGCCCCCACCGCCTGGGCCCTGACCACCGGCGCCGGGAGGATGGTCGCGGTCATCGACACCGGGATCGACACGGACCACCCCGATCTCAGCGTCACCCCCGGCTGGGACTACGTAGATGGCGACGCCGACCCCAACCCCGATCCCGAGTACGACGGCTGGCCCCACGGCACCTGCGCCGCCGGCCTGGCCGCGGCCCGCGGCGACAACGCCCTGGGCGTGGCGGGCGTGGCCTATGACGCGGAGGTCTACGCCATCAAGCTCATCGGCGGCGAGATCTCCTACAGCGACATCTACGACGCCTTCGTCGAGGCCACCGACGCCGGCGCCGACGTCATCTCCAACTCCTGGGGCTTCCTCGACTGCCAGAACTTCATGCTGCCCGCCACCATCCGCGAGGGCTTCGACCACGCCGAGGAGCAGGGTCGCGGCGGCCTGGGCACGGCCATGGTGTTCTCGGCCGGCAACGGCAACTGCGACGCCTCCTGGGACGGCATGCTCGGCTACGACACCGTCATCGGCGTGGCCGCCGTGGACGGCGACGACGAGCGCGAGTGGTACTCCAGCTACGGCGCCATCGTGGACGTGGCCGCCCCCTCGGGTGCGGTGCTCACCACGGATCCGGCCGGCAGCGAGGGCTACGGCGCTTGGCGCGACGACCCCGACTACTACGGCTACTTCTCGGGCACCAGCGCCGCCGCCCCCGTCGTCTCGGGCACCCTGGCCCTCATGTTCGCGGCCAACCCGCGCCTGACCGCGGCCCAAGCCCGCGAGGTCCTGTACGCCACCGCCGACCGCATCCACCCGGAGGAGTGGGAGTACAACGGCCGCGGCTGGAGCCGCTACATGGGCTACGGCCGCATCGACGCCGGCGCCGCCGTGCTGGCCGTGGCCGACGCCGCCCCCAGCGCCCCCGCCCCCCTCGGCCCCGCAGACGAGGCCTACGAGGACGCCGTCACCCTGCGCTGGGCCCCCGCCGAGGACGACGACGGCGACTGGCTGACCTACACGGTCACCTGGTGGCTCGACGGGGCGAGCACCGCCACTGTCGAGCAGACCACCGGCACCACCCTCGATCTCACCGGCCAGGTCTCGGTGGGCGACAGCGTCACCTGGCAGGTCCAGGCCGCCGACCTGTGGGGCTTCGGCGCCTACCCCGACGCCCAGCGCTTCGACGTCCTCGCCATCCCCGAGCGCCCCGAGCCCACGGCTACGGGCTGCACCGCGCGGCCCCGAGGCCGCCTCCTGCCCTGGGCCCTCGCCCTGCTCGCGCTCGTGGCCCCCCGCCGCGCGCGATCTTCGGATAAGTAGCCTCCGAGCTTCACCAACCCCAGGTGTCCCATGCGCCTCGCCCTTCACCTCTCCATCGCCGGCCTCGGTCTGCTCGCCTGCAACTCCGACTACGACCTCAACCGCCCCAAGGACGACGACAACCAGAACCCCGACGACACGGGGGAGTACGACAGCGGCGATCCCCCCGACGACACCGCCACCCCTGGCGAGTGCGTACAGACCTCGCTCCCCGGCGAGGACATCGGCGTGGGCGACGAGTGCACCGAGCCCCCCGAGGGCGGCTTCACCCCCATCGTCGAGTGGCACGGCGGCGCGGGCCTGGGCTGCCTCTCCCAGCCCCTCGTGGCCGACATGAACGGCGACGGCCTGCCGGAGATCATCGTCAACTTCCTCACCAGCTTCGCGGGGGGTGATGGCCGGCTCGTGGTGTTGAAGGGCGACGGCTCGGGCACCCTCTGGCAGGACTCCAGCGCCAACCTCGCCTATGGCTCCCCCCCGGCGCTCGGTGACGTGGACGGCGACGGCCGCCCCGAGGTCGTCGTGGTCCGCGAGTACGCCTCTGCCCTCTTCGCGGCCGGCGACTACACCGCGGCCATGTACGACGACAACGGCACCGTGCTGTGGGAGTCCGAGCACTTCATCGGCCTGGACTTCGACTGGGGCACCGCCCCGATCATCTCCGACATGGACCACGACGGCCACTACGAGGTGGTCGTCGGCCGCGTCATCCTCAACGCCGACGACGGCAGCACCCGCGGCGTCGGCGCCTACGGTCGCGGCTGCTACGGCCTCGTCACCATCGGCACCATGAACGTGTCCGAGTCCAGCGTCCCCGCCGTGACCGACCTCGACCTGGACGGTGTGGAGGAGGTCATCGTGGGCAACGCCGCCTACGACCCCGACGGCAACGCCCTCCGCCATGACGCCAGCCAGGAAGACGCCATGATCGGCATCGCCAACCTGGACGACGACCCCGAGGGCGAGATCGTCGCCGTCACCTACAACACCGTGCGCGCCCAGGACACCGACGGCAGCACCCTGTGGGGCCCGGTCGAGATCGCGTCCGCCAACATCCTCTCCACCCCAGCCATCGGGGATCTCGATCTCGACGGCCGACCCGAGATCGTGGTGGCCGGCGGCAACCGGCTGCTGTGCCTCAACCACGACGGCACCACCCTGTGGAGCGCGGCGGTCCACGACGAGTCCGGCGCCACCGGCGCCTCCATCTTCGACTTCGAGGGCGACGGCAAGCCCGACGTGGTCTACATCGACGAGGTCGAGATGGTCGCCTACGAGGGCGCCACGGGGGCGGTGAAGTTCTACTCCACCGAGCACGCCTCCAACACCATGTTCGACTACCCCACCATCGCGGATGTAGACGGGGACGACCAGGCCGAGATCGTCGTCTGCCACAACGGCTACGGCTACGGCCTCTCCGTCTACGGCGACCAGGACGAGTCCTGGGTCCCCGCCCGCAAGGTCTGGAACCAGCACGCCTACGACATCGACAACGTGAACGACGACGGCACGGTCCCCCAGAACCGCACCTACGGCTTCACCACCCACAACACCTGGCACTCCGCCATCGCCACCGACGGCTCCTCCCTCACGCAGGACCTCGAGGCCGAGATCACGGATGTCTGTCTCGACGACTGCGATCTGGGCCGCGTCTGGGCCGCCGTGCGCATGCGCAATGTGGGCCTGGAGGCCACGGAGGAGGATCTCAGCCTCGCGCTGTACTCCTCCTGCGGCGGCTCCCACGACCTGCTGAGCACCGTCACCGTCCCCGCGGGCCTCGCCTCCGGCCGCTCCTCCGACGCCGCCTGGGTCCTGCTGGACGCCGCCGACCTCGGCTGCGCCGACGCCCTGTGGCTGGCGGCCGACGACGACGGCACCAGCTCGGGCCGGGTCCGCGAGTGCTCCGAGACCAACAACGGCTTCCAGTACAACGGCCCCTTCTGCGAGTGAACCGCCCATGAGCCGCCCCCTCGCCCTGCTCCTGGCCTTCCTGGCCGCCGGCTGCACCGAGGCCGATCCGCGCCTCGGCCGCCACGTCCCCGAGGGCAACGGCGATCCCGACTCCACCCCCGAGGATCCCGATCCCGACGACACGGGCGAGCCCGACCCCAGCCAGCCCCACGTCACCATCCTGGCCCCCACCGCGGGTGAGGCGGCCGAGAACCCCGTCGCCTTCCGCTACGAGGTCACCGGCCTGGACACCATCGAGAGCGTGATCTTCACCTGCGAGGGCTACCGCCTGAGCGACGACCCCCTCCCGGTGGAGTCCTCCATCGGCACCTTCACCTACGATTTCCACGGGGTGAACTACGCGCGCCAGGTGGAGCTCACCGGCTACGACGCCCAGGGCGCCGCCGTCAGCCAGGACCAGGTCGTCTTCATCCCGGACGAGGGCTGGCTGCCCCCCGAGGCGGGCTTCAACGCCTACGTAGTCCTGTCCATCAACGACACCGCGCTCTACCCCAAGGACGGCACCTACCCCTACTGCTGGTCCTACTACGGCGACGACTGCGGCGACATGTGGGGCCAGATCTGGGGCGGCTGGTACCTGGGCGAGCACCTCTTCGAGGGCGGGCTCGATTGTTTCTGCTCCGGCCACACCATCGAGGTCTTCCTCAACGCCTGGGAGCGCTACCAGGAGCTCAACGACCTGCAGATCTGGGAGGGCTACGGCTCGCTCACCGTCGACGACGTGGACATCGGCAGCTTCTACCAGCACTGGCAGGGCTTCGGCGTGGCCAGCACCGCCTCCGCGGCGAACGCCTTCGAGTCCGCCGGCATCGGCGAGGAGCTGCCCCAGTCCCGCTGGGACGAGGCCGTGACCGGCGACTTCGTCAACCTCTCCCGCTCCACCGGCACCGGGCACTCCGTCATCTTCGTGGATTGGGTCTGGGACGGCGCCACCCGCGCCGGCCTGCGCTACTACGGCTGCAACGGCAGCGGCGACTCCCACCCCGACGCCAGCGACCCCGACAACACCGGCGGCAACAGCGGCCCCTCCTTCATCACCGAGTACTTCTACGCCAGCGGCGGCACGGTGCTGCCCCAGTACCTCTTCATCGGCCACCCCTTCGACCCCGCCACCTTGTGATGTCACGCGCCGCTCGCGGGGCCCCGCGCCTCTCCCTCTGCCTCATCGTCCGTGACGAGGAGGCCCTGCTGCCCGGCTGCCTGGCCTCGGTGCGCGGCGTGGTGGACGAGATCGTGGTGGTGGACACGGGCTCCACCGACGCCACCCCGCGCATCGCCCACGAGGCGGGCGCCGTCGTCATCGCGCACCCCTGGACCGACGACTTCGCCGCCGCCCGCAACGCCAGCCTGGCCGCGGCCCGCGGAGAGTGGGTGCTCGTCCTCGATGCCGACGAGCGCCTCGCCCCCGGCGCCGGGGCCGCCCTCCTCCGCGCCCTCGATGGCCCACCCTTCGACTGCGGCCTGCTGCCGCTGCACGACGCCGCCACCCTCGACGCCGATCCCGCCGCCGTCCTCTCAGGCGTCGCCCGCCGCGGCCCTCCTGTCCTCCTGCCCCGCCTGCTGCGCCGAACGGCACACCTCTGCTACGAGGGCGTGGTGCACGAGAGCGTCGGGCGCTGGCTGCGAGGGCGCCGGGTCGTCCCGCTGGACGCCCCCCTCCTCCACCTCGGCAACGTCCCCGCCCTGCGCGAGGCCCGCGGCAAGGCCGAACGCAACCGCCGCCTGCTGGAGGCCCGCTGCGCCTCCGCCCCCGAGGACGCCGTGGCCTGGGGCTACCTGGCGCGCGAGCGCTTCCGCATCGACGACCCCACCGGCGCCGCCACGGCCCTGGAGCGCGGCTGGGCCGCCCTGCAGGCCGCCGTGAGCCGCGGCGAGCGCCCCGCCAGCCTGGCCCTGGCCACCATGCGCGCCCAGGTGCTGCTCGGCGCCGGCCAGCCCGCCG
>JBDRKM010000204.1:0-33794 GCA_043814015.1 Pseudomonadota bacterium
CGACCGCGACCACCGCCGCCGCCGCCGCCGCCGCCGCCGCCGCCGCCGCCCTGGCGCTCCTGCGCCTCGTTGACACGGATGGTCCGGCCGTCGAGGTTCGCACCGTCCATCTTGGAGATGGCAGCGTTCATCGCCTCGCCCGACCCGAACGTCACGAAGCCGAAGCCGCGGGAGCGACCGGTCTCGCGATCGAGGATGACGCGGGCGTCCAGGACCTCGCCGAAGGGCTCGAAGGCCTGGCGCAGGCCCTCATCGTCTGTGCCCCAGCTCAGACCACCGACAAAAATCTTCTTGGGCATCTCTTTCTTTCTCTCTCTCACAGGAGGGCAGGACATCGCGCGCGTGCCTGCCACATCAGGAATCGGGCGGGAGCCGCCCGGCGCTCTCGCGACCGATGCGGTCGCGGTGGTGACGTGCCTGTCAGGCGGAATGGGCACACCTGGAGAGAACTCCGCTGTGACCCGGCCGTTGGGCGGCCGCCAGATAGCCTGGCACGCACCGGCAGCCCAGTTTTTTTTTCAGTTTTTTTGCTGAAAACTCCGCGAGCCCGGTTTCCGCCGGGGTGGACGAGGAGGGGGTGTCGTGTCAGGCTGCGCGGGCCGGGACAGGACCCGGCCTCCCGGCGGGAGGACTCGTGAACATCTCCGTCCTGACCATCTGCACGCGCGACAAGCTCCGCGACCATCCGCGCAAGCTGCGGCGCGAGGACTTCGCCTCTGGCCAGCGGCGGCTGGGTCGTGAGCAGGAGCTGGCCCACCTGGCCGCGCCGGCGGGAGCGTTCTACACCGGCCTGCCCCAGCGTCGCCTGGGCGAGGGCCTGGCGGTGGGCCGCGCCGCGGGCCTGCGGGTGGACCTCTGGATCCTGTCCGCTGGGTACGGGCTGATCCACGAGGCCATGCCTGTCGTGCCCTACGACTGCTCCTTCAACGGGCTGCACGCCGCCGCGCTGGCGGCCTGGGCCCGCCACCTCGCCGTCCCCGACGCGGCCCCTCTGCTGCTCTCCGCGCATGCGGACCTGCGCCTGGTCCTGCTCACCGAGCCCTACCTGCGGGCCTGCGCGCTCCCGCCCGACCAGCCCCTCGGGGCACCGACCGTGTTCGTCACCTCCCATCGCACCGCCTCCATCGTGCCGCAGGGGGCCTGCGCCTGGGTGCTGCGCCGCGATGATGTCGGTCGCTTCCGGGCGCCGGCGGTGGCGCTGCGCCAGGTGATCGGCGCGCGCGTCCTCCGGGCGCTGGCCACTGACGGTGAGCCCGCGCTGGCGCGGCTGTTGGCGGCCGGTGAGAGCTGGCGGGAGGAACTGTCGAGCCAGCGCATCGCGGCGACATGCGGGAAGCCGATGAAGTCACCGCCCTGCGACTGCGTGAGGCCGACCAGTTCGCCGGTGTCAACGCCCTGAGCGTCCGTTGGAGGCGACACCAGAGAGGGGGCCGACAGCCTGGTGTCCCTGGCCGCGGTGGCCGCCCGCGGGCGGGAGACGGCCTCGTTCTACGGCAAAGAGCGCTCGTCGGGGCGGGGCGAAGGGGCGGCGCAGGACGACGGTGGGACCCACAACCTGCACGCGGGCGAGTCGACCTGTGGCCAGTCGGAGGACAGGGCGCAATCGGGTCTGAACAGGCTCTCCGCGCCCCCCAAGCCCGCGACCGCCGGGTCCGGGAAACCCGCGGCGCTGCGAGGGCTGCTTTCCGGGGAGATCGGGCGGGAGCCTGACGTTCAGGGAGCAGGTCCTGGCGGCGCAGCGGCGGTGCCACGGCCGGCTGGAATTCTGGCATGAAAAGTGCTCGACCATTGTGCGCAACTCGGAGGCACCATGCTCACCCACACTGACCGCGAGGACTTCTGGCACGATCACCTGGCTTCCTTCGCGAGCCCCGATGATCCCACCTTCGTCGGGATCGCTCCCGGGGTCGGCGTGGAGGTCGTGACCAAGCGTCCCCGCTGGGAGATCAGCCTGACCGCCCTGTTCCTGTGCGCCGTGTTCTTCATCGACGCCGCCTTCGTCTCCTTCGCGGTGGCCTACACCTTCGTCGGGCTGGCCTGAGCGGGGCACGGGCTGCGGGGCCCCGGCCACGGTGACCGGGAGCCGCTGGCGAAATATCCAGGGTCCATGACCCGCCTTCGGCACTACCACGTGATCTTTGCCCTGGCGCTGCTGGCGCTGGCGGCGCTGGGTGCCTGGTGGACGGTGTTCCTGAATGACGCGGTCCACGCCGAGCGCATGGCCGCCATGGCCGACATGGAGCACCGGGCGCGGGAGGGCGCCCTGCTGCTCGGGCACCAGCCGCGCCCGCCGCGCCTGGAGGATCTGCCCGACTCGGCGATGCTCGAGCTGCTGCCCTGCGACACGGCGGGCCAGGGCTTCCGTGCCGCCCTGACCCCGCTGCACGCCGCGCTCTGCTTGCGCCCGGTCCAGGCGGCGGTGGCCGAGATCGACGCACGGCTCACGCGCCGGCGCCAGATGGTGCTGGGCGAAGGAAGCTTCTTGTTCCTGCTGCTCGGGGTCTGCACCGTGATGCTGTGGGGCATGCTGCGCCAGGAGCGGCGGCAGACCCGCCGCATGGAGGCCTTCGTCCACGCCGTCACCCACGAGATGAAGACTCCCCTCACCGGCATCAAGTCCCTGCTCGACACCCTGCGGCGTCGCGGCGTGCCGGAGGCCATGCAGGAGCGGTTGCTGGCGCTCGGGCTGGAGAACTGCGAGCGGCTGGAGCACAGCATCGAGAACGTGATCATCGCCGGGGCCCTGCGCGCCGGCCAGCAGCAGATGCGGGTGATCTCCCTGCCGGTGGCGCCTTTCCTGGAGGCGCTGCTGGAGCACCGCCACCGCGGCATGCCGGGCGCCGCCCACACCCTGCGCCTCGACTGGCCCGAGCCCGACCCGGCGCTGGCGGTGCGGGTCGATCCCGACCTGCTGCGGGTGGTGCTGGAGAACCTGCTGGACAACGGGCACAAGTACGGGGGCGACCACCCGGTGGTCACCCTGCGGGTGGAGCCGGGCCTGGCCGAGGTGGCGCTGACCGTCTCGGACCGTGGCGTCGGCTTCACTCCGGAGCAGGCCGAGTCCCTGTTCGTCCCCTTTCTGCGGGCCCTGCCCCGGGGCCACGGCGTCCGCCATGGCACGGGGCTGGGCCTGTCCATCGCCCGCGATCTCTGCCGCCGCATGGGTGGCGATCTGCGCGCACACTCCGCGGGTCCCGGTCAGGGGGCCCGCTTCACCGTCACGCTGCCCCGCGGCGTGGAGGAGGAAGCCACATGAGCCGCATCCTGCTGGTGGAGGACGACGAGCTCGTCGGGACCATGGTGAGCATGAACCTGGAGGCGGACGGCCACGCCGTGCGCTGGAGCCGCGACGGCACCGCGGGCCTCACCCTGGCCACGGGTGAGCCCTTCGACCTGGTGATCCTGGACATCTCCCTGCCTGGTCAGGACGGCTTCTCTGTGCTCTCAGGCATGCGCCGGCGCGGGATCGGCACGCCTGTGCTGATGCTGACCGCGCGCTCGGACGTGGGCTCCAAGGTGCGCGCGCTGGACGCGGGGGCGGACGACTACCTCGCCAAGCCTTTCGACGTGGCCGAGCTGGTCGCCCGGGTGCGCGCCATGGTGCGCCGCTCCCGCGCCGAGCGAGAGGTCCCGGCCGATCAGGTCATCACCTTCGACCGCTACCGGATCGACCTCAATTCCCGCGAGGCCATCACCAACGAGGGGCCCATGGTGATCGGCGAGAAGGAGGCCGCCATCCTGGCCCTGCTGGTGCGCGCCGACGGGCGGGTGCTCTCCCGGGCCGACATCCTGGAGGAGGTCTGGGGCCTGGACGCCTACCCGGTGGAGCGCACGGTGGACAACTACCTCGTGCGCCTGCGCCGCTACTTCGAGCCTGATCCCGCTCAGCCCTGCCACATCCTCACCGTCCGGGGCGCGGGGTTCAGGTTCATCCCGTAGCCCGGGCCCAGGCGGCCAGCGTGGGCTATGTTCCCCGCCCTCGCGAACCACGCCCTGGGCCCCTGTTCCCATGCCGCTCATCAGCGTCGTCGTCCCCCGTGTACAACGAAGAGCACGTGCTGCCGGCGCTCTTCGAGCGCCTGACGGCGACCCTCGAGGGGCTCGATGGGCTCGACTGGGAGGTGCTCGTGGTGGACGACGGCAGCCAGGACGCCTCCTGGCGCCTGATCTGCGGTGCGCATGGGCGCGATCCGCGCTGGCTCGGGCTCAAGCTCTCCCGCAACTTCGGCCACCAGCTGGCGCTGACCGCCGGGCTCGACCACGCTCGCGGCGACGTCGTGGCGGTGATGGACGCCGATCTGCAGGATCCGCCCGAGCTGCTCCCGGAGATGGTGGCCGCCTGGCGCGAGGGAGCTGTCGTGGTCTACGGTGAGCGTCGCTCCCGGGCGGGGGAGGGGTGGTTCAAGCTCGCCAGCTCCTGGGCCTTCTACGCCCTGATCCAGCGTCTCTCCCCCGAGCCGACCCCGCGCAACGTGGGCGACTTCTACCTGCTCGACCGCGCGGTGGTGGCGCAGATCTGCGCCATGCGGGAGCGCAGCCGCTACCTGCGCGGGTTGGTGTTCTGGGTGGGCTACTCGCGCCGGGCCGTGCGCTACCACCGCGGCCAGCGCCAGGCGGGCGATGGCAAGTTCGGCCTCGGCCGCATGCTGCGCTTCGCCGCCGACGGCATGCTCGTCTCCAGCACCATGCCCCTCGATCTGGCCACATGGGCCGGGCTCACCGCGGCGGTGCTCGGCATTGCCCTGGGGATCGCGCGCCTGGTCTTCGGTGATGGTGGCGGCGCGCTGGCCTCCTGGGCGGTCCCCGCGGTCCTGGTGGTGGGCGGAGCCCAGCTCGTGTCCATCGGGGTCCTGGGGCTGTACCTCGGGCGCATCTTCGACGAGGTCCGGCGCCGTCCGTTGTACCTGGTGGAGCAGGCCATGGGGATCGAGCCCCAGGCCGGGGAGCCCTGATGCGCCGCCTCGCGGCCGGGGCGATGCTCCTGGCAGGCTGCCCCGGGCCCGAACCCGCCGCGCCCGCCTTCCCGGGCGATTGGCTGCCGCCGGAGGGCTTCTGGGCCTACTCGGGGCCCGAGCGTCTGATCGTCGCTGAGGATGACGGGGTCTACGATGCGGGCGCCTACGGCGTCTACGACCCCGGGGCGGGCGCCTGGGTGGCCGAGGGGGGCGTGGCGCACGGCGACGCGCTGGTGGCCTGCGCGGGGCCCTGGCTGGTGGTGATCAACCGTATGTTCGGTGACAACCTGCAGTTCGTGGACCCGGAGGACGGCGCCACGGTGGGTCAGTACTCGGTGGGCAACGGCGCCAACCCGGCGGCGGTCGTCTTCTGGGGCCAGCGCGCCTTCGTCAGCTTGTACGAGGCCGATCACCTGGCGGTGCTGCGCTGGGACACGGGCGCGCAGGTCGGGGCGGTGGATCTCTCGCCCTGGGCCGACGCCGACGGGCTGCCCGAGGCCAGCCAGCTCTTCGTCCACGGCGGCCTGGTCTGGGTCACCCTGCAGCGCCTGTCGCGGGAGGCGGCCTGGTGGGAGTCCCACCTCGAGGGGGTCCTGCTGGGCATCGACCCGGAAGCCCTGGAGGTCGCGGTGGAGATCCCGCTCGGCGTGAACAACCCCACGGGGCGTTGGTCCCTGGTGGGAGACCTGGCCCGGGTCGCCGCCGTGGGCGGTTACTTCACCGACGCCTCGCAGCAGCAGATCCTGCTCGATGGCGGCCTGCTGGAGGCAGACCTCGCCGCCGCCACCGCCCGGCCCCTGGGCCTGACCGAACAGGTCGCGGGCGCCAACGTCTACGACGCCGTCACCGACGGTGTGACCGCCTGGCTCTCGGCCGACACCGGGTGGGGGGACGAGGCCAGCTACCAGGCCTGGTCCGTCGACGAGCCCGCGCTTCTCGGCACCCTCTTCAGCGGCTACACCCCGGCCTGGGCCTGGGAGGACGAGGAGGTGCCCGCGGACGGCGTGTGGGTCGCGCGCCGGAACGAGTATGCGCTGGAGCTGCGCGCCTGGCCGGGCGGGGAGTTGGTCTCGAGCGTGGACACCGCCCTGCAGCCTTCGGCCATCGAGCGCTGTCGGCCGGGGCGCTAGCGGCCGAACGCGCCCTCTGGCAGCTCCAGCACCACCGCGCGGCCGCGCACGCAGGCCACTTCGCCGGCGTACAGGGTGGAGGAGACCACCACCTTGCGGCCCTTGATCTCGTCGATGTGGCCGCGCACCACCAGCTCGGGGCCAAGCGGGGTGGGCTCGAGGTAGCGCACCTCGAGGCTGCCGGTGACGCAGCGGGGGATGGGGTCCTTGCCGAGAACGAGCCCCCGGGCGCGTGCCAGCGCCCCGGCGCCCGAGCCGGTGCTGTGGCAGTCGATCACGGAGGCCAGCAGGCCGCCGTAGACGTAGCCGGGGATGGCGGTGTGCTCCGGCCGTGGGGTGAAGCGGGTGACGGTCTCTTCACCGTCCCAGAATGTGCGGAGGTGGTGGCCGTGGGGGTTGAGGTGGCCGCAGCCGAAGCACTGGGCCACGTCGGGCGGGTAGACGTCCTGGAAGGCGAGATCGGGCATGAGGGGCTCCTCTCGTGAGAGGGCTCTAGCAGGAATTCGGGCACCGACCAAATCAGTCGACAGTCCAGGGCTGCCGGAGAGCTGTCAGCTATCAGCATTCAGCCGTCAGCAAGGTGGTTTTCTCTGGCCACTCCGAAAGCAGCCGGCACCCAGACTGTGTTTCGGCAGCTTCGGTCGTAGCCTTCTCGGTATCGAACTTCGTACCTTGTTCGTAGCTGATTGCTGACCGCTGACCGCTGACCGCTCCCGGAATTCGCGCTCCCTCCCCCCGTGATGTTACCCGGACAGGCCCCCCATCGAGGCCTGCAATGAGCCTGCACATCAGCGCCGCCATCGGCGACATCGCCCCCTTCGTCCTCCTGCCCGGCGATCCGTTGCGCGCGAAGCACGTCGCCGAGACCTACCTCGAGGGCGCCGCCTGCGTGAACGAGGTGCGCGGCATGCTCGGCTTCACCGGCACGTTCCAGGGGCGGCCGGTCACGGTGCAGGGCTCCGGCATGGGGGTACCCTCCATCTCCATCTACACCACCGAGCTCATCCGGGAGTACGGCGCGCGCACCCTGATCCGCATCGGCACCTGCGGCGCGCTGCAGCCGGGGATGGAGCTGGGCGATGTGGTCCTGGCGCAGGCTGCTTGCACCGACTCCAAGATCAACCGGCTGCGCTTCGGCGGGCGCGACTTCTCACCATGTGCGGACTTCGGGCTGCTCAAGGGCGCGTGGGACGCGGCTCACGCCCGGGGGCTGAAGGTGCGGGCCGGCGCCATCTACACCACCGATCTGTTCTACCAGGACGATCCGGCGGCCTGGGATATCTGGCGCGATCACGGCGTGCTGGCGGTGGAGATGGAGTCCACCGCGCTCTACACCATCGCCGCCGCCCATGGGGTCAGGGCCCTGTCCATCCTCACGGTCAGCGATCACCTCTTCACCGGCGCCCACGCCAGCGCGGCCCAGCGCCAGACGGCGTTCATGGGGATGGTGGAGCTGGCGCTGGGGCTGGCGGCTGACGGTTAGTCCGAGAAGTCGCCCGCGGGCCCCTTGTCGGAGTCGATCAGCTTGGCGCGCTCGCGGATGAGCTCCGGGGTCCATTCGGCGGGATCCTCGATGCGCTCGGCCAGGGGACCGATGTCGTAGGAGCCCGCGTCCTGGATGGCCTGGATGGCGAGATCGGCGCTGCCCTCGGCGTTGAAGACATCCACCAGCAGGTGGTGGACGAACTCCTCGACGCCCGCGGCCATGCGCTCGCGGATCGCCTCTGGCTGGGCCAGGATGTGGTTCTCGAAGGGGAGGGAGAGCTTCTTGAGGTTGCCGCCCTTCCAGCCTTTCTCGGCGGCATAGGCCATCATGGCGGCCCACAGCTCCTCGCCCATGCCCGCGCCGGTGACCTTGTCCAGCGCGCCCTCGGGGGTGAGCTCGGCGTTGCCGAAGTCGTTGACCCGCACGCCCCAGGAGATCATCTGCAGCGCGGTGGCCACGTTGGCCTTGGTGGTGGCCGTGGTGGCCGCGATCACCTTGAGCCGCTCCGAGGAGTTGCCCGAGGTGCCGTGCTGGGCGCCGGAGACCTTGTAGGGCGCGAGGGCGGCGTGGATCTGCTGGGTCAGCTCCACCTGGATGCCCTGCTCAGAGGTCTGGATGCCATGCGCGGTGCCGTTGTTCAGCGCGATCCAGTCCGCGAAGATGCCGTGGGCGTTCATCCCGCGGATGTGGAACAGGGCCTCCTGGACGGTCGAGAGCCCCTCGATTCCCTTGATCTCACCCACCTCCGTCTCGAGCCCGGCCCAGGCCGGAACCAGGCTGGCCAGCTCCAGGTTGGCCAGGAGGTTCTCGTCGTCCAGGAGGTGGGAGGCGTCGATGGCGATGGAGGTGATGCCGGCGTCGAACATGGACGGGATCTCGGTCTTGGCCGCGGCGATGTCCTTGGCGCCCTTGATGCCGTAGTGATCGGCGTGGATGGCGATGGGCACCGTGATCCCGAGCTCGTTGGCCAGGGTATCGACCTGGCGGGCGATGTTCCAGTAGGTGACCGCGCAGTACGCGCCCCGGCCACCTTCGGACTTCGCGATCTCGATGATGATGGCGGCGTTCGCCCGCTGGGCGGCGCGCAGGGTGCCGCGGAGGACCAGGTTGTTGCGGCCGTTGGCCGCGATGGTCATGGCCTTGCCCTTGGCCCTGAGGGCACGATCGATCACCTTGCCGCTGACCAGCAGCGCGCGGCTGTTGGGGAAGAGGCGCCGGATGTTGGGCGGGCGGCCGATCTCGAGGGCCTTGTCGAAGGCGGTGGTCATGGAAGAAACCTGGATTCGAGGGAAAAATTGCCACGCTGGCGGACGAAGAGCCAGGCGGCCAGTGTCGAAAAGGGGGCTGCGCTAATTCTGCGCAGAGGCCGGGTCAAGCTGGGAAAGATCGAACTGTGACCCCGCTCACCCGCCCTGCACGCACAGGACGCCGTGGCGCTGAAGCAGGTCGTCGTGGGAGACGGAGGCATCGCGGAAGTCCACCACCCAGCCACGGTCCGTGCCCTCGAGGGTGGCGCTCCACAGTGGGTCTCCGCAGGCGCCCCCGAGCTCGGAGGGCCAGTAGCAGCCGCCGCTGGCGCCGGCGTCGATCTCGCAGCCGCTGCAGGCGGTGGTCATGCAGCCGAGCTCGGCGCACTCCGCCGTGACCTCGCAGTCCCCCTCGGGGGCGGTGCCCTCGCAGCCCTCCACCAGGCAGCGCAGCTCGTCGATGGTGGGCAGGTGCCACGGGCTCTCACCCAGCACGAGCGCGGCACAGGTGGCCTCGGCGTCTACCCCGAGGGCCATGGCGTCGACGCCGCCCTGCCAGACCAGGCCGCAGGTGGCGTCGCGCCAGGCGCCCTCCGGGATGGGCTCGGGGCCGGTGTCGGAGCCCTTGCCGCAGGCCAGCGCGATGGCGAGCAAGAGGGCGGCCGTGGCCGCCAGCAGCGAGCGTCGGGGGGTCATGTTCACTCCAACCGCAGGTGCGCCAGGCGGCGCAGGAAGAGGTCGTTGTCGTGGCCCGCCTCGACCCAGGTGAGCAGGCTGGAGAGCAGATCGCCATCGCCGAGGGCCACGATCCAGCCGTCGCCCGCGGCGGCGGCGGCCGCGATGCAGTCGTAGCCGGCGGCCGCGATGCAGGTGCCGTCGCCCGGATCGACCTTCGTCGCCCCGCGCAGGCCCAGGCTGCCGACGCCCCCCGTGAGCGCGTGCTCGCCGATGCTGTCGGCGTCGCCCTCGACGGTGACGCCGGAGACCACCAGCTGCCCGCCGAGGTCCCACAGCAGATCGTTCAGGGGGCCGAGGTTCATGACGTTGCCCGCCTCGGCCTCGATGACCACCACGCCGCCCGAGGTGGCCACGCTGCGCAGCAGCCCGCGCTCGGTGGCGCTGAACTCGGCGCTCACGTCGTTGGCGCCGGGGCCGGGCAGGATCGCCAGGCGGTATTCGTCGAAGGCGGCGGGCCAGGCGGCGGTGTGGTCCACCCGCAGGCCGGCCTCCTCCAGCAGGGCGATGTCGTCCAGGTGGGCCATGGAGCCCTCGATCCCCTCGGGGCCCACGCCGCCGTGGCCGTAGTAGATGAGCACCGCGGGCCGTCCGGGCAGGGCGTCGGTGTCGTCGACGGCGCCGGTGGCGCCCGAGTCGTCGTCGCGGCGGCTGCCCCCCGCGAGGGCGAGCAGGGAGGCCATCACCAGGAGCGAGAGGAGGGAACGCCGCATGGGACCACCTGGGGAGGGCAGAACATAGCACGCCGCGGGCAGCGCCCGGGACTGGCCGGGAGTACGTTGGGGCATCCAGGAGGAGCCCATGCGCCGCATCGTTCTGTTCGCGCTCCTGTTCGCCGGCTGCCGGCACGGCGGGATCAAGCCCGACTCGTCCGCGCCCGACACCGACAGCCAGCCCGACACCGACGCCGACACCGACACCGACGCCGACACCGACGCCGACACCGACGCTGACGCCGACACCGACGCCGACACCGACGCCGACGCCGACGCCGACACCGACGCCGACACGGATCCCTGCGTCGTCCAGCTGCCCGCCGGCACGGAGGTGGCCACCAGCCCCGCGACATGGATGGAGAACGGTGCCTACGTCTGGGTCTGCGATGGCGTCAGCGGCACGCTCATCGCCAACGGCACGACGCTCTACCTGGAGTCAGGATCGCTCGTGACGGCCACCGCCAACGGCGTCGAGGCCTGGGTCAAGGGCGGCGCGAGCCTCACCGTGACGGGCAACGGCGCCGCCGTCACCCAGGAGCCCGAGGCGCAGGTGCTCATCACCGGCGGCGGGTCCACCGTCGCCGAGTGCGAGCGCATCACCTTCGACGCCTCGCTGCTCGCCGAGAGATGTCACTGAGCCGGTAGCCTTCGGGCCTGTTTCTGCGGTATCCTGCGCGCAACGCAGCCCCCGGTCCCGGGTCCGGACGGCTGCACCCCGCGGAACCGCCGGAAGGTGCCCATGCCTCGCGCCCACCTCGTCCACTCCCTCGCCGCCCTCGGGCTCTCCCTCGGCCTGCTCGCGCCCCGCGCCGCGCGCGCGGAGGGCACGGCCGAGCTGGGCACCTACCAGGTCGTCCAGGCCGACACCGAGGCCTTCGTGGACATCCTCGATGCCACCGTCGAGCAGGTCCTCTGGACCGGCACGGGCCAGCTGCTGGTCACCGACGTCATGGGCACCCCGCTGGACCTGCTGGCCAGCGGCGACATCTTCTACCCCACCACCGCCACCACCTACCGGGTCGTCTTCCTCGACGACCAGACCACCGCGGGCTGGGACGTCACCGTGCTGTACCCCACCGTCGCGGGCGGCCGACTGTGGAGCTACATCTGGGAGTTCGACGCCACCAACTACACCTCCGCCTACGCCACCGACGCCTCCCTCTACATCGTGCCCGAGGGCGGCCAGTACGGCCACTACCCGGTGGTGGAGGTGGATCTGGAGGGCTGGGCCGCCTTCAAGCACTACCTGGCGGCCGCCGAGGCCGGGGTGGAGAACCACGCGCGGGCCCTGCTCGACCCCTCCTTCACCCTGGAGGTCAACCTCGCCGTCTACCTGAACGAGCCCTCCATCGCCACGTACACCTACGTCACCCCCAACCTGGTGGACGCCTGGTTCGACGGCGGCTCCACGGGCTCCGCCCTCACCGATCCCTGCGAGGCCTACGACCCCACCTCCGGCACAACCCCCGGCTTCTACCTCACCACGGATGGCTACGGCACCGGCCACGTGGCCTGTGATCTGGATGGAGACGGCGTCTACGACATCTCCAGCGACGACGACCTGCACCTGCTGGACGAGGTGAGCCCCGGGGTCAACATCATCGCCTGGGACGGCCTGGACAACACGGGTGCGGCTGTGCCGCTCGGCTCGTACCAGTGCCAGGTCTGGGTCACCGTGGGTGAGACCCACTGGCTGCACCTCGACGCCGAGACCTGCTACGAGGGCCTGCGCATGTTCGAGGTGGATTCGGGCGGCGGGCGCAGCGGGCTGTCCATGTACTGGAACGACGCCCCGGTGCAGTCCATGGCCCACGTCATGCCCAGCGGCGCGCGCGGCCTGCAGTCCTCCGGCCCCACCGGCATCCCGGCGGGCTCAACCACCGCCAGCGTGGTCCCCAACGGCAACGCCCGCTCCTACGGCGACTGGATCATCGGCGGCAAGGGCGACGAGAACGCCCTCGACACCTACGCCTGGCTCGACGAGTCCACCCGCATGACCATCACCATGAGCGTGGTGGATGCCTCGACCGACAGCGACGGCGATGGCCTGGTGGATCTGGACGAGTGCGACGAGGGCACCGACATCTACGACCCGGACAGCGACGACGACGGCCTGGACGACGGCGATGAGATCACCTGGGGCACCGACCCGAGCGACCCGGACACGGACGACGACGGCCTGGAGGACGGCGAGGAGGTGGACACCTACGGCACCGACCCGCTGGATGACGACACGGACGACGACGGCCTGACCGACGGCGACGAGGTGGACACCTGGGGCACCGACCCGCTGGACGACGACACGGACGACGACGGCCTGACCGACGGCGAAGAGGTCCTCACCCACGGCACCGACCCGCTGGACGACGACACGGACGACGATGGCCTGACCGACGGCGAAGAGGTGGACACCTACGGCACCGACCCGAGCGACCCCGACACCGACGGCGACGGCCTGACCGACGGCGACGAGGTCGATGTCCACGGCACCGACCCGCTGGACGCCGACAGCGACGACGACGGCCTGACCGACGGCGACGAGGTCGATGTGTACGGCACAGATCCCACCGACCCCGACACGGACGACGACGGCCTGACCGACGGCGACGAGGTGCTCACCCACGGCACCGACCCGCTGGATGACGACACGGACGACGACGGCCTGACGGATGGCGACGAGGTCGATGTGTACGGCACCGACCCGCTGGACGCGGACACGGACGACGATGGCCTGACCGACGGCGACGAGGTGCTCACCCACGGCACCGACCCGCTGGACGCGGACTCGGACGACGACGGCCTGACCGACGGCGACGAGGTCGATGTGTACGGCACCGATCCCACCGACCCGGACACCGACGGCGACGGCTGCTCCGACGGCGATGAGGTGCTCATCCACGGCACCGACCCCACCCGCGCCGACAGCGACGGCGACGGCGTCGGCGACTGCGACGAGATCGCGGCCGGCACCGACCCGCTCGACGAGGACAGCGATGACGACGGCCTGTCGGACTCCGCCGAGACCGACATCTGGGGCACCGACCCGAACGACCCGGACAGCGACGACGACGGCCTGACCGACGGCGAGGAGGTGCTGGACCACGGCACCGATCCGGAGCGCGAGGACACCGACGGCGACGGCCTCACCGACGCCGAGGAGGTCGCCGCCGGCACCGACCCGACCGACTGGGACTCGGACGACGATCTGCTCTCCGACGGCGATGAGATCGACCTCTACGGCACCGACCCGCTGGACGCCGACAGCGACGACGACTGGCTCGACGACGGCGAGGAGGTCTTCGTCTGGGAGACCGACCCGCTGGACCGCGACACCGACGACGACTGGGTCTGGGACGAGCGCGAGGTCTGCGAGGGCACGGACCCGCTGCGCTCCGACTCCGACAACGACGGTCTCTCCGACGGCTGGGAGCTGTTCGGAACCGGCACCGACCCCCAGGACAAGGACACGGACGACGACGGCCTGGACGACGGCGAGGAGCACTGGACCCACCACACCGATCCGCTGAACCCGGATACCGATGGCGGCGGTGTGGAGGACGGCGTCGAGGTGGACCTGGACGGCACGGATCCGCTGGACGGCGCCGACGACGGCGTGGCCGATACAAGCGATACAGACGGCGACGGTATCACCGACGACATGGAGATCGCGAGCGGGACCGACCCGGCCAGCAGTGACACCGACGGCGACGGCCTGGACGACGGCTACGAGCTGTACGACCTCGGCACCGATCCAGACGACACCGACAGCGACAACGACGGCCTGAGCGACGGCGACGAGCTCACCGCCGGCACGGACCCGCTGGATCCGGACAGCGACATGGACGGGCTCACCGACGCCGAGGAGATCCTGGTGTACGGCACCGACCCGCTGGACGCGGACTCGGATGACGACGGCCTGACCGACGGCGAAGAGACCCGCATCATGGGCACCGACCCGAACCTCCCCGACACCGACGGCGACGGCCTGTCGGACGGCGAGGAGGCCTACGGCCCGGGCACCGACCCCACCGTGGCCGACACGGACGGCGACGGCATGGACGACGGCGACGAGGGCTGCTGCGGCAACGATCCGCTCGATCCCGACAGCGACAACGGCGGCGACAGCGACGGGCTCGAGGCCGCCAGCGGCACCAGCTCCGACGACCCCACCGATGACGCCGGCGACACCACCGACACCGACGGCGACGGCCTCACCGACGCCGAGGAGGCCGCCCTGGGCACCGATCCTGCGGACGCCGACACGGACGGCGACCGCCTGGACGACGGCGAGGAGCTGGCGGAGGGCACCGATCCGCTGGTGGCCGACACCGACGGCGATGGCCTGTCCGATGGGGCCGAGGTGAACGTCGTCCACACCGATCCCACCGTCGTGGACAGCGACGGCGACGGCCTGTCGGACGGCGACGAGCACGGCGACGGAACGGACCCGACCGACCGCGACTCCGACGACGACGGCCTGACCGACGGCGAGGAGACGGAGATCTACGGCACCGACCCGAACGACCCTGACACCGACGGTGACGGCCTCTCCGATGGCGAGGAGGTCTATGACCACGAGACCGACCCGCTGGACACGGACACCGACGACGGCGGCGTGGACGACGGCACCGAGGTGCTGGTGGACGGCACCGACCCGCTCGATCCCAGCGACGACCTGGCGGACAGCGACGGCGATGGCCTGTCGGATGCCTCCGAGACCGGCGTCTACGGCACCGATCCCTACGATCCGGACACGGACGACGACGGCCTGACCGACGGCGAAGAGGTGCACGACACCGGCACCGATCCGCTGGACCCCGACACCGACGACGACGGGCTCGATGATGGCGCCGAGATCGATGTGCACCACTCCGATCCCTTCGACCCCGACAGCGACGACGACGGCCTGACCGACGGCGAGGAGGTGCACGAGCACGGCACCGACCCCACCGACCCCGACACCGACGACGGCAGCGTGGACGACGGCACCGAGGTCGAGAACGGGACCGACCCGCTCGATCCCAGCGACGACGTCAACACGCTGGACGACACGGGCATCGGCGGCGACTGGAAGGGCGGCTGGGGCGGCTGCGCCTGCAGCAGCGCCGGCGCCTCCCGCGGGGCCACCCTGGCCTGGCTGCTCACGGGCCTGATGGGCCTGGCCGCCGCCCGCCGCCGCGAGCGCTGATCCCATGCCGCTGCTCCTGGGTGCGCTGCTGGCCAGCGCGGGTGCCCTGGCGGAAGACCCCGCCCTCCCATCTCTGGACGTTCAGCTCTTCCAGCCCTCCGTGGACGCGCCCACCCTGCTGGGCGTCGACGACTCCTTCGTGCCCGACGCGCTGTCCGGCAGCGGACGCCTGCTGATGCAGTGGGCGCACGCGCCCCTGGTCTATGTCCCCCACGGCGGCGAGCCCATCGACGTGGTGGAGGATCTCTACCAGCTCGACGTCCTCGGCGGCGTGGCCTGGCACCGGGTGCGCCTGGGGGTGGACCTCCCCGTGGTGCTGCGCTCTGTCGGCGATCTCTCCGGCGGAGAGACCGGCATCGGCGATCTCTCCTTCGACCTCAAGGGCCGCCTGCTGGACCGCCGCAGCCACCCCGTGGGCCTGGCCCTGGCCGGCCGGGTGAGCGTGCCGAGCGCCAGCACGGCCGCGCCGCTGGGCAGCGGCGCCGTGGGCTGGGCCGTGGACGGCATCCTCGACGCCGAGCTCGGCCCCGTGCTGCTGGCGCTCAACCTGGGCACCGTGGGGGTACCGGCCGTCACCCTCGAGAACCTCACCTGGGACGATCAGCTCAGCGCCCGCCTCGGCGCGAGCTACGCCCTCTCCGACGCCCTGGGCCTCGGCGCCGAGGTGGCCGCACACGCCGCCTGGGTGGACTTCGGCAACACCGACGCCATGCCAGCAGAAGCCCTGCTGGGCGGTTGGTTCCGCCCCCTGGGGGGTGACTGGGTGCTGCGCCTGGCCGGCGGCACGGGGCTCACCTCCGGTGTGGGCGCGCCTCGGGCGCGCGCCCTGCTGGCCCTCGCCTACGACCCGCCCCAGGCCGGCGCTGACCGCGACCTGGACGGCATCGCCGACGCCGTGGACCGTTGCCCGGCCGCGCCGGAAGATATGGACGCCTGGGAAGACGACGACGGCTGCCCCGAGCCCACCCAGGTCACCGTCAAGGTCGTGGACCGCGCGGATCACCCCATCACCGCCGCCACCGTGCGGCTGGTGGGCGAGCAGGGGCCCGTGGAGGTCCGGCCCGGCGCCACCCTGCCGCTCGATGCCGGCGCCTACGATGTGCTGGTGCACGCTGACGACTTCGGCGACTCCGAGCTGGCGCTGCGCATCCCCGGGGGCGCGCCCTACGAGGCCCTGGTGCGCCTGGACGTGGCCCCCCTGGAGGGTCTGGTGACCGTCCGTGTGCGAGATGGTGCGGGCAACCCCCTCGACGGGGCGGTCGCCTTCGGGCGGGACACCCCCGAGGTCACCAGCCACGGCGCCGTGTTCGCCACGCTCACCGGTGGCACCTGGCCTGTGCGGGTCGAGGTCCCCGGCTACAAGCCCCTCGCCCAGGAGGTGGTGGTCCACGGGGGCGAAGAGGTGGTCATGGTGGCCGTGCTGGAGCCCGAGCTGGTCCAGCTCACGAGAGAGCGCATCGAGATCAAGGAGTCCGTCTTCTTCGAGCTCGGGCTCTCCGCCATCAAGCCCGAGAGCTTCCCCCTGCTCGACCAGATCGCCGAGCTGCTGGAGGCCCACCCCGAGGTCACCCGCGTCCGCATCGAGGGCCACACCGACAGCCGCGGCAACGACAAGGAGAACCTGCGCCTCTCGCAGGACCGCGCCGCCGCCGTGCGCATCTACCTCGTGACCAGGGGTGTGGCCCTGAAACGGCTCACATGTGTCGGCTACGGCGAATCCCGCCCGCTCGATCCGCGCGAGACCGACGAGGCCTGGGCCACCAACCGGCGGGTGGACTTCTGGATAGAGGAGCGCTCCGACACACCGTGAGGAACGCCATGCGCCTGCTGCCCCTGCTCTTGCTCGCCGCCTGCCACAAGGACGCCGACGTCAAGCCCGACACGGGCACTGGCGATACATCCGACACCCAGGTGGAGGACCCCTGCCGCAACGACACGGACTGGGAGCCCCGCTTCGACGCCCTGGCCCAGGCGGTGGAGGCCGACCTGGCCGGCTCCATCGCCGCCGGGGTCTCCGTGGCCGTGATGCAGGACGGTGCCATCGTCTTCGCCCACGCCTTCGGCTCGGGCCACCCCGAGCAGGAGGTGGCCATCAGCCCATGCACCCTGTTCCAGATCGGCTCGGACACCAAGAAGCAGACCGCCGTGGCCCTGCTGCGCGTCGTGGAGCAGGGCCTCGTCTCGCTGGACGATCCGTTGTCCACGGCGCTGCCCGGGCTCGAGTTCCACAACGACCCCTCCTGGAACGACCAGATCCTGGTGCGCCACCTGCTCTCGCACCAGAGCGGGATGTACGACTTCGCCCTGTGGGAGCCCGGCGAGGACGACGACCTCCTGGCTGGCTTCACCTACGGCTACTTCGCCCAGAACTGGTTCCTCATGAACCCGCCGGGGGTGTTCTGGAACTACTCCAACCCCAACTTCTCCCTCGCCGGCCTCATCGCCGAGGAGCACGACACCCGCGCCTACCCCGACCTCATGGTGGAGGACATCTACCGGCCGCTGGGCATGGACCGCACCTTCCTGCGCAAGGAGGACGTGCTGGCGGACGGGGACTACGCCGTCGGCTACGGCATCGACCCTGTCACCTACGGCATGGGCACCCGGGAGATGGAGGGCGTGGTGGACAACGCCTGGACCCGCCCCGCGGGTCTGGCCTGGTCCACCCCCAGTCAGCACCTGCTGTTCGCGGAGTGGCTCATGGACGGCGACGAGGGTGTGCTCTCCGACGAGCTGAGGGGAGAACTGGTCGCCGAGCAGATCAACACCCTGTATCAGTTCGACGAGTCGTACTACGGCTTCGGCATGATGGTGAACCGCGGCTTCCAGGTGGGGAACGGCTACTACCAGGTGCCGGTCTGGAGCCACGGCGGCAACACCCTCGCCTTCAGCTCCGAGCTCTTCATCCTGCCCGAGCAGCGCTTCGCCATCGCGATCACCTCCAGCGGCTACGGCACCGACTTCGCCAACAGCGTCGCCACCGCGGCCACCACCCTGGTGGAGGGGCTGCCCACGCCGGTCGCCCCGCCAGAGTACACCGTGGAGACAGAGCGCTTCGCCTACCACGTGGGTGACTACTACGACGCCTGGAACGTAGGCGACGTGATCATCGGTCAGAGCGGCGACCACCTCACCGTCGAGATGCCCCTGCTGGAGCAGTACGGCTATACCTACGACCAGGATCTGGTCGCCCTGTCCTCGGACATCCACTACGTGCGGATCGACGGCGACTGGTACGACTTGACCTTCGTGCAGGCCGCGGAGGGCGCACCCTCTCAGTACATCCGCAACCGCATCTACGTGGCCACCCGCGTGCCCGAGGACGTGCCGCCTCCGGCGGGGCGACACATCCCGACCCGAGGGGATGTATCACGTTGGCTCGCGGCCTCGAAGGTGCTGCCGCCGCTGCCACTGAGGATGGCGCGGCCGCGGTGAACGCCGCGATTTTCTGGCGTGGTGTCACCCTGCTGGAGGAGCACGAGGTGACACCCACCTACGAGGTGGTCCTGGCCGGCTGCCCGCTGCGCTGCCCTTACTGTGCCGTGCCGGGGGCTTCGCGGGGAGGGGAGGGGAGCACGGAGCACCTCTCCCCGGCCGCCCTGCTTGACGACCTCGCGCACCCACGACACCCCCCGTTTCGGGCCCTCTCCCTGGTGGGCGGTGAGCCGACCTCGCACATGGCATGGATCCGGGAGCTGCTGCCCCTGGCCCGCGCGCGGCGGCCCGAGACCCTTCTCGTGCTCAACACCGCCCTGTGCTGGGAGCCCGAGCTGGCCCCGGAGCTGGCCGCGGGCTTCGATTGGGTGGTGGGCACCGTGCGCACCTGGGGATCCGAGTGCGCGTTGGGCGCTCCCGCGGCCTACCCCGCCCAGGCACGCGCCGCGGCCGAAGCCCTGCTGGCGGCGGGCGGGCGCCTGCTGCTGCGGATTCTTCTGCTGCCTGGCCATCTCGACTGCTGCGCCCAGCCCCTGGCGGCCTGGGCGGCGGGGCTCGGGGGAGAGGTGCGCGTCTCCGTGCTCACCAACTACGCGCCGGTGGGGGAGGCGCGCAGCATCGCGGGGCTGGATCGGCCGCTCTCCGCCAAGGAGCGCACCATGGAGCTGCTGGCGCCAGGGGTGGTCAGACCGCTCGACCGCCCCATCGAGCCCATCCCCGTGCGCGGCCCCGGCTTCGAAGATCCTCCCGTCCCGCTGGAGATCGACCCCCACGGGCGGGTGTTCGCGCCCTTCGTGACGGGGGATCTGCTGCCCTGGCTGGCGGACCGGGAGCCGACGCTGCGGGCGCGGCTGGTGTACCTGGGAAGCTGACGATCTCTTCACCGCGCCGCGGGCAACCATCGCCGCGGGTGCGTGTCCCACCTCCACGCGTGCCACCGGGCCGCCGCGCCGATAGCCTGCACCGAGGAACACGAGAGAACGCCCATGCCCGCCGAGCTCGACCTCCTGCTGCGCGCCCGCTACCCCCTCGTCTGGCTCGACACCGCCGAGGAGGAGCGCGCGGTGGAGCTGATCTGCGCCACGGCGCGGGCCATGGGCGATCCGGTGGCGGGCTGGTCGCTCACCTGGGGCCTGCACGATCTGCCCGGCGCGCCCCGCACCGGCCAGCACGCCGATCCCCTCAAGCTGCTGGAGCACATGCGCTCCGAGCAGCGGCGCCACCTCTGGGTGCTGCTCGATCTTGGGGGGCTGACGCAGGGCAACACACCGCTGGTGCGCGCTCTGCGCGACACGGCGCGCGTGCTGCGGGAGCTGGGCTCCGTGATCGTGGTGGTGGGCCCGGGGCACGCCATCCCGGCGGAGCTGCTGGGCACCGCCGCCCTGCACCGCCTGGCCCTGCCGGATCAAGCCGACCACGAGCGCCTGCTGCGCACCGTGGCCACCCAGCTCAAGATCCAGGTGGCGCCCGAGGCGGCCCGGGCCCTGTCCACCGCCTGCCTGGGGCTCACCCTGGAGCAGGCCGAGAACATCTGGGCCCGGGTGCGCGCGGCGGGCGGGCGCTTCACCGCGGCGGACGTGGGGCAGCTCATCGCCGAAAAAGCCCGCATCGTGCGCGGCTCCGGCTACCTGGAGTTCGTGGCTGCCGCCGGCATCGGCGACGTGGGCGGGCTGGACGGCCTCAAGTCCTGGATGCGGCAGCGCGCGCTGGGGTTCTCGCCTGAGGCCCGCGCCCAGGGCCTGCCCTGGCCCCGCGGCGCGCTGCTGGTGGGCGTGCAGGGCTGCGGCAAGTCGCTCACCGCCAAGGCCGTGGCCGGGCTGTGGAACCAGCCCCTGCTGCGGCTCGACGTGGGCGCCCTGATGGAGGGCCTGGTGGGCGCCTCGGAGCGCAACCTGCGCCACGCGCTGGACCTGGCCGGGCGCATTGCACCCTGTGTCCTGTGGATCGACGAGATCGAGAAGGGCTTCCGCGGCCTGGAGCACAGCACGGACGGCGGCACCATCGCGCGCATGTTCGGCACCATGCTCACCTGGATGCAGGAGAAGGACGAGCCGGTCTTCGTGCTGGCCACCGCCAACCAGATCGACGTGCTGCCCCCCGAGATGCTGCGCAAGGGGCGCTTCGACGAGATCTTCTTCGTGGACCTGCCGGATCTCGCCCAGCGGGCGGAGATCTGGGGCATCCACCTCGGCTACCGCGCCCGCCTGGGCGGAGACGCCCTGTTGCTGGAGCGCATGGATCTGGCCGCGCTGGGGCAGGCCTCCGAGGGCTACTCCGGGGCCGAGATCGCCGCCGCGGTGGTGGAGGGCGCCTTCGCGGCCCTGGCGGGCGACGAGCACCTGCAGACCCGCCACCTGCTCACGGCGCTTTCCGCCTCTCCGCCCCTGTCCCGCACCCGGGTGGAGGAGGTGGATCGCCTGCGCGCCTGGGCCCAGGGGCGCGCCCGGAGGGCCGGCTGATGTCCGTCGTCTGCGCCGTCACCCTCGGCTACACCAGCTACGTCGCGGCCACCACGCTCATCGGCCTGGCCAGCGCCGCGGCCACCGCGCTCGGCCTGCGCCAGCTCAACCAGGCCGAGGGCGCCATCGCCCAGGAGGAAGCCCGCGAGGCCCTGGCCCAGCAGATCGCGGGGCAGGCGCGCGCCACCCTGGAGGAGGTGGAGCTGTCCACCGCGCAGGCCGCCGCCCTCTCGGGGCTGGTGGCCGAGCGCGCCCAGGCGGTCTTCGGTGACGCCCGCTTTCAGCTCGTCCTCACCCGCGACCTCCGCGGCCTGCTCAAGGTCACGGCTCACGGCGACGGCATGAGCCGCGCGCAGGTCGCCGAGCGCGCGGAGAAATTCCTGGGCTTGCTCCAGCAGCAGCTCGCCTACCGCGAGGTGGTGCTCCAGATGAAAGACCTCGGCCTGAAGGTCGAGCAGGAGTCGCGCGCCGAGGACGGCACGGTCAAGGTCCGCCTGCGCAGGTCGGGGGGCTAGCCCGTGGGCCGCTTCGACCACATCGCCCAGGAGGATCCCCAGGCCGGGGCGCAGCCCAGAGATGAGTACGGCTGCGACCACTTCCTGGAGCAGGCCGCGCGCGAGCTGCGCCGCGGGCGCTACGAGGTGGCGCTCAAGGGCTACGGGCGCGCCCTGGAGCGGGATCGGGTGCGGCCCGAGGCCTGGGCGGGGCAGGCTCGCGCTCTCCTGGAGATGGGCCAGCCCCAGGAGGCCCTCACCTGGCTGGAGCAGGCCGTGCGCGTGGCCGGTGAGAAGCCGGTGTTCCACGCCCTGCGCGCCATCGCGTCCGCCCGCCTCGGCCAGCAGGAGGACGCCCTGGCCTGGTCCGACCGCGCCATGCGCCTCGGCCCCGATGAACCCGACGTGTGGCTCGCGCGCGCCGAGGCCCTCTACCTGCAGGGCCAGGGCCCCGCGGCCCGCCGCTGCCTCGACAAGGCCCACGAGCGCGAGCCCGGCGGCGACACAGCGCGTCGTTGCGGCGAGCTGGCGCTGGGCGCGGGGGATCTACCCCACGCCCGCACCTGGCTGGAGCGCGCCCTGGCCCGCGGGCCGGAGGATCCGCTGGTGGCGCTGCGCCTGGGGGTCTACTGGGAGCGGGCAGGGGATCTCACGCGGGCGCGGGTGGAGCTGCAGCGCGCCCTGGCCCTGGAGCCGAGCCTGACCGCCGCCTCCCTGGCCCTCGCGGACCTGCGCGGCCGCGGCCTGTGGGATCGCACCCGCGCCTGGATGAGGAGGCTGCTGAATGGCCCTTGATCTCGACAAGGCGGTGGTGGACCTCGAGATCCGCCCCGACGGCACCGTGCGGTTCGTGGTGTCCGGGATGCCCGGCCCGGCCTGCGAGCAGCTCGAGGCCCTGCTGTTGGCGGCGCTCAGGGGCGAGGTCACCGAGCGGGAGCACACGCCGGAGTACCACCAGCAGGCGGAGATCTCCCTCGGGCAGCGCCTCAAGGCCCTGCTCGGCCGGTAGGGCGCCGTGGACTGCCCGCGCTGCGGTGCGCCCAACCTGCCGGGGTTGCCTCTCTGTGTGGACTGCGGCCAGGATCTCAACGCCGCACCCGAGGTCCCGGAGAGCCTGGTCCCCCGCGCCGCGGTGGCCAACCCGCTCGCCGAGCGGCGTCCCAAGCCCGAGCGTCCGCCGCTACGGCGCCGCGTCGCGGCCTTCGCGCACGTGGGCCGCCTGCGCCACCTGCCCCTGGAGGCCTTCGGCGCCGCGCTGGTCGGGATGGCGAGAGGGTGCATCCCGGGCCTGATGCCAGCGCTGCGGCGCGACCGTCGCGGGGCGGCCATCCAGCTCGGGGCGTTTCTGCTTCCCCTGGCTGTGCTGCTGCTCCTGGGTGGCCGGCAGGCCCTGGGCCAGTACTCCTTCCTCGTGGCCTTCGGCTGGTGCCTCTCGCCGGTCTCCGAGGCGCGGCGCGCCATGGACACCCCCGAGCCCTACCGCAGCAGCGCGGCCTGCCTGCTGGGGATCGGCCCAGCCCTGTTCTTCGGGCTGGCGCTGCGCTTCCTGGTCCAGCCCATCCCCCCGATGGCCTTCCAGTTCAACATGGAGGGCAGCCTGCTGCCCGCGAGCGCCTTCCACGTGGTGCCGCTGCACCGCGAGCCGTTGCGCCGCGGTATGCTCGTGGCCTTCGACAGGGCGGACGTGGCCGACCGCCTGGCCTGGCTGCAGGCCCACGCGGAGGACGGCGGGCACGGCGCCTTGACGACCTACGAGCACCACCTCGGGAGCTATCGTTTCTTCGCCTCGCCCGTGGTCGCCCTGCCGGGGGATCTGCTCGACGCCGACGGTGACGCGGTGCGGGTGGACAGCAGCGTCAGCGATGCGGTCCCCATCACGAGCTGGGCCCGGGCGCCCCTGGCCTCGGAGCTGCACGGGCAGCCCGTCCCGGCCGGGATGGTCGCCGTCTGGGACTGGGTCCCCTACCCAGCCGACCACACCCTGCACCTCCTGTTGGTCCCGGAGGAGCGCGTGTTGGGCGTCCTCACCGGATACCGCGACCAGGACCTGAACTGGACACCCTTGCACTGGCCCGCCGACGCGCGGGGGCACCGTGATCCCCAGGAGCAGCCATGAACCTCTCCTTCGAACGCCTCGTCGCCGACGCCGTGCGCGCGGGCGCCAGCGACCTGCACCTGACCGTGGGGAACCCGCCCGCGCTGAGGGTCAACGGCGCCATCCAGCTCATGGCGCATCCCGCCCTGGCGGAGGCGCCGCTGGGCGCGGCCATGGACGCCATCCTCACGCCCGCCCAGCGGCAGGTCTTCCAGGACACGCGGCGGCTGTGCTTCAC
The DNA here is from genome assembly GCA_043814015.1 of Pseudomonadota bacterium. GTDB lineage: Bacteria > Myxococcota_A > UBA796 > UBA796 > JAFGLY01 > JBDRKM01. The sequence continues at coordinate 24,179 of JBDRKM010000204.1, forward strand.
CTGGCGCCATCCAGAGTTGGGCTACTTCCGGGTGAACATCTACAGCCACATGGGGCGCATGGAGGCGGCGGTGCGCATCAACGCCATGCGCCTGCCCAGCCTGCCGGAGCTCGGGGTCCCCGAGCTGATGGCCGAGCTGATGCACCAGCCCCAGGGTCTGGTGCTCATCACCGGGGCTACGGGCCAGGGCAAGACCACCACCATGCACGCCCTGCTGGCGCGGGTCCACGCGGAGCAACGCAAGAAGATCATCACCATCGAGGACCCGGTGGAGTTCCGCCACGGTGAGGGGCGCTCCGTGGTGGTGCAGCAGGAGATCGGGCTGGACACCGACCGCTTCCACGCGGCCGTGGCCCACGCCCTGCGCCAGGACCCGGACATCCTGTGTATCGGCGAGATGATCGATCTGGACACCATCTCCGCCGCCCTGACCGCAGCCGAGACGGGACACCTTGTGTTGGCTACCCTGCACACCACGGGCGCGGCGGGCACCATCTCCCGCATCGTGGACGTCTTCCCGCCCCACCAGCAGGAGCAGGTGCGCCTGCAGCTCGCGCTCACCCTGCGCTGCGTGCTCTCCCAGCGCCTGCTGCCCCGGGCGGACGGCACGGGCCGCCTGCTGGTCTACGAGCTGATGCTGGCCAACGACGCCATCCGCGTCCACATCCGCGAGAACAAGCTGCACCAGATCGCCTCGGTCATCCAGACCAACCTGGCCCTGGGCATGCGCTCCATGGACCGCATGATCCGCGACGCCTGGCACGCGGGCGAGATCACCTGGGAGACGGCTTCGAGCGCGGTCTCCGACGCGCGGGTGCTCAAGGCGGGCTGAGCCCTTCCGTGACCGGTTAGTGGAGGTGAGCACGACTCGCTTTGGAGCCGCCCCATGCCCTTTGTCATCCCCGCTCCCACCCTGCGCGCCCAGCCCGTGTCCGTCACGCGGCAGATGGCCGCCGCCCTCATCCGGCTGGAGGCCGAGGCCAAGGCCAAGGGGCAGGTGCTGCACCACCTCGGCGCGGGCTACCCGCACCCCGAGGTGTCGGATCCCAGCCTGTGGATCGCCCAGAAGCGCGGCTACTTCCAGCACGTGGCCCAGGCGGGGGGCGGGCTGCTGGAGCAGAACCTGCCGCCGCTCATGAGCAAGCTCTACAACTACACCGACACCATGGGCCCGCCCACGGCGCGCGCCGCCTTCGCCAGGGTCTACGGGCACGACTTCGGCTTCACCATCGACCCCGACATGTGCGTCCCCACCATCGGCGCCACCGGTGGCATCGCCATGCTGTGCTCCCTGTTCGAGCACGCGGGCGAGCCCATCGCCTACATCGTGGACGCCCCCACCTACACGGGCCTGCTGTCGCGCGCGCAGCTCTACCACAAGGCCAGCTTCTACAGCGTCCCGCTGGACCCCGAGGGCCCGGATCCCCAGCTCATGGCCGCCCAGATCGACAACGCGCGGGCGGACGGAAAGGTCGTAGCCTTCTACTACACCGTGACAGACGGCCACAACCCGGGCGGGATCTCCTTCTCCCAGCGGCGCCGCCAGGCCATCCTCGAGGTCTGCCGCCAGAAGGGCGTGCTCATCGTGGAGGACGCCCCCTACACCTACATCTCCTACGAGAACCCGGAGGACCGCCCCCGCCCCCTGGTGGCCATGGCGCCCGACCAGGTGGTCCACCTCTTCACCGCCTCCAAGATCGGCCTGCCCGGGCCCCGGGTGGGCATGGCCATCGCCCAGGCGCGCGTCAGCCTGGCGGACGGGCGCGAGGTGTCGGTCCGGGAGCTGCTGGTCTCCGAGTCCGCCGGCTCGGTGCTGTTCCACAACCCCGAGTCCTTGCGCGCCTTCGAGGCCTACCTCACGGACTCCCGGTTCGTCCCGCGCGACAGCCTGTGGCCCATCGCCGCCACCAAGAACGCGGTCTACAGCGAGAACCGCCGCATCCTGCTGGATGGCCTCCAGCACTTCCTGGGCGATCACCCCGAGCTGTTCGGCTGGACCGAGCCCGGCGCGGGCTTCTTCTCCGTGTTCACCTTCAAGGCCGGCGACCTGTGCACCGACGCCGCCTTCGTGGAGCGCCTCGTGGCCGAGTTCGGCGTGGTGGTGATCCCCATGTTCGGGTTCTACTCGGCCGACGCGCGCGCGCGTGATCCGGGCGTGGGGCTGGATCAGGTCCGGCTCTCCTTCTGCTACAGCCCCTCCACCGGGGCGGCCCGCGTGCGCGAGATCAGCGCCGCGGTCGAGGCCTTCGGGCGCGCGATCCGCAGCCTGTCCGGCCTGCCGCCGGTGAGCTGAGCCAACCCGCGCCACCCACCCGGACGGAGCACTCCCCATGGCCACCGAGCCCGAGCAGGCGCCCGACCTCGCGCGCGAGGCGCTGGACACCCTGGTCCATCAGTTCGCCCGGCCCATGGATTTCTTGCGCGAGCTGGTGCAGAACGCCATCGACGCGGGTTCGCCGCGCGTCGAGGTCTGGGTGCGCCACGACCCGGCAGGGCAGGCCCTCGAGATCCATGTCGATGACTTCGGCGCAGGCATGGACGAGCGCATCGTCGACGAGCAGCTCACCCGCATGTTCGCCTCCACCAAGGAGGGGGATCTCACCAGGATCGGAAAGTTCGGGATCGGCTTCACCTCGGTCTTCGCCATCGGGCCCGCGGCCGTGCTGGTGCGGACCGGCCGCCACGGCGAGGCCTGGGAGCTGCTGTTCCACGCGGACCGCAGCTTCGACAAGACCCGCCTGGATCGTCCCGTCACCGGCACCCAGGTCACCCTGTTCGTGCGGGCCACGGTCGAGCAGGCCGAGGTCCGGGCCCGGCAGTGCCAGCAGGTGCTGCGCTACTGGTGCCGCCACGCCGACATCCCCATCACCTTCGAGGACCGCACCGGCGCACAGGCTGCCCCTGCCCCCGCCGAGGCCGACCCCTTCGCGGCCTTCGGCGCCCCCGCGGCGGCCGCGGGCGGGGCCGTGTCCATCAACGAGCCCATGGACCTCGATGCCCCGCTGCAGGTAGAGGTCGAGCAGGATGGCGTGCGGGTCCTGGCCGGCTACACCCGGCGCCCGGGGTTCGGTTGGTACAACGGGGGGCTCACCCTGCTGGAGACCGGCGATCCGGAGGCCCTGGGGACCTTCGCGGCCCGGCTCGGGCACCTGGGGCTCGAGATCAAGTGTGACGCCCTGGAGCACACCCTCACCCGTGACAACGTGGTCCAGAACGAGGTCTGGGTGCGGGCCATGCAGGTGGCCGTGATCGCGGCGGAGCAGCTCCGCGAGCAGCTGGTGGCGCGCCTGGAGGCGGCGGTCGCGGCGCGCGAGCCCCTCGATGCCTGGCTCGAGCTGCTCGCGCGCGAGTGGGCCCAGCCCGACCTGAAGGACCTCCGCTGGTGGATGGAGGAGCGCTGCAGGATCTACGATCCCGGCGGCACGCCGGTGAGCCTGGCCCAGGTCCGTGCACAGGCGGAGGAGCTCGGCGTGGTGCTGCTCGCCGGGGGAGACGCGGCGCTGCAGCGGGCCGTGATGGACGCCGGGCGCCTGGTGCTGCCCGATTCCCCCGCGGTGCGGGCGCTGGTGGCGGCCTGCTTCAAGCCTGAGCAGACCCTCCTGGGCACCCGGCAGGTCCGCGCGGCCACCTTGCCCGAGGTCTTCTGCCTCGCCACCCTGGTGCCGGACCAGGAGCTCGAGCCCGGCGAGGCGCGCCTGGTGGCCGAGGCGGCCTCGCTGCTGACGGAGGCCCACAGCCAATCCGTCGCGATCGCGGTGGGAGAATTCCACGCCGGCGAGGCGCAGACGGCCGACGACTTCGCCCTGGAGGGTCCCGCGGCCGGCGGGCTGTTCCGCCGCCTCACGCGGGGCCGGCTGCGGGTGCCGCTGTTCCTGAAGCACCGGACCGTCCTGCTGGACCGCCAGCACCCCATCTTCTCCGCCCTGCTCCTGATCGCCGAGGACGATCTGCACACCGCCGCCGCCAGCCTGGCCCACCTGCTGCTGGACGCCGCCGACGTGGGCCGCAGCGGGCGTTGGACCGAGGTCATCGCCGCGGCCTGGCGCCGCGTGGAGGAGGGGGCGTGAGCAGCATCGAAGACCTCATCCAGCGCAGCCGCAGCCCCGGCGCCTTCGTGGCGCGCCGCGAGTTCACCCTCTCGCGGGACAAGGCCATCGAGAAGCTGCGTGAATTCAGCCTGCGTCACCCCCGCGGCTACGTGCTCGAGTTCGTCCAGGCCGCCGTCTTCGCGGGGGCCAGCTCCATCGCCATCGACGTGGACGACGAGCAGCTCCTGGTCGCCTGGGTGGGTGGGCGCACCTGCACGGCCGAAGAGCTCGAGAACGTCTTCGACTACCTGTTCCTGGGGCGCGCCGACCCCCGCACCCGCCACCTCGCCGAGCTCGCCATCGGCCTGAACGCCGTGCTCAAGCGGGAGCCCACCCTGGTGCGCCTGGAGAGCGGCGACGGCACGCCGGAGGGCACGGTCCGGGTCGATCTGGACCGCCACGGCGTGGGCGCGGCCGGCACCCCCTCCGAGCCCATCGCGGGCTCCTACATCCTGGCGCAGTTCCCCCGGGCCCTGTTCGCCGTGTTCAGTGGGGAAACCCTGCACACCGAGGAGGCCCTGGTCGAGTCCCGCTGCCAGTACACCCCCGTGCCCATCCTGCTCAACGGGCGGGCCCCCTTCGGCTACCGCGCGGCGGCCCGGGTGCGCATGTTCGGCACCTGCGACGAGGAGAGCTTCCTGGACGCCCCCGATTCCGGAAGCCGCCGCCGCGGCGTGGTGGCGCTGCCCGGCGAGCTCGAGCAGGCCGCGTCCGGCACGGCGCCGGGCCTGCGCATCGTGGTGGGCGGCGTCTGGATCAGCACCCTGGACCTCCCGGCTCTGGGGATGTCACCGGGGGGCCAGCACCTGATCGGGGTGATCTGCGACGACGGCCTGCGCAAGACCGCCGACCAGGCGGACATCGTGCAGGACGCCGCCTTCGTGCGCATGCTGCACGCGGTGCAGCCCCACGTGACCTCCCTGATGTGCCGCCGCCACCCCGGCTGGAGGCCGCCCGCGCTGCCGCCCGTCCCAGCGGAGCCCGGCGCCGCGGGGGGAGGGGATGTGGGCCCGGTGGCCCAGGCCTTGCCGGCGCGCATCGCCCAGCTCGATCCGCGCTCCCCCGTGGAGGCCGAGCGCCTGACCCACGCGCCGCTCGTGGTGCCCGTGGCCTGGGTGCGGCCCGAGGACGCCGACGCCCTGACCGAGGCGGCGGATCCCCAGCGCTACCCCTTCCCGGTGCTGGTGCTGACCCCGGGCGAGGCGCGCACCCTGGCGAGCGCGGCGCCGGAGCTGGCCCTCTCCCACCTCGCCACGCCAGCCGACGTGGACTTCCTGGAGAACAGCCGGATGCAGCAGGGGCGGGTGTTCCACCTGACCGCGGCCCCGCTGGCCGACGCGCCGCCCCTCGCCCTGCGGCTGGATCTCGACTCGGTCCCGGGCCCCCACGAGGCCACCGGGCGCGGGGTCCCGCTGTCCGCGGGGTTGGGCCAGCGCAGCACGACCTGGACGATCCTGGACCTCGACCTGCCCGGGGTCAGCGCCCACGCCGCCGGCTCCGGGCTCGGCGACGTCCATCGCCTCGCGCTGGCCGACCGCATCCTGGCCGCCGCCTGGCGCTGGGTCCTGCCAGGCCCCGACCTGGTCCCGGGCGATGGCCCCCGGCTGCGCGACCTGCGCGCCGCGATGCTGGCGCAGTCCCTGCGCACCCTGTTCGTGGAGGGTGTGGAGACCGTCGAGCTCGAGGCCCTGCTGCTGGGCCTCGATGGCGCCCGCCGAGAGGCCGCGCTGGATCTCGTCCTGGCCGACGCTGTCGACGGTCCCCTGACCCTGCGGCGCCTCCTGGCGGCCCAGGGTACCGACACCGTGCTGGAGCTGCAGCACCAGGAGGAGCGCGCGCGTGTGGTACCCCTGGAGGCCCTGCTGGGCTGGGGGCACGTGGCCTGCGGTGAGGACGACGCCTTCCCCCTCTGCGCGGTGGGCGCCTTCCCCGGGGGCTGGCAACCGCTGAAGCGGGGCAGCCTCTACTGGCACAAGCTCGGTCCGATCATCTACCTGCCCCTCACGTCCCGCACGCCGAGGAGGCTGGCCGAGCGGAGGGCCTGCCCCACCGCCCTGCCCCTCGTCCGGGTGGCCCTCGGGCCCAAACCCGACGCCGAGGTGAGCTGGGAGAAGGGCCTGAAGCTGCTGATCCGCGATCTGCAACGGCAAGCTCGCGGGGGGGAGTGGGAGGAAGCCGTGCCCGGCGCTGCGCCCCCAGCCCAGCGCGCGGCGGTGGGGCGGCGGGCCCTGGCTGTGCTGGAGTTGCTGCCGCCCGAGGGCCCCTGCCCGCTGTGGGCTCCCTTGCCCGAGCCGCTCCCCATGGCGCGCCGCGCGGTGCTGGAGGGCCACCCACCCGTGCTGCCCCTGGGCGGCGCCCTCGTGGACGAGGCCGAGGTCCAGCACCTCTCCCTCGACGCCCTGCGCGCCGTGCTGCGCGTGCTGGGCGACCGCAAGCCCAGGCTGCTGCTGGACGACGCCTCCGCCGCCTATGGCCTGGGCGGAGAGCTGGGCTGGCTGCTGCGCCAGCGGGTGCGCGGCGCCGGGCTGGACGGCTGGCTCGCGCTGCGGGTGCCCTTCGATCCCAGCGCGGCCGTGCTGATCCATGGCTCCCGCCGGCTGCACGCTCTGGTGGGGGGGGACGAACAAGCCCCGGTCCACGGGCGGGTCCGGCTCCCCCCCGGCTGCGAGGCCCTGGAGCGGGACCACGAGGAGCTTCTTCGCCTGGAGCGCCGTCTGCTGTACCGCAAGCTGGTGGCCCTGCTGGACGATCCCGAGCTCGGCGACGAGCGAGCCGCCGCCGCGCGCAGCTACGCCGCCGCCTACGCGCTGGACGCCTGGCGCCACGGCCGCCTCGCGGGGTCCACCGCGCGGGAGCTGGCGGGCAGGGTGCCCTGTTCGCCCACGCTCAGCCTGCTGGAGGTGCTGGACGGGGCGCCCGATGGGCCTGTCCCCGCCGCCTTGCACCCCGCGCTGGCGCGCCTGTGGCGTGCGGGCCCCCTGGCCGCGCCCCGCCGCAAGGTGGCCGCGGACATGGCGGCGCGGTTCCAGCGCGCCCTCGATCTGCAGGTCGACCTCGAGGTGGCGGTGGATCAGCAATACCTCGGCCGAAAGTCCGACCTCGTGCAGGTGGAGCGATCCGGCCTGGTGTCCCCACCCACGCTGCACCTCAACCTGAGCGCGCCCATGGTGATCGCCGCGGTGGACGGGGTCAGGGCCTGGGGCGAGGGCGCCCACGGGGCCCGCGCGGAGCACCTGGCCAGCCTGGCGCGCAGGGCCCAGGATCTGCTGTTGCTGGAGATGGCCCGCTGCTTCGTCCAGTGGGGCCTGCGGCACGGGCACGAGCTGTCGCTGCCCACGCTGCACCGCGCCCTGCTGGCCTCCAGCCTGGAGCGCTGATCACAGGCTGCGGCGCGCCGCCTCCACCCGGGGCACCAGCGGCAGGACCACCACGGGCACGCCGCGGGCCTGCCCCCAGCGCTCAAGGGACGGCAGCAGGCCTGGGGAGGCGCACAGGCGGCGCTCGCGGACCACCTGGCTGCCCCGCGGCACCAGCTCCCCTTCGGGGGGGGCGCACCAGGGGTCGAGGTGGCGCGAGGCGCGGATGTCCACCCCCACCACCTCGCTGGACTGGTGCAGCACCAACCCGCCCCCGAGCTCGGGCGGGACCTCCGGCGGCAGGGGCAGGCCCGGGAACCAGAAAGGCCCGAGGGAGCCGCGGGAGAGGCGCAGGACGCTGGCCGCCAGGACCTCGGTGAGCTGGGCGTGCAGGGCCGTGAGGGGTGTGGCCGCGTGGCGGGCCAGCAGGTGGCGCAGGCCGGGGTGGATCTGGAGGGCGCCGCGAGGATCGCTGGCGGCGATGGCGCCGGCGGCGGCCCAGGCCCGGGTGCCGGCGAGCTCGGCGCGGACGCGCGCCCAGCCGCCGTTGGCGGGCATGTGGTCGTAGCTGACGACGAAGCGCGCCTCGGTGTCCAGGCGCTCCAGCACGACGTCGAGGTGGGCGACGGGCAGGGGAGGCTGGCGCTGGAACAGGGCGTGCAGGCGCCGGCGGGCCTCCATGCGGGCGCCGAGGGCTGGGTCGAGGGCCATGGCGCGCGCGATCCGCCGGTCGTCCGGCTCCTCGGCGGTGGTGGTCGCGCCGGCTTCGGCCCGGGCGCGCTCCAGCCAGGGGAGGCTGGGCAGCCCGGAGCGCTCGTCCAGCTCGGCGGGCGCCAGCAGGTCGCCGGAGCAGGCCGGATCGAGGGCCTCCAGCAGGGCCAGCAGCGGCTCCAGGGGCGGGAAGTCGGCGTTGGGGGCCAGGGAGATGAGCCCGGCCCGCAGGGCGCGCAGGTAGGGACCGAGGCGCTCCGGCGGGAGCCGCATCAGGCCTCTCCGGAGGTCCAGCCCTCCACCTCGGCCTCGGCGGCCGCACGGGCGGCGCGCTCGGCCTCCGCCACGCGCCGGGCGCGCGCCGTCTCGGCGTAGTCGTCTGCGAGGACCTCCCCGTCGGCGTGGGCGCGGGCCTCCAGCTTGCTGCGAAGATCCGGCAGGACCTGGGTGAGCAGGTGGCGGGTCTGGTCGAGGTAGGCGTCGGTGGCCTGCATGGCGGTGCCGAGCTCATCGAGCGAGGCCTGCAGCTCCTCCACCACGAGCGGGGCATCGGCCGCCAGCCCCAGGGCCTGGATGCGATGACCGGCGGTGTCGGCGGTGGCGCGGGCGGTCTGCACGAAGGCGGCCATCTCCTGGTGCAGATCGAGCATGGTGTCGCGCAGGGCGCGGGCCGGGTCGCGCTCGCCACGCAAGAGCAGCGCCTGGGCGCGGAACAGCTCCTCATTGGCCCGCTCGCAGCGCAGCTCGAAGCCGAGCTTGTCCAGCAGCCCCTCGCGGCCGGACAGCGGCTCCTCGGCCTCTCGCACCTCGCGCCGGGTGCGCTCCAGGGTGGCGAGGCGGGCCGTGGCCTTCTCGGTGTTGCGCTCGGCCTGCAGCAGGTCTGCATCCAGGGCGTCCAGCCAGCTCTGCAGCTCCAGTGCAGAGAGCTGCACTTCATCCGTGAAGGCCGAGGCCCGGCCGAGCTGGCGCACCACGGCCTCGTACTTGTCGAGCAGCCCCGCGGCCGCGGACCGGCGCGCCAGTGTGCGCTGGCGGCCCTCGAGGCCGCGCCGCAGTGCGGCCAACAGGCCTGTCTCCCGGTCGCGGGCGTCGAGCTCCTGCAGGTGGGCGCCCTGCTCCTGCAGGGCGGAGAGATCGCGGCTCAGCTCCTGGCTCAGGGACTGCTGGGAGCGCGCCAGGGTGTCGGCGCGGGTGAGGGCGTCGCGCTGCTGGGCGCGCAGCGACTCCCGGCGCTCCTGCAGCGCGGCCTGGGTGGGCTGCTCGCCCTGGTAGGCGGCGGGCGGTGGGACGGCGAAGGCGGTGGGCATGGTGGCGGGAGGTCTAACCAGAAACAGCTCGGGGCAGATGGATCTCGCGCAAAGACGCCAAGCCGCCAAGATGTCCGTGGCTGGCGGGAATCGCCGAGGCGAGGCGTGGCCTCGCAGGATCTCACGCAGAGGCGCAGAGACGCTGAGAGCCTGC
>JBDRKM010000205.1:0-15234 GCA_043814015.1 Pseudomonadota bacterium
GGCGCTGGGCGGCGACGGCGAGGCCCTCGTGGCCCGCGCCGAGCGCGACCGGCGCCGCGGGGTCGCCGGCCCCTGGCGCGCCCTGGCAGAGAACTACGGGCGCATCTTCCTGGCCAGCGCCTACCGCCCGGCCGACACCCCGCTGCTGGGCCACGCCGCGCGCCTGCTGGGCGGTTTTCGCGACAACCCCCTGCGCCTGGACGTGCAGGTGGACGCGGTTCAGCACATCGGCTGCGCCCTGCTGGGCATCGAGCGCCTGCTGCGCGGGGAGGCCACACCGGGCGGGGCGCCCTGAGCTAAGACTCGCGAAAGTCCTCGCGGCACGCGCGATCCCGGGCGATGGTCCCGGTCCAGGACGAGAGGCCGAAGATCGCGCCGCCGAAGATCAGCGCGCTCAGAGCCCCCGCGGGGCTCAGTTCGGGATCGATCGCGAGGAGCCAGGCGGTGAGGGAGCTGCCGAAACCCATGACTCCCTGGAGCAGGACGTGCCGCCAGCGGGGCATGCGCTCGTAGGGGGGGGCGTCGGGCTGCGTGGGCAGCCAGCGGCGTACTCCCGCGGTCCAGGCCACGCCGGCGAGCACCGCGACGCCCAGGACCAACCCCATGCGGGCCCCGTCGCCGGCCATCAGCGTGGGCGCGGTGCGCTCCAGCAGGCGCGCCCCGACCAGCAGGGTCAGGCCCATGCCGGCCCCATGGAGTGCCCCGACCCACGGCCGCAGCGGGCGTTGGCCTTTCCTGTCGGACCACCAGCTCACCCTGCCTCCTCGGGGCGCCCCAGGATCTTCACGGTCCCGGCGCCACCGTCCATGCGCAGGCGCTGGCCGCCCTTCACCAGGGCGCAGAGGTCGCGGACGCCGAAGATGGTGGGGATGCCCAGCTCGCGGGCCGCCACGGCGGCGTGGGAGAGTGGGCTGCCACGCTCCACCAGCAGGCCGGTCACGGAGGGGAAGAGGGGCACCCAGCCCGGATCCATGTGGGAGGCGACCAGGATGGCGCCGTCGAGATCCACCCCCTGGGTGGGATCGGCGAGCACCACGGCAGGCCCCACCACCAACCCGGGGTAGCAGGGGGCGCCGCGCAGCAGGCCGTCATCGGGCAGGCGCGGCCGCGCACGACGCCCAGCGAAGCGGTTGGCGCGGTGCACCGGGCCCCAGGTCCGGAATCGACCGGAAGGCGCGGGTTCGGCGGCGAAGCGTGCGAATTCGTCGCGGCGCAGGGCGACCAGGCCGGCGAGGTCGGTGCAGGTGGTGGTGCCCTCGACCCAGCCGAGAAGCTCCTCCGACTCCAGCCAGACCACGTCATCGGCCGCCTCGATGGCCCCAGCGGCGGCCAGCTGCGCGCCCAGCGCCCGGAAGACATCGCGCGTCAGGCCCATGTAGCGCGCCCGCAGGAAGCGCAGGTGGTCGCGTGCCACCACGCAGGCCCGCGTCTGGCCCAGCACCCACCGGAAGAGGAGGCGCCGGGCACCCGAGAGCCGCCGCAGGGCCTCGGCCTCGGCGCGCTCGCGGTGGCGACGGGCCTCCTCGCCCAGGTGATCGGGGTCGATGGGCTGGCCCCGCAGGTAGCCGCGCAGCGCGCTCACGACGCGCTCGGGGCGCGCGGTGAGCGGCTCGGCCTCGATCTTCAGCTCGCCCACGCAGCGATCGCCCCAACGGCGGAGCCAGTCGTCGAGCCAGCGTGAGAAGCTGGGTTCCTGGCGGGCCTCCGCCAGGATCTGCCCGTCGGAGAGCGGCCCGTCGAACAGCTCGGTGGCCCAGGGGGCGGCCCGCAGGCGCGCGGCCCGGCGCAGCAGCTCGATGGTGGGCGCGGTGCTCTCCAGTCCGCCCTGGGCCGCGAGCAGGGCGTTGGCGTACTGAGCCCCCGCGCGCGCGTCGCCGCCGCACAGATCCCTGGTGCACATGTCGTACAGGGCGCCGTACAAGACCCGGGTGAAGAGTTCGTTGAGCAGGGGCGCGGCCCAGCGGGCCGGCACGCCGCGCTGCAGCTCGTGGTGGGCGGCCAGCAACTCCTCGGGGGACAGGGTGTCCAGCTCGCGGGCGCGCCAGCGGCCGTGCAGCTCGGTGAAGTCGCGCTCGAGGCGGCGGAGGTCGCGCCGCAGCCACAGCAGGCGCCAGGTCAGGGAGGAGGCCAGGCGCGGCCCGTGCGTCACGCGCTGCCAGGCGGAGGCAGCCACCAGGGCATCCTCGTCCGCGGCCATCTCCGAGACGCCCAACAGCTGCACCACCGCCGCCCGGCGGCGGAGGAAGCCGGGCAGCAGGGTGAGCATGCGCTGCGAGGCGTCGAGGTTGCGAAAGATGCGCCCGCGGATCAGCCCGAACATGCGTCTGAAGACGGCGTCGTGCTCCGCGACGGCCGCGGCCGGGACCCCCATGACGCGGCAGAACCGGCGGCAGAAGGTGCGCTGGGCGCTCCGGGCGAGCGACCAGGTGAGGGGGGTGGTGACCCCGGAGCAGCTCCCCACGACGGTGGCGTCGTCCCACAGCAGGCGCCGGCCGCTGGGCACGGGGGCGGTGATGGGGCGGGCCTGCAGGAGCCAGAGCCGATCGCCCTCCAGGGTCCACTCCATGCTCTGGGGGCGGCCTTCGAGGCGCTCCATGGCGCGGCCCCAGGCGCAGAGCTGGCGCGCCTGGGCCTCCGAGAGCACCGGCGCCGTCCGCTGGGCCTCGGGGACGGGCACCTCGGTGAGGGCCCCCTCCACCAGCTCCACCTGGATCCGCTTCTCTTCGATCTGGGCCGTGAACTCGCCCTGGGTGTCGATGCGGAAGGTGTCGCAGTCGGCGCCGCCCCGCACCACGCCCCAGCACAGGCCGAAGGCCGCGCTGATCAGGCAGTGCTCGGGCAGGCCGGGGTCGCGGGTGGACAGGACGCCCGAGGCCCGGCCCAGGATCATGCGCTGGACCACCACGGCCACCGGGCCGGGTTCGATGCCCCGGGCCGCGCCGTAGGCCATGACCCGCTCCGAGCCGCCCGAGGCGCGGCAGGTGGCGATGGCGGCGCGTACCTCCTCGGCGGTGGCGGCGCCCAGGACGCTCTGGAGCTGGCCGGCGAAGGAGTGGCGCGCGCCATCCTCGGCCAGGGCCGAGGAGCGCACCGCGTACGGGCCGGGGCCGAGATCCGCGAGCGCGGCGTCGAGCCCGGCGAGCTCCTCCTCCGGCAGCACCACGAGGAAGGGCGGTACGGGCAGCCCCTGCCTGAGCAGCAGCGCCAGCCCCGCGGCCTTGCCGCCCACGGCCGGGCGCGCCTTTCCTTCCGCCAGGTCCTGACCGCGGATCAAGCGCACCTCCGGCCGGGTGATCGGGGACCCTATCGCTCCAGGGCCCCGCCGGCCTCCCGCGCTCGCCGCAGCAGCTCCGCGTACTCCGCATCCCCCGGCGCGGCCGCCGCGGCGCGGCTGAAGGCCTCCAGGGCCTCCCCGCGTCGTCCGAGCGACCACAGCGCGCGCCCGGTGAAGGCCTGGGCCTCGGCGTAGTGGGGGGAATCCGGGGGGATGCGGGCCCAGGTGGGCAGCGCCTCGTCGAAGCTCCCCACGTCGGCCTGGCAGTGGCCCAGCGCGAGGCGGACCTGGTCCGGCGCCGGGTGCCCGAAGCGCAGGGCGGCCTGGTAGGCGGGGATGGCCTCGGCGTCGCGGCCCGCCTCATCCAGGCTCTGGGCCATCAGGAAGTGCGACTGGGGGTGCTCGGGGAAGCGCTCCAGCTGCAGGGCCCACAGCTTCAGCGGGTGGCTCCAGGCCTCGGCGTAGCCGAAGGTGACCGCGCCCAGGGCGCCCAGCCAGGCCACCAGGAGGGCGATGGTCAGCCCGCGGCGGCGCGGCAGGGCCCAGGCAGCGGCGGCCGCGAACAGGGCGACAAAGGGCACGGTGGCCACCAGCGAGTTGCGGTCGGCCACCAGGTTGGGGCTCGACTGGAGCACGCCGCTGACGGGGGCCAGCAGCACCGCATACAGCAGCAGCGCCGCCGCGAGGCGCCGCCGACGAACGACCAGCAGGGTGAGGGTGCCCAGGGCGCCGGCGAGGGCGACCGCCCCGGCCAGCAGGTGCTCCTGCGGGTGGATGGGGAGCAGCAGGGGCTGGATGGGGGTCAGGACCACGGGGGCCAGGGTCTGCAGGGCGTAGTAGCGCAGGCCCTCGGCGATGACAGCGGCGCGGGCCGCGGGCCCGTGGCTGGCGAAGGAGGCCGCCGCGCCACCGCTGACCTGGGACCCGGCGGCCACCAGCGCCATCCCCGCACCGAGCAACAGCCAGGGCACCTTCTCCAGCAGCAGCCGCCCGAAGCGCTCCCGCGGCCAGCGGTCGAGCACCAGCAGGTCGAGCACCAGCAGCACAGCGGCGAAGGTCATGGCGTGGGCCTTGGCCAGCATGGAGGCCAGGGTGAGGGCGCAGGAGGCGGCCAGCAGCCACCCGCGGCGGCGGCCTTGTGCGCTCACGGCTCTGATGTACAGGGTGACGGCCGGGAACAGCAGCGCGGTGCACAGGACGTCGCGGCGCTCGGTGATCCAGACGACCGACTCCACCCGGAGGGGGTGCAGGGCCCAGAACAGCGCCCCGGCCACCGCGGCCCAGCGGCGATCGCCGGGCGCGACCCCGGGCGCCGTGCGGGCCAGCAGCGCCTCCAGCAGGGACCACAGCCCGAGGGCGGAGACTGCGTGCAGCGCCACGTTCAGGGCGTGGTAGCCCCGCGGGTCCATGCCTCCAGAGAGGAAATTGAGGCCCAGGCTCATCCACGCCAGGGGGACGTAGACCCCCGCCGTGTCCGTCCACATCCAGCGCAGCTGCTCCCAGCCGAGCCCCCGGAAGTGGGGGTTCTGCATGAAGTTGATGTTGTCGTCCCAGTTGAGCCATTCACCGTGGAGGGCGGGCGCGAAGGCCAGAAACACAGCCCCCACCAGCAGGAGCCGGACGAGCAGGCGGGCGCGGGCGGGGGAGGGGGGCATGGGGAAGCCCCTATCCGGGCATCCGCCGTCGCGGTGGGCTGGAGGCGCGCGGGCCGCTGTGGGCTACTGCTGGTAGAGCGGCGTCCAGCACGGGGAGGCCTCGTCGCAGGTCGTGGCCGCCTCCATGCAGGCCACGTCGTCGGAGGTCGGGCCGTTCGGGGCCTCGTCGCAGGAGTGCTCGCACTCGGTGTCCGAGGGGCAAGCCTCCGCGGAGGCGGCGCAGAACGCATCGCAGGCGGAGTCCGTGCCGGAGTTGCCGGTGTCTCCAGTACACTTCTGCGCCATCAGGGCGGGCGTCGCGAGGAAGATGAGCCAGTGTCGGCGCACGGCGTTCTCCTGGGCTGGGGGGTGCCGGACCCTATTTTATTGCTGCGGTGCGAGTCAACCCCCAAGCTCCGCGCAGCACCTGAACCCGGTGGAACAGTCGTGGTAGCCGTGCTCGTGTGCGGTGGTGACGTGGGTGCAACCCGGGCCGTGGATGGCGGCGTCGGTCCGGGACCCGCCGTGGGAGATGTGGTCGCCGTCGGCGTCCCACGCGGCAGTCGGGAGTGGTTCACCATTTCCGGTCACGTCGGCGCCCAAGGGATGGTAGGTGGGTCAGGTGGAGGTCCCATGCGCGCCCTCGCCCTGCTCTTCGCCCTGGCCGGCTGCGACCAGCCGGCGCCGTCGGCCCCGGACACCATCGCGGCGGGCGCTCCCGCGCGCGCCACGATCGCCGAGCCGCTGCGGATCGGCTGGCAGTCCACCTGGGCCACACAGGGCCAGCTGGCCCAGATTCTGGTCCACACCGACCTCCTCACGCGCGAGGGCTACGCCCCCGAGCTGGTGGGCTTCACCCACGACGGCCCGCTCAACGAGGCTGCCCTGGCGGGCGAGGTGGACGTGGTGCTCGCCGCCGATCAACCCGCGCTCATGCTCTGCGCGCGCGATCCCCACTGGCGTATCGTGGGGCGGCTGATGGCCAGCCGCGTCGGCACCTTCGTCCCCACCGGCTCCACGGCCCAGTCCATCGCCGATCTCGAGGGTGGCAAGGTCGCCATCCCCGACGGCGCCGCGGCCCAGCGCGAGACCCTGGCCGCCTTGCGCGAGGCCGGGCTCACCCCTGGCGAGGACGTCTTTCCGGTCAACATGGGCCTGGCGGAGCAGCTCGCCCTGGTGGAGGCGGGCGCCACCGATGGCCGCTGGGGCGAGATCGCCGCGGGCTCCGCCTGGGATCCGGCCCTGGCCAGGCTCGAGACCAGCAAGAAGGTCCGCCTGCTGGCCCACGGCGTGGTCACCTCGGTGGTGCTCATGGACAGCCGCTACCTGGTGGCGCATCGCGGCGCGGACGCCGCCTTCCTGCGCGCCCTGGCCGGGGCCTACGACACCTTCCGGGCCGATCGCGCCCAGGCCGACGCCTGGTTCAACGAGGCCTCCGGCGCCACCTGGGAGGCCGAGGTGCTGGAGCTGTCGGGTTCGGTCGAGCAGAACCTCAACGCGCAGCGCACCGGGCCTGCGCGGACCCGCCTCTCCGGGGTCGAGATCACCGGCCTGGTGGACGCCGCAGCCTTCATGGCGGACGCCGGCTTGCTGAGCGGGCCCCTGGACGTGGGGGCCCTCATCCGCCAGCCGCGTGAGGATCGCTGAGGCCGGCGCGGATCGGGGGCGCGGCCCGTCGGGACCGGGGAGGCCCTGATCGCCGCGCCGCGATCGTGCGCCCCCGGTCCGGCGCCCGGGAACCCCCATCGTGCCATATTCTCTGAAACAAGAGCATAATCACCTCTGGCACGCGCCTTGCTCACTGCCCCGGCATCCCCCCCACATCGTGGAGCACCCATGACCCGCCTCCTCCCCGTCAGCCTCCTGCCCCTCCTCTCCATGGCCTGCGCCCCCGACCTGCCCGACGACTGGGCCGACGCCATGCTCGTCACCTCCCTGACCCAGGGCGAGTGCGGCGGCGACCCCTACGAGGACTACGACGAGCGCCTCGAGGCCGAGGGCGGGGTGGGCGCGGCCTCGTTGCACTACCGCGAGGCCCACTTCCGCTGCGAGCAGGACGTGGAGGGCTACTACCAGATCGAGGGCGACACCCTGTCCGTGCTGGTCCAGCCCGTGGACATGAACCCCTCCCAGACGGCCAAGTGTGACTGCTTGTACGACATCGACATGGAGATCGGCGATCTCGCGGCTGGCAGCCTGACCGTGGAGCTGTTCCGCCGCTGGGACAACATCAACGACGACAACGATCCGGTGGCCGTCGGCGAAGCCGAGGTCGAGATCACGGCGGAGTAGCTCGGACCCAGCGTCGGCTCCACTGAACGAGGGCGACGCGCCGCGGGCCCTCCGAGGGGTTAGCCTCGCGGACCAGGCGCTCCCCACGACGGGCTGACGCCTCGAACCACCCGAGAGCGGCACGAATGCGGACCCCCGAGCGACTCCTCCCCCTGATCGAGCAAGGCATCATCGAGGAGGTCCTCATGCCGCTGCAGGCGGGCAAGGAGGCCGAGGTCTTCCTGGTGCGCTCCGGGGGGGAGACCCGGGTCGCCAAGGTCTACAAGGAGCTGGGCTCCCGCGGCTTCCGCAGCCGCGCCGACTACCTCGACGGGCGCCAGGTCCGCAGCTCCAGGAGCCAGCGCGCCATCGACAAGCGCTCGGCCTTCGGGCGCCGGGAGGAGGAGGACGCCTGGCACAACGCCGAGGTGGACGCGCTGTACCGCATCCGCGGCCTCGGGGTCCGCGTGCCCGAGCCCTTCCACTTCGTGGACGGCGTGCTGGTCATGGAGCTGGTCTGCGACGAGGAGGGGCGACCAGCCCCGCGCCTGGCGGACCGCACGCTGCAGCGCGCCGAGGCCCAGGAGGTCTTCCACCGGCTGCTGCGCGAGGTGGTGAAGATGCTCTGTGGCGGGCTGATCCACGCGGATCTGTCCGACTTCAACGTGCTCATGGGGCGCGACGGCCCCGTGCTCATCGACTTCCCGCAGGCGGTGGATCCGGCGGTGAACAACAACGCCCGCCGGATGCTGATCCGCGACGTCAACAACCTCACCCGCATCCTCGGGCGCTACGCGCCCCAGCTCAGGCGCATGCGCTACGGCGAGGAGATGTGGGCCCTCTACGAACAGGGCGAGCTGACCCCGGACACCCCGCTGACCGGCACCTACCGGGGCTCCTCGGTGCAGGCGGACACCGAGGCCCTGCTGGCCGAGATCGCCGACATCGAGCGCGAGGCGCGCGAGCGCCGTGAGGCCCTCGGCCTGCCCCCGGCCCGGCCGCCCCGGGCGCCGCGCTTCAACCTCGAGCCCCCGCCAGACCCGCCCAAGTCCGCCGCCAAGCCCGCCGCCGTCGAGCCCGCCGCCGAGCCGCCCGCCAAGAAGAAGCGCCGCCGCAAGAAGCGCCGCCCCGAGAGCGCCGAGGCTGGCGGCGGCCCCGCTCAGGCTGCGCCGAAGCCCGCGCCCAAGCCCCCCCGAGCCGCGGCGCCCACAGCCCGATCCCTCCCCCGCCCAGGCTCAGCGCCCCAGGTCCCGCCATGGGCGCCGCCGCGGTGGCCAGCGCCCGGTCCAGGTGGTCAAGGTCGGCTGAGGCCCCGGTGCTCCCACCGCCGACGCGGACGTTGGTGACCGCGGTATCCGGCTGGCCGGGCGAGGATCCCAGGGAGAGGCACCTATACCCTCCGATCCTGACGCCTTCGGCCCCCCATGCCCGCCGAAGTCGACGCCAAACGTCAGGATCGCAGGGCATACCTCCCCCTCACGTCAGGATCGGGGTGTATGCCCCCCCTCCAGCGTCGACCTTCAAGGGCATACCTCCGCGCGGCGTCAAGATCGGGGGGTATGCCTCCCGGCGGCCAGCACCAAACCCCTGATCCCGCACTCCTTGCCGCCCCCCACCCCCGGGGCTAGTCGTCCGTTCCCCTCCGCACGGGATGCGCCCATGACCAGCAAGGACCTGGATCTCTCCACCTTCTTCCCGCCCCGGAGCTACGCCGACTGGCGCGCCGCGGCCGAGGCCACCCTCAAGGGCGCGCCCTTCGACAAGGTGGCGGTCTCGCGGCTTCACGAGGGATTCTCCGTCCAGCCGGTCTACGGCCCCGCCGATGCCCCCGCGGCCGACGCCGCAGGCATGCCCGGCCTGGCCCCCTTCACCCGCGGCGGTGCTCCGGTACCCGACCGCGAGGCCGGCTGGGATGTGCGCCAGCGCTACGCCTACGCCGAGCCCGAGTGTCTGGCGGCGGCCCTGGCCACCGACATGGCGCACGGCCTCGGCTCTGCCTGGATCGAGCTCGATGGCGCCACGCGCGCCGGGCTCGATCCCGACGACGAACAGGCCCTGTTCCTGGCCGGGCGTGGCGGCCTGCTGGCCTCCACGGCCCAGGATCTCATGGACACCCTCGCCTCCGCCGATCTCACCGCCTTCCCGGTGAGCTTCGGTGGCGGCAGCCTGCCCCTGGCCGCCCTGCACATCGTCGCGGCGCAGGCCCGCGGGGTCGCGCCCGCCCATCTGCGTGGCTCCCTCGGCCTCGATCCCTTCGGCGCCCTGGCCGCCGACGGCCGCCTGCCCGGCTCCCTGGAGCAGGCCCTGGCCGAGCTGTCCGATCTGGCCGCCTGGTGCCACGCCGAGGCCCCCGGGCTGCGCGCGGTGCACGTCAGCACCGTGCCGCACCACGCCGCCGGCGCCAGCGCCGTGCAGGAGCTGGGAATCGCCCTGGCCACCGGCGTGGCCTACCTGCGCGCCATGGAGGCCCATGGCCTCTCCGTCCATATAGCTGCGCCCCAGGTTCTTTTCGTCTTCGCCTTGCGCGGCGATCTGTTCCTGGAGATCGCCAAGCTGCGCGCGGCCCGCGCCCTGTGGGCCCGGGTGGTGGCGGCCTGCGGCGGGGGTGAAGCCGAGCAGCGCATGGTGCTGCACGCCCGCACCTCGCCCTGGGATCGCACCGCCTGCGACCCCTGGGTCAACCTGCTGCGCTCCACCACCGAGGGCTTCGCCGCCGCCGTGGGCGGGGCGGATTCCATCGCCACCGGCCCCTTCGACGAGGCCCTCGGCCCGCCGGATGCCACCTCCCGCCGCATCGCCGCCAACATCCAGCACCTGCTGCGCGATGAGAGCCACCTGCACCTGGTGGCGGATCCGGCGGGTGGAAGCCACTACGTGGAGCACCTCACCCAGCAGCTGATCGCGGCCGGCTGGGCCGAGCTGCAGGCCATCGAGGCCCAGGGCGGCGTGGCCGCCGCGCTCGACTCAGGCTGGCTCGCCGAGCGCATCGGCGCAGTGGCCCAGGGCCGCGCCACCGCCGCCGCCCGCAGGAGAGACCCGATCACCGGCGTCTCCGAGTTCCCCATGCTGGACGAAGCAGCAGTGGAGCGCCCCACCGCCGATCCGGACGATGTGGCCGATCTGGCCGGCTGCGCCCTGGCCGCCTGGCGCGCGGATCACCCCATGGTGCGCCTCGATCCGCTGCAGGAGGCCGTGGTGGGGCAGGGCCTGGCCACCCGCGCGGCCCTCGCCGTCGCCGCCGATGGCGCCACCCTCGGGGCCATGGCGGCCGCGCTGCGCTCCGACGGCGCCCCCCTGCGCCGCGCCCCCCTGCTGGCCGTTCGCCAGGCCGAGCCCTTCGAGGCCCTGCGCGCCGCCGCGGATCGCTACCGCGCGGCCTGCGGCCACCACCCGCGGATCTTCCTCGCCAACCTCGGGCCCGTGCCCAAGCACCGCGTGCGCGCCCTCTGGATCGCCAACCTGCTGGCGGCGGGAGGCTTCGAGGCCCTGGATGTGGGTGGCTTCGACAGCCCGGAGGCCGCGGCCACCGCCTGCGCCCGGGCTGTCCAGGAGCAGGGCGCGCTGGCCGCCGTCATCTGTGGCCCCGACCCGGCCTATCCGGAGCTGGTTCCAGTGTTGGCCCCAGGCCTCCTGGCAGCCGGTGCCCGCCAGGTGCTGCTGGCCGGCAGGCCTGCCGCGGAGCACGAGGCTGCCTGGCGTGCGGCCGGGGTGGGCCGCTTCCTCTTCTTCGGCGGGGACGTGCTCGCCGATCTCCAAGCGCTCCAGCGCGATCTGGGGGTGCAGGCATGAGCCGGATCCCGGACTTCTCCAAGCTGCCGCTGCCCGCGGCCCCCGCCGCCCGGCTCGCCGCCTGGCAGGCCGCCGCCGCCGGCCAGGACCTCGAGCCCTGGATGAGCCCCGAGGGCATCCCCATCGCTCCGCTCTACACCGCCGCCGACCTCGAGGACGTGGAGCACCTCGGCACATGGCCGGGCCTGCCCCCCTTCGTGCGCGGCCCCTACGCCACCATGTACGTCACCCGCCCCTGGACCGTGCGGCAGTACGCCGGTTTCTCCACCGCCGAGGACAGCAACGCCTTCTACCGGCGCAACCTCGCCGCGGGTCAGAAGGGCCTCTCCATCGCCTTCGATCTCGCCACCCACCGTGGCTACGACTCGGACCATCCGCGGGTCATGGGCGATGTGGGCATGGCGGGCGTGGCCATCGACTCCATCAAGGACATGCGCATCCTCTTCGACGGCATCCCGCTGGATCAGATGTCCGTCTCGATGACCATGAACGGCGCGGTGCTGCCCATCATGGCGCTGTACGTGGTGGCCGCGGAGGAGCAGGGGGTCTCCCACGCCCAGCTCGCCGGCACCATCCAGAACGACATCCTCAAGGAGTTCATGGTCCGCAACACCTACATCTACCCGCCCGGGCCTTCCATGCGGATCATCGCCGACATCTTCCGCTACGCCAGCGCCGAGATGCCGAAGTTCAACTCCATCAGCATCTCGGGCTACCACATGCAGGAGGCAGGGGCGACCGCCGACATCGAGCTGGCCTACACCATCGCCGACGGGCTCGACTATGTGCAGACCGGCATGGCCGCGGGCCTGCCCATCGACGCCTTCGCGCCCCGGCTGTCCTTCTTCTTCGGCGTCGGCATGAACTTCTTCGTGGAGGTCGCCAAGCTGCGCGCCGCGCGCCTGCTCTGGGCCCGGCTGCTGGCCCCGTATGCGCCCAAGAACCCCAAGTCCCTCTCCCTGCGCACCCACTGCCAGACCTCCGGCTGGTCGCTGACCGCCCAGGATCCTTACAACAACGTGGCCCGCACCTGTGTGGAGGCCATGGCCGCGGCCCATGGCCACACCCAGTCGCTGCACACCAACAGCCTCGACGAGGCGTTGGCCCTGCCGTCGGAGTTCGCCGCCCGCATCGCGCGCAACACCCAGCTCTACCTGCAGCAGGAGAGCGGCTCCTGCCGCGTCGCCGACCCCTGGGGTGGCAGCTACTACGTGGAGCGCCTGACCCACGATCTCGCCCAGCGTGCCTGGGGCCACATCCAGGAGGTCCAGGAACTGGGCGGCATGGCCCGCGCCATCGAGACCGGCCTGCCCAAGCTGCGCATCGAGGAGGCCTCGGCCCGCACCCAGGCCCGGATCGACGCCGGCAAGCAGGTCATCGTGGGCCTCAATCGTTTCCGCGTGGATGAGGAGGCGAAGATCGACATCCGCCAGGTGGACAACTCCGCCGTGCGCGGCGCCCAGAGCCGGCGCCTGGAGGAGCTGCGGGCCGAGCGCGATGCCAGCGATGTACGCCGTCGCCTGGAGGCCCTGACGAACGCCGCCGCGCGCGGCGAGGGCAACCTCATGGAGCTGACGGTGGACGCCGCCCGCGCCAAGGCCACCGTGGGCGAGATGGCCGAGGCCCTGGCGAAGGTCTACGGCCGCCACCAGGCCGCCCCGCGCCTGGTGCACGATGTCTACGGAACGGAGGCTGGCGTGGATCGTGATCAGATCAAGGACGTGCGTGTTCTGGCGGCGCGCTTCGCGGCCCTCGAGGGCCGCCGCCCGCGCCTCTTGGTGGCCAAGATGGGCCAGGACGGCCACGACCGTGGCCAGAAGGTGGTGGCCACCGCCTTCGCCGACCTGGGCTTCGACGTGGACGTCGGCCCCCTGTTCCAGACCCCGGAGGAGACCGCGCGGCAGGCCGTGGAGAACGACGTCCACGTGGTGGGCGCCAGCTCGCTCGCCGCCGGGCACCTCACCCTGGTCCCGGCGCTGCGCCGGGAGCTCGATTCCCTCGGCCGCCCCGACATCCTGGTGGTGGCCGGTGGTGTCATCCCACCCACCGACCACGAGGCGCTGTACGCCGCCGGCGCCGCCGCCATCTTCGGGCCTGGCACCGTCATCCCCGAGGCCGCCAAGGCGCTGTTGGAGCAGCTCATCCAGCAGGCGGAGGAGGGGTAGGGCCTACCCTGGCGCCAGCACGAAGGGGAAGCTCACGGGGAAGTCGGCGATGTCCACGTCGAAGGTCCAGTGGCTCACCGAGTCCGCGATGCAGGACTCCAGCTCGAGGTCATCACTGCTGTTGGAGAGGATCTCCACCTCCAACGCGCGGCCGTGGTCCACGACCCAGGCCACCTCGACGCGGCCCGCGAGGTTGGGGACCTCCTTCAGGCGGCGCTCGTAGCAAGCCTTGATCCGGCCCTGGTAGCCCTGGATCGCCGCGCGCACGCGGGCGGCGTCCGGGCGACCCTCGGGGGTCTTGATGTGGTCCGCGCGCATGGTGCCGGTGACGCGGGTAGAGCCCACACCGGTCACGTCGCTGCGGCCGCCCTGGGCGGTGGTCAGCTGGATGTCCTTGTCAGCATGATCGAGGGCTCGGCCGTCCCCCGCGTGCCAGCCAAGCTGCGTGAACACCGTCCGGTCCCTGGCGTCCGCGGCGTCGAAGTCGATGTCCACCTCGGTGCCGTCCCAGGCGCCGCCGGGCAGGGTCCAGCCGCCGGAGCTCTCGCCGGTGCCGGCGAGGACCTTGATCAGCAGGGAGCCCTCGCGTACGGAGCGCTCCAGGTCGGCGCTGCGCTGGGCATCGCGCAGCAGCCGCTCCTCCGCCGTCATGGGACGCTCGGGTTCCCGGGACCCGGCCGCGGCCACCTCGGGCTCGGGCGCCTCGACCCTCCGGGTGCGCCCCGGGTCCACGAGAGGCTCGGGCACGACCTCGGGCGCGATCTCGGGTGCGGGGGCCGGTGGCAGCGTGATGTGGGCGAAGAGCGCGACCTGGTCGTCGATGGAGACCAGCGCGGGCGTGGGCACGCTGGCGGTGTAGGCCGCGAAGGAGCCCGCGAGGATGGTGAAGAGCCCCAAGAACCCCATGAAGACGGGATCGTCGTCGTCCAGCAGGCGTGGGCGGAACGAGGGACGAGCCAGCTCCCGCAGGGAGGTGGGCGGCGCGTCCACGAACTGGAACAGCACCGTGAAATCGCCGACCTTCAGCGAGCCGCGGTCCCTGGCGCCCAGGAGCACGCGCCCGCCACGCGCCCCCTGGCGAGCCTCCTCCAGGCTCAGCAGGCGTCCTCCCAGGGACACCTTGCCCGCCAGGTTCGGCAGCAGCTGAAGCTGATGGCCGCCTCCCCGGGGCACCACCAGGGGGTGGCGCCGCGGCAGGCGGGGGTCGGGGACGGACACCACCGCCTTCGGGCTGGCCCCGACCGTCAGGGCTTCACCGGGATCGAGGCGGCGTTCCAGGATGATCTTGCCGTTCTGGACGACACCGACACGGATGACCTTGCCCGCGAGGGGCGCGCGTGGGGTGGACATGCTTCATCCCGCCGACTGGGGTTGGCGCGGCTCGTGGCCGCACAGGTCCAGTCAGCAGGCGCCGAGGAGCGGTTCCCTCGGGGGCCGATTTTACGGGAACCTTGCGAATCCGCCTACTTCTGCTTCCCCTCGATGGTCAGCAGCAGCACCGTGATGGCCAGGCCGAGGCGCGGGTCGAGCTGGCCCTGGTTGCGCGAGAAGTCCACGGCGTACTTCACCAGGAAGGGGTTCCAGGTGCCCTTGAGGGAGCCGATCTTCTCGCCCATGGCCTCGACGATGAAGGTCTGGGGGACGAGGTTGGAGAGGAACCGGCGGATCAGGGCCAGGAGCATGGAGTCTTCCTTTGCGTGGCCCACCAGGGCGTCGTCGGCGTCCAGAAGCTCCCACTCGTCCTTGAGGATGGACTTGAAGCCCTTGCGGCGACAGGCGCCCACCCTCTCACCCGTGCCCACGTCCACCACGTCGTAGCAGGCGGAGAAGTCCATGATCTGGCGGGCTTTGATGCTGATCATGGGCTGGGTGCGGGCCGCGTCCTTGAACAGCGTGATGTCCTCGCGCAGCTTGAAGGCCTTCATCTTCACGAAGAAGAGCAGCCCGCCGGCCTTGTCCAGGATGCGGCAGGTGATGCCGAGGAAGTTGAAGAAGTTTCTGCGGGCGACGTAGGTCGCGGGGACCTGGAGCTGGCTCATGGACGCCTCGGGGTGGGGTTGGCCTGTCTGGTAACTCGCCTCGCCGTGCCCGGGACCGCTCG
>JBDRKM010000206.1:0-4185 GCA_043814015.1 Pseudomonadota bacterium
GCCGCGGGGTGAACGGGCGCGGGGCGCGCGGGCGACGGGGAGGGGCGATCCGGCGCACTCAGCGGGGCCTCGGTCGGCGCGGCGCCGGAGCCGAGCCGTGGGGCCCGAACCGGATCGGAGAGGCCCACCTGCACACCCGCCGCGGGCTGGGCTGAGCCCCCGGACGCGCCGGTGGCGGGCTCACCTCCGAAGGAGGCGTCCACCTCGCGCGCGCAACGCGCCGCCAGGTCCAGCAGCCCGGCCAGCTCGTTGGGCAGGCTCAAGAAACCCTGTTGCGCGACGGTGGCCTGGTGCTGGCTGAGGGTGGCCCCCCGGCCGCAGAGCACGAACGACAGGACCGCCTGGCGGAAGCGCCAGTTCTGGAACACCCGGCGGGCGCCCCCTTCATCGTCCGCCTTGATCCGCAGCTTCTGATCCAGCTCCGGGAGGCCCACCTGGATGTCCTGGCCGCCGAGCAGCTTGATGAACCGATCGGCGAACCCCTCGGCACTGACGGTGAGGCCCCGCGGCAGAGCGGCCTGGATCCGCGCCGTGGCGCGGGTGTAGGCCGTGCGGTTCTTGCCGCTGCCCTGGTACTCCAACGCCAGGGTCACGGGCACGCCGCCCCAGGTGCCGCTGATGCGTGGCGTTCCGCCGAGCGGCGCCTCGTGGAAGGTCAGCCCACGGCTGGCCGCGAACTGGCCCCAGGCCCTGGCCCGCGCCTGCTGCGTGTTGATCGAGGACTTGACCACTGCCGCCACGACCACCAGGCCGATGAGGACGATGAAGAAACCACTCATTCTCGCTCCGTCGCGGCTGTCCGCCCTCTCCTATGCTCCGGGCCAGGGTGGCACCAGCCGGGCGGCTGGCTGTAAATGGGAGTAGGCTGGGGTCGGAGGTCCCGATGCAATCCCGCCCCGCGGTCCAGACCATGCTGCCCACGCTCTCCCTGCTCGTGCTCACGGCCTGCTCGCGACCACCTCATCAGGACACGCCGCCCCCAGTGGAGCCGGACCCGCTCCCCTGGGACACCGGGCCCGCCTACGTGGACCAGGACGGCGACGGCTACAGCCCCGAGCTCGGCGACTGCGACGACCGCGACCCAAGCGTCCACCCCGGCCAGTACGAGGTGTGCGACGGCCGCGACGAGAACTGCAACGGGGTGGTGGACGAGGGCTTCACAGATACCGACGGCGACCGCATCGCCGACTGCGTGGACGTGGAGGAGTGCGACGGCCGCGACAACGACGGCGACGGGGAGATCGACGAGGGCTTCGGCGATGCCGATGGCGATGGCACCGCCGACTGCCTCGAGACGGAGGCCTGCGACGGGCTGGACAACGACGGCGACGGGGAGATCGACGAGGGCTTCGACGCCGACGGCGACGGCTGGCTCCCCTGCGGGCCGGCCGAGCACGACTGCGATGAGACCGATCCAGCCGTCCATCCCGAGGCGACCGAGACGGACGGCGACGGGCGCGACCAGGACTGCGACGGCCTGATCGATGAGGGCCGGTTCCAGGCCGGCGCGCTGGTGCTCACCGAGATCATGGCCAACCCCGCGCGGGTGTCCGACCTGGCCGGGGAGTGGGTCGAGATCCTGAACCAGGGCGAGGACACGGTGTTCCTGCAGGGGCTGGCACTGGACGGCGGCCTGGGCGACGCGGCCATACTGGACTGCATCGACGGCGGCACCCTCGCGCCGGGCGGCTACGCCATCGCGGCGGCCGAGGCCGATCCGGCCGCCAACGGCGGTGTGGAGCCGCACTGCATCGCCCGCCCGCTGCTGCTCTCCAACGAGCGCGAGGTGCTCACGCTGCGCGCCGGCGACCTGGTCCTGGACCAGGTCAGCTGGGACGACGGCGCGACCATGCCCGACGCGAGCGGGGCCAGCCTCTCCCTGGATCCCTTCTGCACCAACGCCGAGGACAACGATGATCCTGCCTGCTGGTGCGCGGCGCCCGTGGCCTGGGAGGAGCGCTCGGATCTCGGCAGCCCGGGCGCCGCCAACGCCCTGTGCCCGACCCTCGATCATGACGGCGACGGGTTCACCGGGGCCGAGGGCGACTGTGACGACAGCGCTCCCCTCGTGAACCCCGGCATGGAGGACCCCTTTTACGATGGGTTGGACCAGGACTGTGACGGTTGGAGCGACTACGACGCCGATCGGGACGGCTACGACTCCGCCTCCTTCGGGGGCCTCGACTGCAACGACGGGAACGCGGGGGCCAACCCCGGCCTGCCCGAGGTGTGCGACGCCCACAACATCGACGAGGACTGCAACGGCCTGGCGGACGACCGCGACCCCGCGCCCCTGGGCACCGTGGCCTACCACCACGACCGCGACGGCGACGGCTGGGGCAGCGACGTCCGCCTCTGGTACTACTGTGATCCTCCCGCCTACGCCGTCACCGATGGGGGTGACTGCGACGACAACGACGCGGCGGTGTCCCCGAGCACCGCCGAGCTGTGCGGCGACGCCGTGGACGACGACTGTGATGGCTATGCCCAGACCTGCGCCGAGCTCTCCCTCGCCTCCGCCGACCTGATCCTGGAGGGCGCGGCCGGCGATGAGACCGGGTCGAGCATCGGCCCCGCCGGCAACTTCGGCGGCGGCCTCGGGATCGCGGTGGGCGCCAGGGCCTTCGACGGCTCCACCCCCGGCCCCGGCTCCGCCTGCGTCATCGCGGATCCGGCTGGGCTCATCACCAGCCTCACGGGCACGGGGTCGCGGCGGGTGGCCCTGTCCGCCACGGCCACCTGCTTCGTGGGCGAGAGTGACCGCAGTCAGGCCGGGGTCGCCCTCGACGGCGGCTGGGACGCGGACAGCGATGGCGTGGACGACCTGCTGATCGGGGCCCTCGGCCAGCAGAGCCTGGGCCCCATGACCGGTGCGGCCTACCTGCTCCTGGGGCCCGGCCCCACCAGCGGCGCCCTGGTGGACGCCGACGCCACCCTGCGAGGCATGGCCGCCGGCGATCAGGCCGGTACTTCCTTGGCTTTCGCTGGCGATCTCGACGGAGATGGGGTCGTCGATCTGATGGTGGGGGCCCCCCGCGTGGACAAATCGACCTCGACCACCTCCACCGGCGAGGTCTACCTGCTCTACGGGCCCGTGCTGGGCGAGCAGAGCCTCTCCACCGCCGACGTCCTGATGACCGGCGAGATGACGGATGCCCTGGCCGGCACGAGCGTGGCGGGCGGCGATGACCTCGACGGCGACGGTCTCGACGACTTCATCATCGGCGCGCCCGGCGATTCGTCCTACCGGAGCAACGCCGGCACGGTCTACGCCTTCACCCATACCCCGAGCGGAACGGTGGCCTTGTCCGTCGCAGACGCCAAGATCACGGGAGACAGCACCAATGCCGCCCTGGGGACCTCCGTGGCCATGGTCGGCGACGTGGACGGTGACGGTAGCGGCGATTTCCTCGTCGGCGGTCCGGGTGACTCCACCGGCGGCGCCCTCGCGGGGGCGGCCTTCCTGATCACGGCTTCCCCGACGGGCTCCTCCACCATCGGTGGGTTCTACGCGGAGAGGCTGTACGGCGGGGCCGCCGGGGACGGCGCCGGGTCCCGCGTCTCCGGCGCAGGTGACGTGGACGGCGACGGGTTCGCGGACCTGCTCGTGGCCGCCCCAGCGGCCTCTACCTTCTCCACCGATGGGGGGGAGGCCTACCTCATGCTCGGTCCTTTCGGTCCGTCCGCCAGCTCCCTGAACCTGCTCACCGACCACGACGGTTGGTTCCTGGGCGAGGCGGCCGCCGCCGGGGACGGGATGATGGTCGCGCCGGCGGGCGATCTGGACGCAGATGGGTTGGACGATCTGTTGGTGTCAGCGCCCGCCCTGGAGGTCTCCAGCGAACCCGACGGCGCCGCCTACGTACTGCTCGGCGCCACCCTGTTCCCGGACCTGTGATCGCCCGCCACCCGCCCCGGGCGGCCTGCGCTCCCCAGCGGGTCACAGCGCAGTGGGTGATACATGTGTGATACATCTTGTGTGTTTCATTCTCGAAGAAGTACGAAGCGCTTGGCCTCGGCGGCGTCGAGGATGGAATCTGCGTTGCCAGCCGAAGTCAGGTTCATCCAACGCAGCGCGGGGCTCCGCCCGCAACCCAAGGTGATCGCACCGCCCCGCGCTGCCCTTTGTTTGGGGGGGGGGGGGGGCCGCCCCCCCCCCCCCCGCCCACCCCCCCCCCCCCCCCC
>JBDRKM010000207.1:0-64987 GCA_043814015.1 Pseudomonadota bacterium
ACCCACATGAGGCATCCACTTCGGGCTGCCTGTGGGCGTCCATACGCCGAAAAGTCGCGTTGGTCGGTGCTCGCCCTCTGCCGAGGCTGCCAGGGTGGATGGTTCGGGCCCACTCTCGACGGCGAGTGGATGGCTCAGGCCGATTCTCCTCGCCGAGAGCGCCCCCCGAGGGCGAGGGCCACTCCCAGCGCCGCCAGCCCGAGCGGCGCCCAGGGGCGGGAGCGGGGGCGCCAGTGCAGGGCCAGCTCCCCCGACCCTGGCAGGCGGCCGGTGATCAGGCCGTCGTCGGGGCCCGCCGCGAGCGCGAGGGGCGCGCCATCCAGCGTGGCGGACCAGCCCGGATCCCAGGCCTGGCGCAACACGAAGTCCGCGGGGCCGGCGACCTCGATCCGCGCGCTCAGCGCGGTGGCGCCCCGATCCGCGAGGGTGACCAGCGCCGCGGGATCCGCCACGCCGAGCGGTCCGAGCGGCGCCTCCCGCAGCACGAAGGCCGCGAAGGGGGCCCGCCCCCCCACGCGACGGTAGCGGACATCAGCGCCGAGGGCAGCCTCCAGCGCGGGCTCCACCGTGACCGTCGCGCCCACCCCGAACCGCCGGAACCTGGCGTACAACCAGTCTGGTTCCGCCAGCACCGCCGCTTGCCGCGTGCCCATCAGGCCCACCCCCTGATCGGCGGTGAAGGGCACAGTGGGCACGGGGGTGACGCCGTACCAGCTCCCCAACGTGGGCAGGCCATGCTCCACCGAGAGCATGGGCCCCACGTGGGACCAGGCCAGGGGACCGCGCCAGGTGGGATCGAGGAAGGTCTCCTGGTGGTAGACCCGCCCCTGGGGCGCGGCCGCGGCGAGGTCGGCCCAGGTGGCCTCGAGCGCGCCCACTGCGGCGCGATCCTCGACCCGCCAGCCGCAGGGCAGGGTGTGATACCCCGCGACCGCGGTCAGGCCGGCCAGCGCCAGCCCCAGCGCCCACCCACGCGCGCGCCCTGCCAGCCAGGGCTCCAGCCCGGCGGCCACCACCAGCGCCAGCGCCACCCGCCCCTGCGCCAGGTGCCGCCAGGGGTTGGGCCCCAGCAGGCCGAAGCCCCCCAGCAACGCCAGGGCCAGCAGGACGCCCAGCGCCCCCGCCAGGCGCAGGGCCCAGGGTGAGGGGCGCGCGCCGCGGGAGAGCCGCCAGGCCGCCCCGGCCAGCCCCACCACGCCCACCACCGCCCCGCCGAGGGACCAAACCCCGCCGAGCAGGGCCGGGCGTGCCCCGGTCAGCAGGTCGTGGGGCCGCAGGGGCAGCAGCAGCATGGCCAGGGCGGCCAGGGGCCGCAGGTGGGTGATCTCCTGCACCGCCGCCGCCCCGCCCCGCACCTGGGGCAGCCACCAGGGCAGGGAGATCAGGGCGGCCAAGGCCGCGTTCACCGCGGACACCCCCAGCATCGTCCAGTGCCGCCGCAGCACCTGCTCCCCCATCACCAGCGCCAGCACCCCGGCGGCCACTACCCCGGCGTAGGCGTGGCAGAGCAGCACCGCGGCCAGCCACAGGGCGCTCGGCCCGAGCCGGGGGCGCTCCAGATCGAGCCGCGCCAGCCCCACCAACAAGAGCCCGTTGGCCAGGCGGTAGGGCCACATGCCACCGAGCGCGCCGCCGATCCCCAGGGTGTCCAGCGGCGCCACCGCCACCAGCACTCCGGCCAGCGCCGCGGCCCCCACGCCCAGCCCCAGCCGCCGCCCGAGCGCCATGGCGCCCAGGCCGCACAGCGCCACGGAACCCACCGTGAAGAGCCTGAAGCCCACCGCCAGGGGCAGCCCGGCCCAGGTGAGGAGGGCCAGCGCGCTCCAGGGCAGGGGCGCATTGAGGCCACCGACATCCCCACCGGCGTTGGCGATGTCGGACCAGCCGTGGAGCCAGCGCTGCCCCGGCAGGATCTCGGTGGCCAGCGCGTGGACCTCCGCCAGGTGGCAGGGGACATCCATGTAGAGGAGCGCCCCCGGGGCCCAGATCGCGGCGGTGGCCAGCAGGGTGGCGGCGACCACCAGCAGCCCGGCCAAGCGCCAGCTCATGGGGCCTCGGTCGCCCGCGGTATCAGCCGGCCCACGTACAGCGCGTCCACCCTCCCGAGAGGGGCGGCCTCGTACCGCTGCATGACGGGCAGGGCGAGGAGCTGCTCCCACAGCGGCCTGCCGAAGGCCACACATACGGGCCAGCCGCGCGCGGCGTGGTGGTCGATGAGCGCGGGGAGATCCCGGCCGCCGTCGAGGCTGGGCAGGGCCAGGCGCACGCTCCCCGAGGCCATGGCCCCGAGGAATGGATCCGGCCAGTCCGCCAACAGCAGGGCCCGCTCGGGCAAGAGCTGCTGCACGGCCTGAGCGATGGAGAGCGTGCGCAGGCGCGCCCGGCGCTCGAGCCGAGTGTCGTAGCCGAAGGTGACTCCGGCGGCCCAGCTCAGCGCCGCGACGGTGGCCAGGGCGGTCCCGAGCCGCAGACCAGAGGACTCCGCCAGCGAGGGCAGCCAGCCCAGCAGCACCAGGCCAGCCAGCAACGCGGCGAGCACCAGCGGCCCGCCCAGCACCAGGCGCTCATGGGGGCCGACCTCCAGGGGGCGCGCCAGCGGGGAGAGCGCGGCAGCCACCCCCAGCGCCACCACCACCGCCAATGCCACACGGCGCCCGCGCAGCTGGGCCAGCAGGGAGCGCACCGTCGGTGCCACCAGCACCGCGAGGAGCGGCAGGGCCGGCAGCAGGTATCGGAGGCCCAGGCTCAACCCCCCGTGGCGCCCCCGCTGGGAGTAGACCGCCACCAGGATGGCAGGGATCAGCAGCAGCGCTGGTGTGTGGCGGTCCTCGCGCCGGCCGCGGAGCCAGCCGACGATGGGCACGAGCGCGAGCGCCAGCCAGGGCATGCTCTGCACCAGCGCCTTCTTGAAGCCGCCGATGTAGTAGTACAACCCGCCACCCGGCCCCGCCTCGAAGCCGGCACGGTCGATGCCGAGCCCGCCCACGGTCAGCGCCACCGAGAGGCCCCAGGCCGAGCGCACCCAGGGCAGCAGCAGGCCCCGCGTGGACGGGAGGGCCAGCGACGCCGCGGCCATCAGCCCCCCTGCGACCAGGATCTTGCCCCGGTGACGCGCCAGCACCCCGCGCAGCCCCTCGCGGTACACCATTGCCCGTGCGGCGAGCACCAGCAGCCCCGGGGCCACCGCGGGCAGGAAGCTCATGATGCTGCTCTTTGCGTGGGGGCCGTAGCTCAGGGGCATCCAGGTGCCGAACTTGACGTGGTTGGTCAGCGACAGGAAGAGCAGGCCCGGGAGCAGCCCGAGGCCGATGGCGAGCCCCTCCCGCCAGCGCACGCGCCGCTGGTAGAGCAGCACCAGCCCCAGCGCCGCCACCACGAACAGCCCGTCCAGGCGCACCCCGAGGGACATGCCCAGCGAGAGCCCGGCCACCAGCGCCAGGGACAGTGCGCCGCGTCCAGGCGTCTGCAGCGCCTGGAACACCGCGGTCACCCCGCCGAGCACCAGCACCAGGTGGATCATGTGTGGCCAGGCGCCCACGGAGTAGGGCCAGGCGAAGGTGCACAGCGCGAACAGCGCCGCGCCCACGTCCGCCACCCTGGGGTCCTCGTGCAGGGTGCGCCCGAGCCTGAAGGTGAGCGCCACCGCCAGCAGGAAGGCGAACGCGTTCACGTGGAACAGCGCCCGGTAGCCCTCCCAGCGGTACAGGGGCGCCACCAGCACCGAGGCCATCTGCGGGTACTGGGCCACGAGCTGCCCGCCCACGGGCTCGATGTGCTGGTCCATGCCCGCGATCTGGATGGTGAGCTCCGGGGAGGGGCGCTCGGAATACCCGTTCTCGATGAACACGCTGCCGCGGCTCATGGCGGCGGCCATGGCGTCGTAGACGCCTTCGTCGATGGAAAGCCAGCCCGGCACGATGAGCAGCCAGGCCGCGACGAGGTGGACCAGGGCCAGGCCGGCCAGCAGCAGGGCGCGCCGTGAACTCATGGGCGGGGCGGTACTCCAGGGGCTGTCGCAGGATCTCTTCCCAGTACGCCCCCACCCAGTCCACCACCTCGCGCAGGCCCTCCTCGATGGCGATGGTGGGGCGCCAGCCGAACCGCGCGCGGGCCTCGCTGGAGTCGATCACATAGGCGGCGTCCTGTCCCGGCCGCTCCGCCGTGCTCTCCACCGACGACTCGAAGTCCTTCCCCAGCATGGCGCAGATGCCCTGCACCACGTCCCGGATGGCCACGCCGTCGTCGGGGGAGAGGTGGTATACCTCCCCGATCGCACCCCGCTCCAGGATGGCCAGCTCGCCGCGGGAGACGTCGCGCACGTGGAGGTAGGACTTGATCGCGTGCCCTCCGCCGTGCAGCAGGATCCTGCGCCCCAGCCGCAGGTAGATCACGGAGCGCGGGATGATCTTGAAGAGCTGCTGCCGGGCGCCGTAGACGTTGGTGGCCCGCACGGTGACCAGGGGGAAGCCGTACTGGCGCTGATACACCGACAACAGCAGATCGGCGGCGACCTTGGACACGGCGTAGGGGGTGCTCGGGTTCATCGGCGCGCGCTCGTCCACCGTGCGCCCGGCGCAGCTGCCGTAGACCTCGTTGGTGGAGACGTGCAGGTAGCGCTCCAGCCAGCCACAGCCGCGCAGGTGGTTCACCAGCCGCGCCAGCGCCACGGTGTTGGTCTGGAACCAGTGCTCCGGGGCCTCCCAGCTCGGGCCCACCTCGCTCTGGGCCGCGAAGTTCACGATCCGCGCGGGGCGTTCGACGTCCAGCAGGGCCAGCAGCGCGTCCATGTCGCGGTTGAGATCGAGCTGGTGGTAGCGGAAGCGCGAGAGGTCGGCGCGGGTGCGATAGCGCAGCGCCATGGCCGAGCGCTCCGGCGAGCGGCTCACGCCGATCACCTCCTGCGCGGGATCGTCGAGCAGCAGGTCCACGAGATCCTGCCCGGAGAAGGAGTTGGCGCCGATCACCAGGGTCTTCATGCTGGCTCCTCTCGCCCGAAGCGGTCCTCGTACCTATCTCGCCGGGAAGCGGCAGAGCTCCGGGTGGAGCTTCATCCAGGCCACGTTGCGGTACCAGGCGCGCTCCCAGTCCGGCACCCGCCCGTCGTCAAAGGCCGCGCGCAGGTCGCGCACCGCCTGGACCAGGGGCCGCTGGGCCCGGAAGCCCAGCACGCGCGCCACCTTCTCCGCGGAGAGGTGGTAGGAGCGGTTGTCATCCGTCGGCACCACCTCGATGCGCACGGCCTCGCCGAGCTCGGCCTGCACCAGCGCGGCCAGCTCCATGACCGTGGCGTTCTCCCGACAGACGTTGAAGGCCTCGCCCTGGATGAGATCCCGCGGCGCCCGCAAGAGGGACACGTAGAAGTCCGTCAGGTCCTCCACGTGCACGTTGGGCCGCTGCTGCGCCCCGCCGAAGACCCGGATCGCGCCGTTGTGGTAGCCGAAGCTGGTCAGGATGTTGATGGTCAGATCGAGCCTCAAGCGCGGCGAGTACCCACAGACCGTGGCCGCCCGCACCGCCACGCCGCAGCAGCGATCGTCCAGCAAGCCGCGCAGCACATCCTCCCCCTCGGCCTTGTAGCGGGCGTACAGGGTCATGGGCTCCAGCGGCAGGCCCTCGTGGACGTCGGGGGTCTGCTTCACCCCGTAGACGCTGGCGGAGGAGGCGTACAGCACGCGCCGCACCCCGGCCTCCTTCGCGGCTCGGAACAGATGCTCCAGCGCCACCAGGTTGACCTCGCGGGTGAGGTCCGGGTCGAGCTCGGAGGAGGGGTCGTTGGAGATGGAAGCGAGGTGGATCAGGGCGTCGAAGGCGCCTTCGCGCAACACGCGGCGCACCTCGGCGTGATCGCGCAGATCGGCCTGGACCAGGCTGAAGCGCGGGTTTTCGGCGCAAGCGCCCAGGGTCTCGGGGCCGTACCAGAGGGCATCCAGCACGGTGACCGCATGCCCTGCGACCAGGAGCTTGGGGGTGAGGACAGCGCCGATGTAGCCGGCGCCGCCGGTGAGCAGGACGCGCAGGGGAGGAAGATCAGCGGGCATGGGTCATCCACATGGACCGGGGGGGGGCTCCACGGTATCCCGGCGGGCCCGCGCCAGGGCGATCACCTCGATCACCAGGAAGGGCAGGCTGATCACCGCGATGGGGAAGAAGGCCAGGGCGTGCCCCACCACCACCACGGAGGTCGCCAGGGCGCGCTCGACCCCCACCAGCAGCAGGGCCTGCAGCGTGAAGTAGTGGTAGGTGCCGACCGCCCCGGGGGAGGATGGCAGGAAGGAGCCCAGCGCCGAGAAGAACAGCACCAGGAACGCCGTGTGCCAGGGCAGGTGCAGGTGGAAGGCCCACAACCACACCCAGGCGGTGGCCGCCATGGCCAGCCAGTAGCCGAGGGTGGCGAGCACCGCGAGCGCCGCGCCCCGGGCGGTGCGCAGGGACGAGAGGCCCTCCACCAGGCGCTCCGCGAGTCGCTGGAGGCGCCCGCCCACCACGGGCCCGGCCACCTCCGCCCCCCGCCCGACCCAGGCCAGCACCCGCGCGGGCCGGCGCGCCACCGTGACGGCCCCCACCAGCCCCAGCACGAGCATCGCGGCGAAGACGTAGAGCGAGGACTCCGCGGGCAGATCCAGCATGGTCAGGGGCGTGACCACCGCGAAGAGCGCCACCAGGCAGGCGGAGTCCAGGAGCCGCTCCAGGGCCACGGCCCCCACGCAGGCCCCCACCGACGCGCCGCCGGTGCGCACCAGGTACCCGATGCGCAGGGCCTCCCCGGCCCGCAGCGGGATGACGGCGTTGCCCCCGACCACGATGACGATGGAGCGGAAGAGCTGCCCGAAGGAGAGCCGACCCAGGCGCTCGAAGACCACGACCGAGCGCAGGGTCATGAACAGCATCGAGACCAGCTTGGTCACCAGGGCCAGGGACAGGATGGGCACGGAGGCGGCCAGGACGTGCTGGCCCAGCTCCCCGAAGGGGACCTTGCGCAGGGTGAGCCAGGCGAACAGCACCGAGACCGCCAGGCCCAGGAGGACCGCGGCCACCTTCCGGGAGCGACCGGCGCCCCCTGCGGTCACGGCGCCTCCGCGCAGGCGGCGAGCACGGCCCCGATGACCCGCTCGCGGTCGGCGTCCGACAGCTCAGGTGTCACGGGCAGGCTGAGAATCTCTCCCACCGTGCGCTCGGTGTGGGGCAGCGGCCCTGCCGGCCAGGCAGAGAAGGCCGGCTGGCGGTGGATGGGGATGGGGTAGTGGACGCGGGCGTCCACCCCGCGGTCCGCCAGCGCTCCGATGAGGCGGTCGCGCGCGGGGTGCCGAACCACGAAGAAGGTGTAGACGGCGCGGCCGTCGGGCGGATCTTCGGGCGGCGGCTCCACGCAGCCGCCCAGCGCCGCGCGGTAGGCTGCGGCGTGGGCGCGGCGGCGCTCGATCCAGCCCTCCAGCCGGGGCAGCTTGACCCCGAGGATGGCCGCCTGCAGCGCATCGAGCCGGCTGTTGCCGCTCACCTCGCCGCAGCGATCCCGGTCCAGCTTGCCCAGATCGCGGGCGCGCCGCAGCCAGCCCGCGAGCGCGTCGTCGTCCGTCGCCACGGCCCCGCCGTCGCCGCAGGCGCCCAGGATCTTGAGGGGGTGGAGCGAGAAGCAGCCCGTGCCGAAGGCGCCCACGCAGCGGCCCCCCCAGCGCGCCCCGAGGGCCTGGGCGCAGTCCTCCACCAGCGCGAGCCCGTGCTCCTGGCAGAACGCCGCGATGCGGCCCATATCGCAGGGGTGGCCGTTGAGGTGGACGGGCAGGACCGCGCGGGTGCGCGGGGTGCGCGCGGCCGGGAGCAGGGCCGGGTCCATGAGCATGGTGGCGGGGTCCACGTCCACGTACACCGGGGCGGCGCCCACCAGCGTGATGGCGCTCGTCGTGGCGAAGAAGGAGTGGGAGACCGTGATGACCTCGTCCCCGGGACCTACCCCGTGGGCTCGCAGCGCCAGCACCAGGGCGTCCGTGCCGTTGCCCACGCCGATGACATGGCGCACGCCGAGGATCTCTTCCAGCGCCGCCTCGAGGCGCCGCACCTCCGGCCCGAGGATGAACTGCCCGTGCCGCAGCACGCGCCGCACGGCCGTGAGGATCTCCTCCTCGAGGGGGGCGTGCTGGGCGGGGAGGTCGACGGGGGGGATGGGCCTCACGGGATGTTCCAGGGCGCGATCGTGTCTCCAGGGGATGCGGGATGCACGTAGTAGTAGACGTCTCGCCGCACCTCGACGGCGCGCCGGTATCCACCCAGGAAAGGCTCCACCGGGACACCGGCACAGATGGCCAGCAGGGCGTCGACGTAGGCCGGACAGGCGGCCGCGGTGGTCGGCAGGCCGCCACCGATGCGGGGATTCACGTCGATGATGAACCATCCCTGGTCCGAGAGCACCAGGTCGACATCGATCCCCCCGATGTGGCCGACGGCTTCTCCGAGCGCGACCCCGAGCGCGACCAGGTCGGGGCGGTCCACCGTGCGCGCCAGCTGAGTCGTCCCGTCATACATGGCGACCTTCAGCTTGGGCACGACAGCCACGACCCCCGCACGGGGATCGCGGAGAATGTCCAGGTTGTACTCTGGACCTCTCAGATAGGGCTGGAGCACCGCGGTGGCGGGGAGGCGCCCGAGCTGCTCCCTTCCCTCGATGATGGCCAGACCGGCGCTTCCCTGTCCCCAACGCGCCTTGGTCACCAGGGGAAAACCGACGCGCTCGATCAGCTCCGCGGCCGACTCCAGGCCCACGGTCCGCGGGGTCAGGAATCCGTGCTGTTCGAGCCACGAGGCGGCCTCCAGCTTGTCTCCCAGCACCTCGACCACCTCGGGGGGCGCCCCCATGACCCGCACCCCATGGGTCGCGAAGCGATCCCGCGCACGAGCCAGGACGAGCAGGTCCAGGTCGTTCGTAGGGATGACAGCCCGAGCGCCAGCCTCGCGGCAGATCCCGAGGAGAGCCTCCACGTAGGTGGCTGGGGGTTCAATTGGCGGCACCTGGACGAAGTCCGCGCTGTGCTGACGCACCGAGCAAATCGGATCCGCGTCCACCGGGATGATGCGCGGCGCGCCGGCGGACCGGGCCAGCATACGAAGGAAGAAGGATTTCTTTCCGCTACAGGTCAGCAGGACCGGGCCGTTCGATCCGGTAGGTGGCGAAGACATCTTCGAAGCTCTCCGCTTGTCGAGCCTGGGTGATCTCGCCGGCTCGCACGCAGTAGACGGCAGGACCAGGGTGGATGAAGGGGGGGGTGAACACCATACAGTACGCCCCGACGTTCTCGAACCAGAGCACGTCACCCGGCTCGATCGCCGGCAGGGGGTGATCGGAAGCCACCAGATCCTCCTCCATGCAGGTGTGACCGACGATGTCCCAGGGCTCCTCCGGACCCACCCTGGGCCGGAACCCGGCGTCGAGGAGGGTCGTGGGCAGCCGATGGCGATGACGGGTGGGCTTGAGCGTGTGGACGCCACCCGAGATCACGGCGATGGAGCGCTCGGGCCTCCGCTTCACCGCCAGCACGTCGGCGGCGTAGGCCGTGCTGTCGCCGACCAGGGCGATCCCGGGCTCCACGATGAAGCGATGCGCCCGTGGGTCCACCCCGCCCTCCTCCAGCCCCCGATGAAGCGCGGCCGCGACTTCCGTGAGGCGGGGGAACGACATCGGCATGGCCGGATGCGAGTATCCGAGCCCGCCGCCGACATCGACGATGTGGATCCTCCGCGGGCCGAGCAGGCGCAGGGCAGCACCCAGGATCGCGCCGGTGGAGGCGAACACCTCGACAGCGCGGGTCTTGGACGAGCAGTGTGCATGGACCGCGCGAAGCGCCAGCCCCCGACCAGCGTCGATCCGGTCGGCGGCAGCCGCCAGCTCGCCGCCCTCGATGGCGAACCCGAAGCGACTGATGTGCCCCCGGCCGGGCCCGTCGTGGACCGGCAACGCGACCCGCAGACCGACCGGCGCCTCGGCGCCTGGATGCCGCTCGGCCCATGACAACGCAGCGTTCACCTCGTCCCACGACTCCAGCATCACCAGGGCGCCATCCCGCAGCCCGACCGCGAGCTCGTGCTCTCTTCGCCCCGTCCC
Source organism: Pseudomonadota bacterium (assembly GCA_043814015.1). Taxonomy (GTDB): domain Bacteria; phylum Myxococcota_A; class UBA796; order UBA796; family JAFGLY01; genus JBDRKM01. The sequence goes on from JBDRKM010000207.1 coordinate 10,091, forward strand.
GTTGAACACGATGTTCTCTGGAGCGACCCCGAGCCGGCGAGCCAGCTCGTACTCCATGATGGAGACAACCTCCGCCACAGCGCCAGCCCCATGCAGGGCCCCCAGGAGCATGGGCAGGTAGTTGGTCTTGTAGGAGCAGGCGACCGTCGTGCAGGGGAACCTGGCCCGAAAGGCCTCCTCGATCTCGCGAAGCCTTCGCTCCGCCGCTTCCAGGTCGCAGAGATAGAACGGCCGCGGCAGCGCGGCGAGGTCGGGGCTCGGGTTCACCATGTCTCGATCCTGGTCTGGATGGCCGCGAGGGTCTCCGGATCGACCCGGTCCCGGTTGGAGGGTCGGAGCTGCAGCGAGTCGAGCTGGTGGACGTGCCGAAGGGAACATCCCACGAAGCCAGCGAGCCTTCGCAGCTCGCTCCCGGGTTCGCGGACGAGCTCCTCGTAGGACAGCTCGAGGCGACGCTCCCGCGGCAGCGTGGCGAGGCCCGCCCGGACGTGCTCGAGGCAGTCCCTGACCTGGTGGCAGACCTGATCGACCGGCGAGGCGCTGCGCCAGGAGGCCCAGTCTCGTGGACGGAGGGACCACCAGGCGCCGACATCGCCGTACCGACCCACCCTGCTCTCCAGAATGGACTGCACGACGAAGCGCGGCTCGCGCTCGATGTGCACGAAGCGGGCCTGTGGCAGGCGCGCGGCGAGGAACTCGATGTGGTAGTCCACGTGGTTGAGGGCCTTGAGCACGAGGGGACGCCCCGACCACGCAGCCATGGCTTCGAGCTCATCGAGCAGGGGTCGCCAGTCCACGGCCTCGAGCTCCGCCCGGGTGAGGTGGTCGGAGGCCTCCAGATCCACCCATCGTCTCCAGAGCCAGGAGAATTCGTGCGGCGCCAGGGGGCCTCGCGTCACACCGAACGCCGACTCGAGCTCACCTGCCAGCGGGTTGGCTCCGCGCAGGACGACCTCATTGAGCCACTGCCCCAGCACCGGGGCCATCCAGAACCGCGCCATGAAATTCGTCACGTACGCGACCTCGAGGTGTCGCGACATGAGCTGGTACAGCAGGGTCGTACCCGACCGGGGAGCCCCGACGATGAGCACGATGGGTGGCCGTCTTTGGGGACGGACCCGCACCGCGACCCGCTCCAGGGGGCGGAGGGCGCTGTTCATGGAGTGCAACGCGAGATCGCGAGCCAGGTTCCGACGCCCCTCGATTCTGGCGGCGTTGTCGGCGTAGACCTTCGTGAGGAACGGGGGGGCCCTCACTGGCCCTCCGGCCCTGACCGTCCTGCGCCCTCGATCACTTCCCTGCGATAGCGAGACACCGAGCGGTGACCAGCCCAGACCTCCCGGACCGCCGTCAACACGGCGCGCGGGCGGATGGCCTTGGACTGACCTCCGCCCCGTCCGCGCGCGATGAAGGGCGCCTCGCCGACCCTGAGCCCCGGCCTTCGCAGGATGGCCTTGGCGATGAGCTCGGCGGTGTACGCATGACCGCTGGAGAAGACCTCGATGCCTTTGAAGACCTCGACCCGATAGAGCTTCAGGCCATTGAGGTAGCGGTAGTCGAAGCCGTACAGCGCCCCCGCGAAGGTCGTGAAGGCCCATGAAGCGGCGCGCCGTCCCGCCGGACGTATGACCGGATTGCCGAGATAGCCCAGCACCAGATCGTAGCGCTCCCTGTGCTCCAGCAGGCTCAGGATCGAGCGAGCGTCGATCTCGTTGTCACCGGGCAGAACGGTGATCCAGGAGCCGGGCGCGATGAGCTCGTACGCGTTCAGCACCGAACGCCCCATGCCCAGGTTGCGCTCGTTGGTGACGATCCGGAGGGGGAACCGCTGCGCCAGGCCCCGCAGCACCTCCGCGGTGCCATCCGTGGAGCCGTCGTCGATCACCAGCACCTCGAGATCCACCGGGACCTCGGACTCCAGCGCGTAGACCGACCGAACCGTGGCGGCGATGTTCCCCTCCTCGTTGAGGCAGGGGATGATCACGGTGAGGCGCTCGCGTGGCTGTGACATGGTGGCTCCGCCCCCCCTCCTAACCTGGCCAGGAGAGGTCACGTGCCGCCCACGGAGCCCCCTCGTCAAACCCCGCCAACACCTCATCCGCCCCGGCCTCCCGGAGCGCCTCGGCCGTGGCTGTGGTGGTCACCGCCAGCACCCGGCACCCGGCCGCCTTGCCCGCCCGCACCCCCAGGGGGGAGTCCTCCACCACCAGGCAACGAGCGGGTTGAACGCCGAGCAGGGCGGCGGCCCGCAGGTAGCAGGCCGGGTCGGGCTTGGGCCGCGTCACCTCGCCGCCACCGACCACCGCGTCGAAGAGATCCTCGGCGCCGATGGCCCCCAGCAGCAGGCCCGGGGTGCGGCTGGCGGTGGCCACGGCCACGGGGACGCCGCGGGCCCGGAGCGCGCGCACCAGCGCCAGGGCTCCGGGGACCTCCGGCAGGCCGTGAGCCGCGATGTGCTCGCGGGTGAAGCGCTCTTTTTCCGCCATGAGCGCGGCCAGGCGCGCCTCCCCCAGGCCGGGCAGGAGCCGCAGCAGCACCTCACGCCGCGAGCGACCGAGCCCCACGCGCTCGTAGTCCTCCATGCTGAAGGCCCGCCCCTCCCGCGCCAGGATGGCCGCGTAGGCCGCGAGGTGGGCCGGTGCCGACAGCACCAGCACGCCATCGAGGTCGAAGAGGACCGCCGCGGGGGTCATCCGCCAAGCTCCGGGCAGGGGGGGAGCGGCCCCATAACCGCGAGACCACGGTTAGAGGGCCGGCCGGAGGTCCCCATGGCAGCCGAACGCGGTTCCGTTCAGCGCAAGCACCTGAGCCCGACCGACCTGGCGGAGGTCCGCGAGCGGCTGCGCCAGGAGGGCAAGGTCGTGGTCCAGTGCCACGGCTGCTTCGACATCGTGCACCCCGGCCACATCCGCTACCTGCGCTTCGCCCGCGAGCGGGGCGATATCCTCATCGTCAGCGTGAGCGGCGATGACGTGGTGGGCAAGGGCTTCGACCGCCCCTACATCAACGAGGAGCTGCGGGTGGAGAACCTCGCGGCGCTCGAGTTCGTGGACTTCGTCTGCGTGGACCACAACACCTGGGCCGGGCCGGTGCTGGAGCTGCTGAGACCCGACATCTACGTCAAGGGCAAGGAGTACGAGACCAACGCGGACCCGCGCTTCCTCAAGGAGAAGGCGCTGGTCGAGGCCAACGGCGGGCGGGTTGTCTTCAGCTCCGGCGAGGTGGTCTTCTCCTCCAGCACCATCATCGGTCGCTACCAGCAGCGCTTCGGGATGGACCAGGAGCGCGTGGACTTCTTCTGCCGGCGCAACGGGATCGACGGGCCCGCGCTGGCGCGCCTGCTCGAGGACATCGCCGGCCGCAGGCTGCTGGTCATCGGCGATCCCATCCTCGACCGCTACATCACCTGCGAGGCCTCCGCCGTGGCCAGCGAGAGCCCGATCCTCTCCGTGCGACCGGCCGGCGAAGCCTGGTACGCCGGCGGCGCCGGCCTGATCGCCGCCCAGGTGCACGCCCTGGGGGCCGAGTCCTCCCTGCTGACGGTCCTGCCCCGCAGCGACGCGGCCCGACGCTTCATCGGCGTGCTGGAGGGCTGCGGGGTGGAGGTGCTCTCCATCGAGGCCGAGCGCCGCCCCGTCTACGTCAAGACCCGCTACCTGGTGGACGAGACCAAGGTGTTCAAGGTCAACGAGGGCCACAGCGCCCCGCTCTCCAGCGCCGACGTGCATGCCCTCGATCAGCTCCTGCAGCGCGAGGCGGGGCGCTTCGACGGCGTGGTGGTCACCGACTTCGGGTTCGGCCTGTTCGGCTCCGAGCTGATCCAGGGGATCGAGCGCATCCTGGCCCGTCACCACATCCCCTGCTTCGCCGACGTCAGCATCAGCGGGCAGGCCAACATCCTCAAGTTCCCCGCAGCCCGCCTGAGCACCCCGAACGAGCAGGAGCTGCGCTTCGCGTTCGGCGATCACGAGAGCGGCCTGTCCAACCTGGCCTCGCGCTACTTCAAGGCCACCGCGGCCGAGCGGCTGGTCCTCACCATGGGCAACCGCGGCGTGGTGGTGTTCCACCGGCCCGAGGAGGGCAGCCAGCGCCTCACGACCGACCACCTCCCGGCCTTCGCGCGCCACGCGGTGGACACCGTCGGTGGCGGTGACGTGCTGCTGGCCGCCATGGCCGCCTCCCACGTCGCCGGGCACCCCACCCCGGAGGGCCTGTACCTGGGAAGCTGCCTGGCTGCGGTGCAGGTGGGCCGGATGGGCAACGAGAGCGTCAGCCTCGACGACCTGCAGGCCTTCCTGACCGAGCGCCCGGAGCTGAGGTGAACGCCCGCGCCGCGCTGCACAAGGCCGCGCTGCGGGCCGTCGGTGCGGGTCAGCGCCTGCTGGCCGCCCTCAGCCGCGACGAGCTGCCCCCTTTCGCCTGCGTGGCCGCGGTGATCGAGCGTGACGGAGCGCTGCTGCTCCTGGACCGCGCCGACGGGACCGGGCTCTCTCTGCCCGGCGGCTACGCGAGGTTGGGTGAGCAGCCAGCCCACGCGGTGGTCCGCGAGGTGCGCGAGGAGACCGGCTACCACGTCCAGGTGGTCGCCCTCCTCGACGCCCTGGCCGACACCACCTCACGGGTGCGATCGATCAACGTGGTCTACGCCTGCAAGATCGTAGGCGGCGCTCTGCGTGCCTCCCACGAGGGCACCCCCCGCTGGGAGGACCCCCGCCCCCACCCCGAGCGCCTGCTGCCCGTCACGCGCCGCACCCTGGAGCGCCTCGGGTTCCTGCCCGCCTGACCCTCGAGGTTCCCGCGGCGTGATGCGCCCCAGCACCACCAGCCACTCCCGCGCCACGGGCTCCACCCGGTAGTCGGCCATGAAGGGCAGCCCCTCCTGGATGGCCCAGTTCTTCTCGGCCAGGGCGCCGTACACGGGCCAGCCCTGGGCGAGGTGGGCTTGCATCAGCGCGGGCAGATCCCTCGCGTCGTCGTGGACCGGCGAGGCCACGTGGGCGCGGCCGGCGGCGATGAGCCCGAAGTAGGGATCGCAGAAGTCCACGATCAGCAGGCTGTGCTCCGGGAGGTGCGCCGCCGCCATGGCGCCGAGGCGGTGGGTCTGGGAGCGCCAGGCGTGCTCCAGCCGCACGTCGTAACCCAGGTGCATCGCGCAGGACCAGGCCAGCGCCGCCGCCATGCAGAGGGCCGCGGCGAAGCGCAGGCCATCGCGGGCGCGCCCGCGGGCTACCCAGGAGAGCACCACGAGCCCCGCCAGGACCGCGGCGATGCCCAGCGGCGTGGCGAGCACCAGGGACTCCAGCGCCCGCGGATCCGGGGCGTGCAGGGTCCGCGCCAGCAGCGCCGCGACCGCCAGCGCCACCGCCCCCGCCGCCACCGCGCCGCCCCCCTTCAACCGCCGCCCGAGATCCACCACCGCCGGCGCCACCGCCAGCGCCAGGAAGGGCAGGGTGGGCAGGAAGTACCGAAGGTTCAGGCAGACGCCTCCCTCGCGGCCGCGGTTGGCGAAGGCCACGAAGTAGAACAGGGGCACCAGCAGCAGCGCGGGGGTGGCCGCGTGGTCGGGGTCGCGCCGCAGCCAGCCCCGCAGGCCCACCAGGACCAGCGGCAGCCAGGGCAGGCTCTGCAGCACGGACTTCTTGAACCCGCCGATGTAGAAGAGCCCGCCCGTGTCGCTCACGTCAGCGCCGAAGCGCCCCAGGTCGCCATCAGGGACGCGCAGGTCGATCACCAGGTGGTAGAAACCCCCCAGCCAACCCATCAGCAACGACCGGAGGGCGGGCACGGCGAAGGGCGCCAGGGCCACCCCCAGCACGACGGCGGCCAGCGGCAGGCGGTGTCGCCGGAGGAAGGCCACGATGGTGGGGCGGTAGGCCCCGGCGCGGGCCGCCAGCAGCAGGCCGCCGAGCAGGGCGAAGTGGGCGTAGGAGAGGAGCTTGTCCGGGCGCTGTGGCCCGTAGCTGAGGGGATTCCAGGTGCCGAACCTGGCGTGGTTCGTGAGCGAGAGGAAGGCGATCCCGGGGAGGACTCCCACGAGGAAGGCGGCGATCCGCAGCCACAGGACCCTGCGCCGGTACAGGAGGAGGAGGACCACGGCGGGCAGCACGAAGAGCGCGTCGAGCCGGACGCCAAGGTCCAGGCCCAGCACGAGCCCGCCCGCGAGCGCGAACCCCACTCCGGCGCGCCCGGCCGCCTGCTGGGCGCGGACCACCAGGTAGAAGGCGCCCAGGATGGCGGTGGCGTGGAGCATGTGGGGCCAGGCCGCCACCGCGTAGCCCCAGGCGAAGGTGCTCAGGGCGAAGACGGCCGCGCCGGTGGCGGCCCGCGGGTGATCGCGCCACAGGCGCCAGCCCAGGGCCCAGCACAGACCCACCGCCACCAGGAAGGCCAGGGCGTTGGTGTGGAAGAGGCCCGGGTAGCCCTCCAGCAGGTAGAGCGGCATCACCAGCACCGAGGCCATGGCCGGGTACTGGGCCACCAGCCGCCCGAGCTGGGGCCAGGTGTGGTTGTCCAGCCCCTGGACGTACAGCGCCAGCTCCTGGCTCGGGAAGTCCGGGTAGCCGTTGCCGAGATCGAACGTGCCGCGGCTCATGGCCGCGGCCATCAGGTGGTAGACGCCTTCGTCGATGCTCAGGTAGCCCGGGACCGTGAGGTGCCGGCACAGGCCGAGGTGCAGGACCGCCAGCAGCAGCGCCATCAGGACCAGGACGCGACGCCGACCCATGTTCGCTCCACGTGCTCATCGCGCCGCGCTGCCGGCGCGCCGACCTGTATAGCTCCCCCTCGCTGGGCTGGCCCACCGCCCCGCGCAGCGCTACCCTCCGCCCATGAGCATCCCGCAGTCCTTCATCCCCATGCGCTGGGGCTTCGTGTTCCTCTCCTGCCCCGTGCGGCTCACGGAGGAGCACCAGCTGGATCTGGTGCGGCTGGCCGTCCGGGCCTACTTCGAGGACACCCCGAAGGTGGCCTTCGACTGGCACACCTGCCGCGGGGAGCTCAGGGTGGAGTCGGAGGCCGTCTCGCTGGGAGCCTTCTCGGGGCAGCGCTTCAGCGCCGATGTGAGCGTGCCCTCGGGCTCCGGGCGGGTGCAGTTCCTGGTCACCGAGGCCCAGCTCCAGACCGCGCGGGGGGAGATGGCGGAGGCCTAGGCCTCGATGTGCCCCAGCACCCGCCACGTGCGCGGGAACCAGGCGAAGTGGTCGCCGCACCAGCACAGGCCGTCGAACGCCATGCCGATGGCCTGGCCCGGGCGGACGAATTTCCAGCACAGCCAGGTGGGGCCCGGCAGCAGCAGGTGGGTGACGCGGGAGAATCCGCCGGGGAAGGCGGGCGGGGGGCCCTCCGCCAGGATGCGCTCCGCGGGAGCGGCGCTGATGAGCAGCTCGGTCTGCCCCGGCTTCGGGCCGATCACGGGGGGCTCGCCGTCCCAGAGCCGGCCGTAGGCCTGCCGGGCCACGGCGGCGTAGGCCGGCTGGAAGGCCACGGCGTAGTCGCCATCGCGCGGGCGCAGGGCCGCGGTGAGCTGGGGCAGGGGCGCGCCCGGCCGCTGGAACGGAGAGAGCAGCGCGCGGGCCTGGGCCACCAGCAGGGCCAGCGCGTCGGCGCCGTCGGCCACAGGGGGCGTCTCGGCGGGGGAGTCCATCAGCGCCGTGAGCTGGGCGAGGGTCACGTCGATGATCTGCCGCACGAACAGCGCGCCCTCGGGCCCCGCCAGGGAGCCCAGCCCCATGGCGCGCAGCTGGCGGCCGATGCCGGCGCCCTCCGGATCCTCCCGGGCGGCGCGCAATTCCGCCACCACCCGCTCGAGATCCTCGCGCTGGGGCGTGCGCCCCACCTGCTGCAGCAGGGCGCGGGTGAAGATCTGCGACCAGTCGGCTTCCTTCGGGTTCATGGCGGCCTCGGGCGCGGGGGACGCCCTAGCCTACCCCGTCGCCGGCCTCAGGGGCGGTAGGCCAGCTCGATCTCGTCCAGGGTGGAGGCATCGCCGGTGCTGGAGGAGAGCAGCACGTAGACGTCCACGTAGCGACCCGTACCGGACAGGGTGGCCGGGGAGGTGCTGCCCAGCGAGGTCCAGGCGCCGGCGTTGCCCGTGGTGCTGGCGCTGCGGTACCAGACCGCCGCCGTGCCATCGCTGACCGAGGTCAAGACCCAGGACAGGCGCACGAGCTCGGCCGAGGAGCCGAGGTCGAAGGTGTAGGACAGGGCGGTCTGCCGGGCGCTGGTGGCCGAAGAATGGCTGGCGGTCAGGTAGTCCACCGTGTCGGTGCGGGAGGCACCGTAGTAGGAGTAGTACAGGTGCCCGCCCACCCGGTAGATGTGGCCCTGCCACGAGGCGAGGCGGTGGTTGTAGGTGCCCTCGGGCAGGGAGGTGGAGGAGGTGGCCCAGGTGCCCAGGGCATCGCTGCTGGCGATGGCGGAGAAGTAGATCTCGTCGGCCAGGTTGCCGGAGGAGTCCTCGCCGCCCGCTGCGATGAGGTAGCCGTCGAGCACGGCCACGCCGGGCCGGGCGCGCGAGGAAGGCAGGGAGGCCTCGGTGCTCCAGGAGGAGATGGTGCCGATGGTGCCGGGGCTGGCCCGGTAAACGCTGGCGCTGGTGTTGCCCGAGGTGTCCTCGCCCCCGACCACGTAGATGCTGTCGCCGGCCATGGCGATGCCGGCGTAGCTACGGGCCGCGGGCAGCGAGGTGGTGGTGCTCCAGGAGTCGATGGTGCAGTCGGGGTCCAGGCGGGCGTACTGCACCGTGGCCGTGGGGGAGGTGTAGTAGTAGGAGGAGGCGTACTCACCACCGATGACGTAGACGTAGCCGCGCATGGCGGCGCCCACCGCGTAGGAGACGCCCGTGGAGAGCGATGCCTGGGCGCTCCAGGAGGAGATGGTGCCGTCGCCGTTGAGCTCGGCGGTGTAGACCTCCTCGGCCGTGTAGTCGGAGCTGGTCATGCCGCCGGCGAAGATGAGGCAGTGCCCGTCGGTCATGAAGGCGCCCACTGTGGTGGCGGTGGGCAGCGCGGAGATGGAGCTGTTCCACGAGCCCACCGCGCCGCTGGAGCCGAGGGGCGCGGAGAGCACATCGTTGGAGTAGGTGTAGGAGCCGGTGTTGCCCCCCGCGACGTAGAGGTAGCCGCCGGTGGCCACCACCCCCATCGAGGAGAGGTCGTAGGGCAGCGACGTGGTGCCGGCCGCCGCGCCGATGCCCGTGACCAGCCGCGCCAGCCCCAGCTCGCCGTCGTCGTTGATGGTCAGCAGGCCATTGCCGTCCTGGCCGCCCAGCTCGAAGTCGCCCGGCGTGGTGACCAGCCAGGTGTCGGCGTCGTTGTCGATCTCGCCGTCGCAGTCGTTGTCCACGCCGTCGCCCGCCACCTCGGTGGCGCCCGGGTAGGTGGTGGGCTCGGCATCGTCGCAGTCCTCGTCGCAGGTGGAGAAGCCGTCGCCGTCGGCGTCGTCCTGGTTCAGGCTGGCGTCCGTGTCGTCGCAGTCCGTGCCGTCGGCGATGGTGCCCGCGGGCTGGTTGCAGGCGGTGATGCCGGAGGTGGGGTCACCCCAGAGGTCACCGTCGGCGTCGGTGTACCAGGTGGGGGCGTCGGCCGCGTCGTCCTCGTCCACGGCGCCGTCGCAGTCGTTGTCGGCCAGATCGCACAGCTCCTCGGCGCTGGGGGAGATGGCCCCGTCCGTGTCGTCGCAGTCGTCGCCGCCGTGGGCGTCGCTGTCATGGCCGTCGTAGTCGGCGTCGTAGTCGCTGTGGCCGTCGCAGTCCTGGTCCACGCCGTCGTACCAGGTGTCGGTGGCGCCGGGGAAGACGCTCGCGTCGGTGTCGTCGCAGTCGGCGGTGAGCTGGTAGCCGTCCACGTCCTGATCGTAGTCGTCGTCCGCGGCGCAGTCCGAGTCGATGCCGTCGTACCAGGTCTCGGGGGCGCCGGGGTAGATGGTGGCGTCGCCGTCGTCGCAGTCGTCGCCGTGCCAGGCGTCGCTGTCGTGGCCGTCGTAGTCCGCGTCGAAGTCGCTGTGGCCGTCGCAGTCCGAATCCAGCCCGTCGTAGGGCAGGTCCTCGGCGCTGGGGTTGACGGCCGCGTCCAGATCGTCGCAGTCGTCGCCGCCGTGCTCGCCGGCGTCGAAGCCGTCCAGATCCTGGTCGTAGTCGCTCCAGCCGTCGCAGTCCGTGTCCACCCCATCGTACCAGACCTCGATGGCGCCGGGGTAGACGAGCGCGTCGGTGTCGTCGCAGTCCAGGCTGGTGTCGAAGCCGTCGTGGTCCTGGTCGTAGTCGTCGTCGCCGGCGCAGTCGGCGTCCACGCCGTCGTACCAGGTCTCCACCGCGTCGGGGTTGATGGTGGGCTCGGTGTCGTCGCAGTCGTCGCCGCCCCAGCCGTCGCTGTCGTGGCCGTCGCGGTCGGCGTCGTAGTCGCTCCAGCCGTCGCAGTCCGTGTCCACCCCGTCGTACCAGATCTCGATGGCGTCGGGGTGGACCGATGCGTCGGCGTCGTCGCAGTCGGAGCCGTCCTCCAGCAGCCCCTCGATGGGCTCGCAGGACTCCACCGCGCCCTCGGGGTCGCCGTAGCCGTCGGCGTCGTTGTCCACGTGCCAGCCCGGGGCGTCCACGGCCTCCTCGTCGATCTCGCCATCGCAGTCGTCGTCGAGCCCGTTGCACAGCTCGTCGGCGCCGGGATGGACGGACGCGTCGGTGTCATCGCAGTCGGCGGCGAAGTCGTAGCCATCGCCGTCGGCGTCCGAGGTCACGCCGCCCACGTTGTGGCAGGCGGCGGCGCCGAGCAGGAGGGGCAGGAGCACGAGGGAGAGTCGCGACATGGGGCACCCGCAGGAGGAGGGGGACGCTCAACCCAACAAGTATTACGGAAAAAATGCCCCTGTGGCGACAGCCGCGGTCAAGGAGGGGTCACGGCGGTCCCTCGGCCACGCTGCAGCCGCCCGGCAGGGGCCCGGTGGCCACCGCGGTGTAGATCCGCCAGAGCTGCCGGAGGGTCTCGCCGTCCGTGTCCAGGCCCATGGTGATGCTGGCCTTCCCGCCGTCGATGGTCTCCATCACGCGCGGGCGGCTCAAGAGCTGCCCCTCGCTGACGATGCCCAGCTCCCGGTCCACCAGCCGGGCGGTCAGGGCACCGAAGGCCTCGGCTCCGGCGGGGCCGAAGGTGACGGACAGGTAGGGCCGGCCGAACTGCGGATCCACCTTCAGGGTGGCATCCACGATGTCCGCGGCGGTGACGGTGGCGGGGCCCTCCAGCAGCACCGGGCTGCACAGGCGGGCCTCGCCCTCGGGGTAGCACTCGAGCGCGGTGACCGCCCCTGGCAGCAGGGGCAGGCTGCCAAGCCAGGCGGACCAGTCGGCGCCCGCGGGCGCGGCGAAGACCTGCTGCTCGCCGTACTCACCGAGGCGCACGCCCTCCACGGGCGGCAGGGGCGCGCCGCCGCCCTCCAGCAGCGCGTGGATGGCGTCGGGGTCGAAGGCCACGTCGGGGCGCAGCCCGGGTACCGCGTCCAGCGCGGCCTCCTCGACCCGATCGTGGCGCGGCAGCACCAGGGTCTGGTCCTCGGCCACGGGCAGGAAGGCCAGATCGGGAGTGGCGGTGAGCAGGCGGGCCAGGGCCGCGGGCTGAGCCGCGGACTGCACGACGACCTGCAGCCCGCCGCCGGTACCCGGGCCGATGTCGTGGCTCAGATCGAGCAGATCGAGCCGCTCCTCGAGCACGGCCCGGGCGTCGCCCGCGCAGCGCAGGTCCAGGGTGAGGCGCTCGGATCCCTGGTAGGGATTCACGACTTCGGGCGCGGTCAAGGCGTCCAACAGGGCGCAGCCGGAGAGGAGGAGGAGGAAGAGGGGCAAGGGAGCCTCCCGTCAGAAGGGCACGCCGACGGCCTCGCACAGGAAGGCCATCAGCGGTGCCGCGCGGCGACAGGCGGCCGCGTAGCGCTCGAGAAAGCCGGGGGCGGTGGCGTCGATCTCGGTGAACTGGATCGAGGCCGCGTGGCTCTTGCGCCGCAGGTCCTCGGCGTGGGGGTGCTCCCTGGGGTAGCCGGCGGGCACGCGCTTGAGCATGCCGTCGGTCATGGCGCAGGGCACGCCGGCGATCTGCAGCTCGGCCTTGAGGGCGCCCCAGCGCTCCGCCTGCGCCACGATGGCCTCGCGGATGCGGGTGAGGGTGGGGGTGTCCGGCTCCCACAGGCCGAACCCACCGAAGACCTCGCCCGGGGCCAGGTGCAGGTAGAAGCCCGGGGCGTGGGCGTCCTTGCCCGCGGCGTGGCGGAAGTGCAGGCCCGTGTTGGTCTTGTAGGGGCGCTTGTCGTTCGAGAAGCGCGTGTCGCGAAAGATGCGGAACAGGGAGCCGCCGGAGGCCTTCGGCACGGCCTCGAAGTGGGGGCTGATGCCCTTGAGCGGCGCCTCGAAGTCGCGGATGAAGCGCAGCGCCGGCTGCTTGAGATCGCGCTCGTAGCGCGCCTTGTTGGCGGCGAACCAGGCGCGGTCGTTGTGCTCGGCGAGCTCGTCGAGGAAGGTGAACAGGGCGGGGGTGAAGTGCGGGCCGGCCAAGGCATGCTCCGGGACGACGGGGGGAGGTTCGGGATAACCCCCCGCCCCCACGGAGGAGACCGCCCTCATGCATGAGACCACCATCCGCGTGCGCTCCACCCAGGTGGATCAGCTCGGACACCTGAACAACGCCGCCTTCCTGGAGATCTTCGAGTGGGCCCGCTGGGAGTGGGCCGAGGAGGGCGGCGGCGGGTTCTCCGACATGATGTCCGGGCAGGGGCTCGGGCCCGTGGTGGTGCGCGTCGAGGTGGACTTCCGCCGCGAGGTGCGCTTCCACGACCGCCTGCGCATCCAGACCCGCCTGGAGTCCTGTGACCGCCGCAAGGGCGTGATCCTGCAGCACATGATCCGCGAGGACGGGCAGCAGGCGGCCGAGGCGCGCTTCACCTTCGTGATCATCGATCTGGCGGCGCGCAAGGTCGTGCCCATGCCGGAGGAGGTGCTGGAGCTGGCGCGACAGGCCTAGGCCAGGGGCTTGGCGCGCGTCCGCAGGCTGGCGCGGAAGGCGTGCAGGAACAACCCGCTGCTCCAGCCGAAGGCGCCCTCCTGGTCGGGGTCTGCGCTCGGGAGATCCAGCTCGATCACCGAGTCGTCGTCGACAGCCTCGGTGGCGCCCAGGTTGCGCAGGACATCCTCGTCGTCCACGCCCGCCACGAAGGCCGCGATCAGGGCCAGGACGCCCCGCTCCATGCGCTCGCGGGCGTCTCGGCGTGAGCCCTCGTAGGCGAAGGGGGACATCACCGGCGCCGCGTGACCGACGAACACGCCGACACAGGCCCGGACGGCCTCGTCGCCAAAGGTCTGCCAGAGGAGCTTGGGTGTGGGGGTGAAGGTGTCACAGGCGAAGGCGTAGACGCGGCGACCCGGGGCCAAAGCGGCCAACTCCGCTGCGCAAGCCCACGAGGCACCCCCTCGACGTGCCGCGAAGTGCGCCCCCCCGTGGCCGAAGATCACCAGCGACGCCCCCGGTGCGGCCTCCAACGCGCGCCGGATCTCTCCGCGGTCGGGCGCCTCGCCCGCGATCAAGGCCAGCGCCGGCTGGATTTCGTGCGCGCGCATTGCCATGGCGTGGGCCGCCGCCGAGGCCTCGTCGTCCTTGGCCCAGAGGGAGACGAGGACGTAGCCGCTCACGGCGCCTTCTGGGCCCGCTTGCGCATGGACAGCACCATGTGCTCCGTGAGCTGGCGGGCGTAGTCGCCGGCGACTCCGCTGGCGCCCTCCCGCTCGATGGAGTCCAGGATCTCGCCGGCCGTGACGGGGGTGCCATCGGCCTGCCGGAACACCACGGCCGCGCGGTCGCCCGAGCCGGCGAGCTGGCGCAGCGCCTCCCAGATGGGGCCGGGCTCGAAGAAGTGCCGCGCGGCCTTGGCCCGGGGCTCGCGACAGACGCGGGTCTCGCCCTCCTCCAGCCGCACGTCGAGGTACTCGGGCGCCAGCGCGAAGTGGTGGTGGTGGGTGGCGATCCAGAGCTGGTCCACGTCGGGCTGGCCGTCGTGCCCGGCCACGGCGTCGCGCAGCACCCGCGCGAGGTGGCCCATGAGCCCGGCGTGCAGGTGGACCTCGGGCTCCTCGATCAGCGCGATGGGGTGCGGGGTGATCACGCCGCTCGCGAGCAGGAAGATGACCTGCTGCTCGCCGGTGCCGAGGTTGCGAAGAGGTAGCTCGCCGCCGCCGGGGTGCTGGAAGCGTACCTGGCGCTCGGCGTAGGTGGTGCTGTCCACGGGGAAGGGGTCACCTCGCCGCCCTCGGCCCCGAACAGGTGGGCGGCGCCGAGCAGGCGCCCGAGCCGCTGGATGACCCTGCGCTCCCCGAGATCCTCCGACAGGTAGGCGCGGAACAGGGCGCCCTGCGGATCGTCCCGGGTGTCCGGCACCCGGTAGGCCTCGCTGATCCGCAGCAGGCCGGGCAGCAGGGTGCGGCGGACGCGCTCGGCCAGGAAGGCCGCTTCGCCGAGCTGGGATTCGAGGGCGCGGATTTGGGAGGCCGCGGACTCCACGGAGGCGGCGTACTGCCGCACCTGAGCCTGGAGCTGTTGACTCCGCGCCGCCTGGCCCTGACCGGAGGTCTGGGCGTCAGCAAGCTGCACCCTGTGGGCTTCGAAGACTGCGACGGCGTTCGCGTGGTTCGCTCGCCATTGATCGAGTTGCTGCAGCTGAGACCTCCGCCGGGGCTCGGTCTCGGGCCCGAGCGACCGGCCCCCATCCAGCTCGGCCCGCTCGAACCAGAACCGGATCCCCGTGCTCTGCACGCTCTCCAGGACAAAGGCCAGGCTCAGCGTGGCGAGCGCGCCGCCCTCAGGCGGCTTGACGACCTCCACGGCGCGCGGGCCGAGGTCCAGCCCGAGCTCCACCGTGAGCCGCTGCGGCCCGTTGGCGCAGAAATCGTCCGCCCGAAACCCCAGCCGCCGGTCCGCCTCGACCCACGAGAGATCCCGCCCGTTCTCCCGCCCGATCGGCAGCTCGCCCTCCTGCGTCGCCGCCGCCAGCGCCAGCCGCACCGCGCGCAGGATGTTGGACTTGCCGACGCCGTTCGGGCCGTGCAGCACCACGAGGTCCGGCAGGCCTTCCAGCGTGAGATCCCGAAGGCTTCGATACCCCCGGATGTGGACCCGGCGGAGGGCCGTACGCCGGTAGCCCTCGGTGGAGGCCTGGTTCTTCGCGGGCATGTCACTCCTCCTGGCGGGGGGCAGCGACCCTGACTGTATCCCGCTTCAGAGCGCGAAGTCCGTCAGCCAGCCCCACGCGTTGTCCACCACGCGCTGGTTGTCGCCGGTGGAGATGTCGGCGGCGCCCGTGCCGGCGTCGTACAGCAGCCACTCGTCCGAGAGGCCCACGACGCGGCCGGCGTCCAGCTCGACGGCGACCTCCGCGGGCAGGGCCGAGTAGGCCAGCACGGTCAGGGCCGGGCTGGCCGCGGCCCACAGCTCGCCGCCCATGCCCACCATGACGGTGACGCCGTCGGTGAGGTCGTGGGTGCCGGTGGGCCTGGCCATGCCGCCCCAGTAGGAGGCGTAGCCGGTGCAGGTGATGCCGAAGGCCGCGGGCAGGCTGTTGACCTGGGCGCAGGTGTACGCGCTCGGGTGGTAGGCCACGTACAGCAGGCTGCCGCCGGCGCGCACCCAGTCCTCCAGGGCCTCCGCCTCGGCCGCGCTGAAGGCGCCGTCGATGGCCTGGCCATGGACCACCAGCAGGCCGTAGTCCTCCAGCAGCGAGGCG
Source organism: Pseudomonadota bacterium (assembly GCA_043814015.1). Classification (GTDB taxonomy): domain Bacteria; phylum Myxococcota_A; class UBA796; order UBA796; family JAFGLY01; genus JBDRKM01. Next base: position 25,838 of record JBDRKM010000207.1, read on the forward strand.
GTCAGGGTCGCGCTGCTGTGGCGCGCCTCGTCGAAGGAGACGCCCCAGGCGGCCAGCAGGGCCGCGGCCTGGGATGAGCCGTAGCGACCGCTGGAGGATGGGGTGTTGTTGATGGCGCCGTCCGTAGCCAGCCACAGGGAGTCCTCGCAGGCCAGCAGGCCGTCGCCATCGCCGTCCTCCTCGAGCCAGGAGAGGCTCCCGGAGCAGTCCTGGTCCACGCCGTCGCACTGCTCGGTGGCCGCCGGGTTCACACCGGCGTCCCCATCGTCGCAGTCGCTGGCGGTGGCCACGTAGCCGCTGGGGGCCGCGCAGGCGGTGGTGGCGCTGCCGGCGTCGCCGAAGCCGTCGCCGTCGGTGTCGGCGTAGAAGGTGGAGAGCACGCCCTCGTCGATGGCCCCGTCGCAGTCCAGGTCCACGCCGTCGCAGACCTCGGCCGCGCCCGGGTGGGTGCCGGCGTCGCCATCGTCGCAGTCGGAGGCGTCGGCCACGTAGCCGCTGGGGGCCGCGCAGGCGGTGGTGGAGGAGGCGGCGTCGCCGAAGCCGTCGCCGTCCGCGTCGGCGAAGAAGGTGGAGAGCACGCCCTCGTCGATGGCGCCGTCGCAGTCCTGGTCCACGCCGTCGCAGACCTCGGCCGCGCCGGGGTTCACGGCGGCGTCGCCATCGTCGCAGTCGGTGGCGTCCGCGACGTAGCCGCTGGGGGCCGCGCAGGCGACGGTGTCCGCGGCGGCATCGCCGTAGCCGTCGCCGTCGTCGTCCTGGTACCAGGTGGGGGCGCCGCTGGCGTCGGCCTCGTCCACCAGGCCGTCACAGTCGTCGTCCACGCCGTCGCAGACCTCGGTGGCGGCGGGGTTGACCGCCGCGGCACCGTCGTCGCAGTCGGTGGCGTCCGCGACGTAGCCGCTGGGCGCGCCGCAGGCCTCGATGACGGCCCCCACATCACCGAAGCCGTCCCCGTCCGCGTCGGCATAGAAGGTGGAGAGCACGCCCTCGTCCACGCTGCCGTCGCAGTCCTGGTCCACGCCGTCGCAGACCTCGGCCGCGGCCGGGTTCACGGAGGCGTCGCCGTCGTCGCAGTCGCTGTCATCCGCGACGTAGCCGCTGGGGGCGGTGCAGGCGGCGGTGGTGCTGGCGGGCTCGCCGTAGCCGTCGCCGTCGGCGTCGGCGTACCAGGTGTCGGCGTCCACGGCGTCGGGCTCGTCCACCGTGCCGTCGCAGTCGTCGTCCACGCCGTCGCAGACCTCGGCAGCGCCGGGGTAGATCGTGGCCTCGCCGTCGTCGCAGTCCTCGCAGGCGGCCCAGCCGTCGCCGTCGAGATCGGCGTAGCCGGTGGAGCCGTCACAGTTGTAGTCGTTGGGGTCTGTGCAGTCGTCTTCGGTGGCGCCCGGGTTGTAGGCTGGGTCGGCGTCGTCACAATCGCCACCCCAGGGGGCGGTGCCGGCGGGCTGGGTGCAGGCCAGCACCTCTCCGTCGCCGTAGCCGTCGCCGTCGTCGTCCACGTACCAGGTGACCTGGTCGGCGATGTCAGGATCGTCGTCGTCGATCAGGGCGTCGCAGTCGTCGTCGTAGCCGTTGCAGCGCTCCGTGGCGCCGGGGTGGATGGCGGAGGAGGCGTCATCGCAGTCGCTCGCGTCGGCCACCCAGCCCGGGCCGGGCTCGCAGGCCACGAGGGTGAGCCCGGGATCGCCGTAGCCGTCGCCGTCCGCGTCGGCGTACCAGGTGGCGCCGAGATCCTCGTCCACCACGCCATCGCAGTCGTTGTCCAGCCCATCGCAGACCTCCTCGGCCTCGGGGTGGACGCCAGGATCGCTGTCGTCACAGTCGCCGGCCACGTCGGTCCAGCCCTCGCCGGGATCGCAGCTCTCCAGGGTGGCCTCCGCGTTGCCCCAGCCGTCCTCGTCGGTGTCGGCGTACCAGTGATCCTCGACGTCCTCATCCACCGCGCCATCGCAGTCGTCGTCGAGGCCGTTGCAGCGCTCCGGGGCGTCGGGGTGGACCGTGGCGTCGCCGTCGTCGCAGTCGCCACCCTGCTGTACCCTGCCCGTGGGGCCCTCGCAGGCCGTGAGCGCCAGGTCTGGATCGCCGTAGCCGTCGCCGTCGCCGTCCGTGTACCAGGTCCCGGCGTCGGTGGCGTCCTCGTCCACCTCGCCGTCACAGTCCTGGTCCACGTCGTCGCAGAGCTCGGCCGCGCCGGGGTTCACCGCCGGGTCCTCGTCGTCGCAGTCGCCGCCCTCGGCCGCGGAGCCGGCGGGCGGATCGCCGCAGGGGCCGAGGGCGCTGTCCCCGTCGGCGCCCCAGCCGTCGCCATCGGCGTCGGCATACCAGGTGCAGTCGTCGCCGGTGAGGCCCGTGTCGGGCTTGGAGTCGTCGGTGCGGCAGGCGCCGAGCAGCAGGAGGAACATCAGGGACAGGGAACGCATGGGCCCTCCGAGGCGGGGAGAGCGCAGGATACCACCCCAACGCCCTCCCCGCGTTGCCATCTCCCGCGTCCGGCGGTATTCTGGCGATCCCCCCCGAGCATTCCCCTGCTCGCCCAATCCCCCATCTCCCCTCTCCCAAGCAAGGGCGGCCATGACCCGCATCATCAGCATCGCCAACCAGAAGGGTGGCGTGGGCAAGACCACGACCGCCGTGAGCCTCGCCGCCTGCCTCGCCGATCGCGGCTGCGACGTGCTGCTCGTGGACCTCGATCCCCAGGGCAACGCCTCCTCGGGGCTCGGCTTTCCCCGCGACGAGAACGAGTATGGCGCGGCGGACGCCCTGCTCGGCTTCAAGTCCCTCGGCGACGTCATGGTCGAGACCGCCTGGCCGGGCCTGCGCCTGGTGCCCTCCTCCCGCGCCCTCATCGGGCTCGAGGTGGAGCTGGTGACGCTGGAGCGCCGCGAACAGCGCCTGCGGGCCGCCTTCCAGGCCTGGGGCCGCCCGTTCGACTACATCCTGCTGGACTGCCCCCCCAGCCTGGGCCTGCTCACGGTCAACGCGCTGGCCGCCAGCCACTCGGTGCTGATCCCGCTGCAGGCGCAGTACTACGCCATCGAGGGGCTCGGGCAGCTGCTGGACACCGTCGCGGCGGTCAAGCGCGACCTCAACCCGCGCCTGGTGCGGGAGGGGGTCCTCATCACCATGGCCGATCTGCGCACCCACCTCTCACGGGACGTGGAGGCGCAGGCCCGCGAGGTCTTCGGCCGGGGTGTCTTCGAGACCGTGATCCCGCGCAACGTGCGCCTGGCCGAGGCGCCCTCCTACGGCCGCCCCGTCCAGCACTTCGACCCCTCCAGCCGCGGCGCCCGGGCCTACGCGGCCCTGGCCGCCGAGCTGCTGGCCCGCCACGCCCAGCGCGTCCCGGTCGCCTCCTTCCAGGTGGCCAAGTGAACGCCGGGCGCGGCCGGCCCTCGGGCCTCGGCCGCGGGCTGTCCAGCCTCATCCCCGATCGCGCGGTCCACGCCACCGCCGCGGGCGGGCCGGTGCTCCTGCGGGTGCCCATCGAGCGCGTCACGCGCAACCCGGAGCAGCCGCGCGAGGCCTTCGACGAGGCGGATCTGGCCGCCCTGGCCGAGAGCATCCGCGCCCACGGCCTGCTCTCCCCCCTGCTGGTGCGCGAGCTCGACGGCGCCTACGTGCTGATCGCGGGCGAGCGCCGCTGGCGGGCCGCCGGGCGCGCGGGCCTGACCGAGATCGCCGTGCTGGTCACCGACCGCGCCGACCACGAGCGGGACTCCCTGCTGCTGGCCCTGGTGGAGAACCTCCAGCGCTCCGATCTGAACGCCGTGGAGGAGGCCCTGGGCTACCAGCGCCTGGTGGAGGCCCACGGCCTGTCCCACGAGGAGGTCGCCCGCAGCGTGGGCCGCGACCGCTCCACGGTCACCAACGCCCTGCGCCTGCTGCGCCTGCCCCCCCGCGCCCTGGAGGCCCTGCGCGCCGGCCGCATCAGCGCCGGCCACGGCAAGGCCCTGTTGGCGCTGGATTCCTCCGAGCACCTCCCCGCCCTGCTGGCCGCCATCGAGGAGCGCGGCCTGTCCGTGCGCGGCACCGAGCAGCGCGTGGCCCAGCTCAACGCCGCCGGCACCCCGGCCCACGAGCCCGCGCCCACGCGCTACGCGGCGGCCGAGCAGCTCCTGGCCCGCCAGCTCAACGCCCCGGTCCAGATCCGGGCCAAGGGAAAAAAGGGCGGCCAGATCGTGATCCGCTACACCAGCGAGGAGGAGCTGGTCAGCCTGGTGGACATCCTCAGCGGCGAGGGGCGCTAGGTGCCCCCCGAGGAGCTTCCCCTCACCGGCTTCCTCGGGCCCGGTGCCGCCTTCGAGGGCGATCTGACCTTCGAGGGCCGCCTGCGCCTCGACGGCAGCTTCCGCGGCAGGATCTACAGCGAGGGCATCCTGGAGGTGGGCGCCAGTGGCCGCCTGGAGGGCGAGGCCGACGTGGCCCGCGCCCGTATCGCCGGCACCGTGGAGGGCCGGCTGAGGGTGCGCGAGGTCCTCACGGTGGAGGAGACCGCCGTGCTCCGCGGCGAGGTCGAGGTGGCCCACATCCGCGTGGCCCGCGGCGCCAGCCTCGAGGCCCACGTCAAGCGCATGGCCGAGCCGTACCGCACCCGGGGCAAGAGGGCCCCGTGAGGCTGCGCCCCGCGACGCCCGACGATGGGGCCCTGCTGCACACCCTGGTGCTGGAGCTGGCCACCTACGAGCGCGCGCCCGAGGCGGTGGAAGCCACCCCGGAGCTCTTCGCGGCCCACCTGGCCGCCCAACCGCCCCCCTTCTCCTGCGTCTTCGCCGAGATCGAGGGCGAGGTGGCCGGGTTCACCCTGTTCTTCCCCAACTACTCCACCTGGCGCGGCAAGCCCGGCATCTGGATCGAGGAGCTCTACGTCCGGCCCGCCTTCCGTGGCCAGGGCGTGGCCCGGGCGCTGGTGGGCGAAGTGGCGCGGCGCGCCATCGCCGCCGGCTGCGGCCGGATCGACTTCTCGGTGCTGGACTGGAACGAGCTGGCCCACGGCTTCTACCGCCGCCTCGGCGCGCGGCCCCTGGGCGACTGGACCCAGTGGCGCATCGAGGAGGCGGGGTTCGGGGTGGGGTGAGGCCTGCGCGCCTCACGCCTCCTCGGGCAGCGGGTCGTCCTGCCAGCCGTGCTGGGCCTGGAGGGCCTGGATGCGGGCAGCCTCGGGGAGTCCGAGGCGACTGGCGGTGGCCCGGGCCTGGGCGAGGAGCTGGCGGGCCTCGCCGTGGTTCTCGGCATCGCCGCCCTGCCGCAGAAGGAGACCCGCGAGCTGAACGCGCGCACGGAGCAGGTCCAGCGCGGCCCCGAGCCGCGCGTAGGTAGCGACCGCCTCGCGCGCGACGACGGCAGCCTCGTCCAGATCTCCGAGCCCATGCAGCACGCCCGAGATCACGAGCCGCGTGCCGGCCTGCTGGAGCAGGTCACCAGCGCGAGAGAAGATGGGGAGCACCTCTTCGCGGAGCGTCCGCAGCGCCTCGTGCGGTTCACCTGTCCGGGCGTCCACCGCTGCCTTCAACCTCGAGGCGATGGCGCGCTGGCGATCTCCGCCGTGCTGCTGGGTGAGCGGAAGCACCTGCTCTCGCAGCACCCGCCGAGCCTCGTCGATCTCCCCTTGGGCGATCAGGAGGTGCGCCACCTCGAGCCTCACCTCCAGCGATTCCCGCAGTGCCCCCTCCCTGTCGAGGATCGGCAGTACCTTGTTGCGCAAGGTGAACAACGCGCGGTTCAGCTCGCCGCGAGCCGCCCACCACAAAGCACGCTTGACGCGCACAGCGGCGAGCCCGGGCCTGGTCCGTTTCTCGGCGTTCCACCTCTCCAGCTCACCCCACGCCCCGCGGAAATCTCCCCTCGCCATCGCCAGATCGATGGCGAGGTCCACCGTGGCCGTGCGTATCGCCCCCGAGCCCGGCAGCAGCTCGGCACGGCCCTCCTCCACACGCGCCTGGATCGCCCGCACCCGTGCTTCGACCACAGCGATCGCGCGGGCTTCCGTGCGGTGGGCGAACTCCGCGCGCGCCACAGCGAGCTGCGCAGCACTCCACAGGATCGGATCCGATGCGGCGGGGTCTGGCCCGAGGAACCTCTCCAGCTCTGCCATGGCGCGCGCCTGGTCAGCGAGGTCGTCGGGATGGCGCACGCTGGCGAGGCGCAGGGCCAGGATCAGCAGGCGGGATGAGGTGGCCAGGGGAGGAGGGGCGTTTGAGAGGGTCTGGAGGCCACGGCGCAACCCGCCGACGAGTGCACGAGCGGTTGCAGTATCCTGCGGCTCCCCCCGATCGAGCTGCTCCAGGGCTGCCAGAGCCCGCCCGAAGACCTCTGGAGCATCCCCAGCTACCCGCGGCTGCACCACCCGATACAAGGACGGCTCTGGCGAGAGGTACCTCCAGAGCGTCGAATCCAGGGACAGCGAGAGCTCCAGCAGCCTCACCTCCGCGTCCACGATCCCCTGCGCCCGCGCCCGCGCCGCCTCGCTCCAGGCCGCGTCCGGCAGGGCGGCCAGCAACCCACCGCAGACCGCGGGGCGCTCCACGTGCCGGGCCAAGGGCCCGAGGCGCAGGTCATCGTCGGGACCGTAGGCCAACCCCAGGGCGCGCAGGGTGGTCGCGCCGTTGCTGCCTGTGCCCAGCACGGTCTCCAGCGCCGCGCGCAACCCGCCGGGCTCCCCGCGCTGCAGCCGCTGGGCCAGGCGCTGGCCCACCGCGCGATCCAGACTGCGCAGCCAGTCCGCCGGCCGGGTGCCCTCAGGGACGTACTCCAGCCGGTGGGCGAAGGTGGCCTCGACCAGCGCGATCAGCTCTCCCGCATCCTCGCTCCTGAGGGCCAACTCCAGGAGATCGAGCCCGGCCAGGCCGTAGACCGCGAAGGGGTGGTCGGGCCGCGCGAAGCTGGCATGCAGGGACGAGAGCACCGGGGGCTTGAGCAGGCGATCGATCCAGTGCGCGTCGCCCCAGCCCTCTCCCGGCACCCGCACCAGCACCCAGCGGGCGCCGATCTCCCGGGGCAGCGGCTCGGGCTCCTCGCCTTGCCCGAACTCCACCAGCAGCACCCCCTCCGAGACGACCGCCGGCACCCCGACACGCAGCGCGCGCGCCGGCAGGCGCGCCACCGGGGGCTCGCCGGGCAGGAAGCGCTGCAGGAGCAGCAGCAGGCGGTCGACGTCGGCGTCGTCATACCAGCCGGGCAGCCCGTGCTGGCCCGGCTCCAGGTGGCAGCGCGGCCCCGCGCAGGCCGGCAGCAGCCACATCAGGGCCGCCCAGCCCTGGGGTGGACCAACTGCAGCAGGGGATCGAGCGTGTAGTGGTTGGGGTTCCAGAAGTCCTTGGGGAGCACCACCTGACAGTCCTCGAGCTGCCGCAGCACCGCCTCGCTCCCACACGCGCCCAGCAGATCGGCTCGCGGGATCTCCGCGTCCGGTCGCGGGAAGGCGCCAAGGGCGGCCTGAAGATCACGATCCGCCACCGGCGTGAAGATGGCCGCGACGAGGCGCCTGAGCCCGACCGCCAGCTTGGTCTCCTCCAGCGACCCATCCTGCGCCAGCTCCCGAACCACCTGCAGGAACACCAGGGGGCTGGGCGCGCGCTCGGCCAGGAGGGCCACCGCCGCCTTCGTCGCGTCGGACTCGAAGACGACACGTATCTCCGGCCTCTCTGCCGACAGACGTCGCTCCAGGATGGCGACGAGCTCTGCGGCCGGGAGGGACCGCAGCGGGATGGGCGCGTTCGCCTCCCGCGGCAGGACGCCCATGAAATAGCTGCGCAGGTTGAGCACCAGGCCCACGGGGGCATCCCGCAGCTTCAGGATCCCCTCCACCTCACGCCGGACCCTCCGCCGGGCTTCGGCATCGTGGTAGTCGTGGTCAAGCTCGTCGACGTTGTCCAGGTAGAGCACGCAGGCCAGGCTGGCCGACCGCAGGTCACGGAACAAGGCCTCGATGAGCCTCCCGAGCCGGTGCTCATCGAAGGTCACCGCACCCTCCAGCGCCCTGATCTCGCGCTCGGAGCGCTCCACGGAGATGTCGAACTCGGCGCTGAGCAGCTTGTGGACCGCACCTCCCATGGAGGCCGCCGCCTTGAACTGCCGCACCCGCTCGTGGGCCTCCTTGAGCTGCGCCGCGTCCAGTGCGGACAGGGTGCTCACGACGCGCGCCGTGTCCAGGGCCCCCGGCGGCAAGGCGAGCCCCACCCGCTGCAGATCGCCGAGCTCCCGCACCAGCTCCGCCGCGACCAGCGCCAGCACCTCCCGCCAGGAGCGCGCCCGGCGGCAGTCCACGGTGGCGAACAAGACACCCGCGGAGTGGGCCTCCTTGAGGTCCCGGAGGATCGCGCGGGTCAGGATGCTCTTGCCGACCCCCTTGCCCCCGGTGATCGCCCAGGTCTGGCCGCCGACGCTGCCATCGCACGAGGCCTGCAGCCACGCGGACAGGGCACCCTTCAGCCCCTCCCGCTCGCCGTCACGGTCGCACAGGAGCCAGGGGTTCATGTCGAAGGGATCGAAGATCGGGTAGCAGCGCATCGGCCCTCCAGCGTGTACCCCTATCCCGAGCCCCGGATCCCAGCCCCCACACCCCCGGCGTACCCCCACGGGCCCTGCTATCTTGGCGCTCCGCCCCCACGCCGGAGCACCGCGTGCCCCGCCCGCGCCCCATCGCCGCCCTCCTGCTGCTCGCCGCCTGCGCGCCCGAGCCAGCGCCCAGGCCCACCCTCACCCTCCTCACCCAGACGCCCGGCACCACCCTCCAGCCCGCCCTCTCCGCCGACGGCACCCTGCTCGTCACCAGCGACGGCACCGACCTCTGGCTGCGCGCCGTGGGCGCCCCCGAGGCCGAGAACCTCACCGCCGACTTCGCCCCCGCCGCCACACAGCCGGCGCTCTCACCCGACGCCGCCCACCTCGCCTTCATCGCCGACGGAGCCCTCACCATCGCCGGCCCCCGCGGCGAGCACCCCCAGCGCCTCGTGGCCGAAGCCCACGACCCCGCCTTCTCCCCCGACAGCACGCAGATCGCCTACGCCGACGCCACCGGGCTGTGGCTCACCGACCTCCAGGGGGGCCCACCCCAGGCCGTGCTGCGCACCGCCGCCCCCCGTGCCCCGGTTTTCTCCCCGGATGGCCGCTTCCTGGCCTTCCTGCGCCAGGATGAGACCGGGGAGGGCCTGTTCGTGGTCCCGGCGGCCGGGGGGCCGGTCCAGCGCCTCGTCGAGGGTGCCGCGCGCTCCCCCGCCTGGGCACCCCACGGCGACGCCCTCCTCTACCTCGCCCACCGCGGCGACGTCTCCGCGCTCCTGCGCCTGCCCCTCGGCCCGGAGGCCCAGGCCGCCGGCCCCGCCGAGCGGGTGGCGCTGCTGCCCGAAGGCGCAGGGGAGACCATCACCATCGCCGCGAGCACCGGCCGCATCGCCGTCGCCGCGGGGCGCGCCGAGGTCCAGATCTTCGCCGCCCCCTTCGACCCGGCCGCCCTGGCGGTGACCGGCCCCCTCGTCCAGCTCACCCACGGCCGGGCTGGCGCCCGCTGCCCCCAGCCCTCCCCCGACGGCCACGGCCTGGCCTGGGTGAGCCCGGGCCCCCTCCAGGATCTCTTCATCGCCGACCCCGATGGCGGGCGCCCACGGGCCCTGTCCAGCGGCGAGACCGCCACCGTCGCCCCCCACTGGATGCCAGACGGCGACCACCTGCTCTTCGGCGGTCGCCGCGGCGAGCGCGAGGGCCTCTGGTCCCTCCGCCTGGCGGACGGCACGCTCCGGCGCGTCTCCGGTGACAGCGATCCCAGCGCGAGCCTGCCCCTGCCCTCGCCCGACGGCACCCGCGTGGCCTTCACCGGCGACCGCCCCCACCTCTTCGTGATCTGGCTCGATGTGGACTGGGACAAGCAGGTGCACGCCCAGGCGGAGGGGCCGGGTGAGGGCTGGACCGCCGCCGCGTGGTCCCCCGACGGCGCGCACCTGGCCGTGACCGATCTCCAGGGGCACATCGCCCTGATGGAGGCCGGTGATGTCCTCGCGCGGCACCCCCTGGCGGCCAGGGGCGACTGGCCCCTGTGGACCCCCGACGGCCAGCACCTGCTGGTGGGCAGCGGCGCCCGGGTGGACCTCTTCGACCTCGCGACCGGCGCCACACGCCCCCTGCTCGAACCAGCGCCCCACCGCCTCGCGCCGCCCATGCCCCTCGCCCTGAGCCCCAGCGGCGACCGCCTCTACCTCGCCCTCGACATCTCCGAGACCGCGCTCTACCTCCTGGAGCCCACCCCGTGATCGCCCTCCTGCTCCTGCTCCTGCCCCTGGCGCTCGCCCGCGAGGACGGCACCTGCGGCGCCTGGCGCGCCGCGGCCGCGCTCGGCCAGGCCGACAGCGTCGAGCTGACCGAGGTCTCAGGCCTCGCGGTCAGCCACCTGGACCCGGCGCTGCTGTGGCTGCACAACGACCATGGCGGCAGCGCCACCCTGCACGCCGCCTCGCTGACCGGCGCCGATCGCGGCCGCTACGAGATCATCGGTACCGACAACCTCGACTGGGAGGACCTGGCCCCCGGGCCCTGCCCCGAAGAGGGCGTCGAGCCCTGTACCTGCCTGTACCTGGCGGACATCGGGGACAACGACCTCACCCGCGCCGGCGGCCGGATCCTGCGCTTCGCCGAGCCCGAGGCGGCCGGCGACGGCGCCTGGGCCCAGCTCACCCCCCTGGATGTCCTGGCCTTCACCTACCCGGACGGGCCCCACGACGCCGAGGCCCTGCTGGTGCACCCGGACACGGGCGAGGTCCTGGTGCTGACCAAAGGCGAAGAGACCCGGATCTACGCCTTCCCCACCGTCCCCCCCGTCCCATCGGCAGCGCCGGTCACCGTGCGCCTGGTGACCACCTTCTCCCTGGAGGATGTCGGCGCCGAAGATCCGGTGGTCACCGGCGGGGCGGTCTCACCCCGCGGCTACCGCGTGGTCCTGCGCACCGACGCCGACCTGGCCCTGTTCACCGGCCCCTTCGGCGCCTCCCTGGAGGAGACCCTGCGGCGCGACCCCGTGCTGCTGCCCACCCCGCCGCCGGGGGCTGGCGAGGCCGTGGCCTGGAGCGCCGACGGGCGCCGCCTCCTCCTGGTGGGCGAGGGCGAGCATCCCGCCATCCACGCGGTGGACTGCGCCGCCTTCACCCCCGACGGCGAGGATGCCTGGGACCCCCTGGTGGACTGCGTCCCAGGCTGCGGCTGCGCCAGCGGGGGCCGGGGCGGCGCCGGGCTGGCGCTGCTGGCCCTGGTCGCGGCGTTGACGAGACGGGGGCGGCGCACGCGCTGACAGGAGATCCGGGCGGTGGCGGGCATGTTCGCCTGTCCACGGGGCGTTATCGAGGGTGCCTCCCCGAGGACTCCGATGCCCGATCTCCTCCGCAGGGCGGCCGCGCCGCTGAGCGTCTTCCTGGCGCTGCTGCTGGCGGAGATCGCGCTGTTCTGGCCCATCCTGGCCCGGGGCCACGATCTGCTGCTGGCGTCCAACCCCGACGGGATCTCCGCGAGCTGGGTGCTGGCCACCTTCGCCTCGGGCCGCACGCTGGGGCCCTGGACCTGGCACATCGACCCTCCCGGGGGCGCGCTCTTCGTGCCCAACGGGATCTTCTCGGCCATGGCGTTCTCCCCCGTGGCCGCCGCGCTGGGGCCCATGCTGGGCTACACCGCCTTCGTGATGGTCCTGCTGGCCGCAGGCGGCACGGCGCTGGCCTGGGCCGGCCGCGAGGGCACCGGTAGCTGGGCGCCCGGGCTGCTCGCCGCCCTCGTCCTCCTCGGCCAGCCCGTGCTGCTCCAGACGGTGCGGGACGGCGAGATCGAGCATCTGACCGGCTGGGTCCTGCTGGCCGCCCTGGCCGCCCTGGTCCGCGCGCTGCGCACCGGGCTGGCGCGCTGGGCCGTGGTGGGCGCGCTCCTGGTGGCGGCCATGCCCATCGAGCACACCTACGGCGTGGCCTACGCGCTGCTGCTGCTCCCCGCGGGCCTGCTCCCGCCGGCCGTGGCGGCCTGGCGCCGTCATGGTCCCGCTCGTCTGGCGAAGATCGCCCTGCTCGCCCTGGCCGCCGCCGCGCCCCTGGCCGGCCTGATCGCGCTGCTGTTCGCCACCTCGAACCTGGGCGACATCTCGGGCCGGGCCACGGACGTGGCGGCGTTCAACAGCATCGATCTCGCGGCCTGGGCCCGCTTCCGCCAGGGCGGCGGGTGGGCCTTCCAGAACCCGCCCTCGTGTGCGCCCTTCCTGGACGGCGTCACCATCGCGGCGGTCGTGGGGCTGGCGCTGCTGGGGCTGCCGCGCTCGGCGCCGCTGCTGGCGGCAGGTCTGGTCTTCTTGGCCCTCTCCTTCGGCTGCCGCGAGCAGAACATCGCTTATCTGACGGAGCATGGGGGCTGGGCAGGCCACGCCGTGGGGGTCGCGGCGCACTGGCTGGGGGCCCAGCTCGGCCTGACGTTCCCCTTCTCCTTCGTCCGCTTTCCCCGCCGCTGGGCCCTGATCGGCGGCGCGACGCTGTTGTTGGCCGCGGGCTACGGCCTCGCCGCGCTGGCCCGCTGGCTCGGTCGAGCGCTGCGCGGGCATCTCCCGCCGCCTCCCGCCACCCTGCTCGCCGCCGCGCTGCTGGGTGCTCTGGCCGCTTGGGGCCTCGCCCGCACCTACCACACCTCCGAGGGCCTGCCGGGCACGGCCTTGCCCCAGCCCGCCGCCTGCGCCTGGCTCCGCGCCCAGCCCGGCCCGGGCGCCGTGATCCTGCTGCCCAGCCGTTCCCTGCGGGTGCGGGACGGCGGGCAGTCCTTCGCCGATCTGTCGCCGGCGCTCGGCGCCTTCAGCAGCATGTGGCTCCAGACGCTGCATGGCCGGCCCCAGCCCACCGAGACCGGCACCATCCCCACCATCCGGCCCCGCGCGCGCCCGCAGGACGCCGCCACCGCCTGGATCTCGACCGCAGACGGGATCGCCGGCAAGCACCTGGACGGCAAGCCGCTGAACCGGTACGACACCGACATGTGGCGCGCGCCGGGCGCGGCCGCCGCCGCCCGGCAGGCTCTGCACGCCCAGGGGTTCCGCTGGATCGTGATCGACGCACGCGCCTACGACGGCGACGCGGCCGACGCCCTGGGCCTGCTCCTCGGGGAGGTGGCCGCCAGCGCCCGCGCCTTCGAGGACGGCGCCGGCGTGGTCGTCTACGACCTCGGGCCCATGGAGTAGGGGCTATCTCTCCGGCACCCGCCGCACCCAGCCCCAGCGATCCTCGGCGTCGCCCATCTGCACGGCCTGCAGGTGCCTGTACAGCGCCGTGCAGCGTGGGGTGGGGGTGATCCCATCGCCGTAGACCATCTTGCGCTCACCCCAGGTGATGCTGCCCACCGGGGTGATGACCGCGGCCGTGCCGCAGCAGCCCGCCTCCTGGAAGGAGAAGATCTCCTCGAGGGGGATGGGCCGGCGTTCGGGACGCAGGCCCATCTCTTCGGCCAGGGTGATGAGGGAGCGGTTGGTGATGGAGGGCAGGATGCTGTGGGAGGCCGGGGTGACGTACTGGCCGTCCTCGGTGATGCCGAAGAAGTTGGCCGGGCCGGACTCGTCGATGAAGCGCTTCTCCTTGGCGTCGAGGAAGAGCACCTCGGTGTAGCCCCGGGCCTTGGCGGCCATGGAGGCGCGCATCCCCGCGGCGTAGTTGCCGCCGACCTTGACATCGCCCACACCCAGCGGCGCGGCCCGATCCACCTCCTCCGCGACGATGAGGTGGACGGGCTTGAAGCCGGTCTTGAAGTAGGGACCGGCCGGGGTGACGAAGACGATGAAGAGGTACTCATCCGTGGGCGCGACGCCGACCTTGGGGCCCGTGCCGATGACCAGCGGCCGGATGTAGAGGCTGGCGCCCGAGCCGTAGGGCGGCACGAAGCGACGGTTGGCGTTGATCGCGCGGTCCACGGCCTCGAGGAACAGCTCGGGCGGCACGGGCGGCATCAGGATCTTGCGGCAGGAATCGGCCAGCCGCAGCGCGTTCTCCCCGGCCCGGAACACCACCACGTCGCCCTGCTTCGTCTCGAAGGCCTTGAGCCCCTCGAAGGCCTCCTGCCCGTAGTGCAGCGCCGTGGCCGCCATGTGCAGGGGGACGTACTCGGAGTCCGAGAGCTCGGTGGGGCCCCAGTTCCCGTCGCGGTAGGTGCACCGCACGTTGAAGTCGGTCTTCATGTAGGCGAAGGGCAAATGCCCCCAGTCGAGATCGGCCTTCTGGACGGTCATGCTGCCTCCTGTGCGAGCGGGCCCCAGGCGGGGCGGACCCTCCAACCTATCCCGACCGGCCGGGGCGTCGCGCTGAGGCCGGTCAGCTTCCGGCGCGGCGGCGTTTCCGGTTACAGCGCCTCTCCCCCGTCCACCCAGGAGGCCCTCATGGCCAACCCCCTGCCCGCCGATCTGTCCCCCCGCCCTGCTCTGGTCCTGCTTCGACCTGCTCCGCCAGGTGCCGCGCGGCTCCGGCCACGAGGCCTCCGTGATCGCCGCCCTGCGCGGCTGGGCCGACGAGCGCGGCTTCGCCCACGAGACCGACGCCACCGGCAACCTGCTCATCCGCGTCCCCGCCAGCCCCGGCCGCGAGGATCGCGGCGTGGTCGTGCTCCAGGGCCACGTGGACATGGTCTGCGAGAAGAACTCCGACAAGGCCTTCGACTTCCTCACCCAGGGCATCGATCTCGTGCGCGACGGCGACTGGATCCGGGCCGACGGCACCACGCTGGGGGCCGACAACGGCATCGGCGTGGCCGCCGCCATGGCCGCTGCCGTAGACCCGGAGGTGCAGCACCCCCCGCTCGAGCTGCTCATGACCGTGGACGAAGAGACCGGGATGACCGGCGCCTTCGGCCTGCAGCAGGGTTTCCTCTCGGGCCGGCGCCTGATCAACTGCGACACCGAGGAGGAGGGCGCCATCTACGTGGGCTGCTCCGGCGGTGGAGACGTGCTGGCGCGCTTCCCGCTGGAGGTGAAGGACCGCAAGGAGGGCCGCGACGCCTTCCGCGTCGAGGTCAAGGGCCTGGTGGGCGGCCACTCGGGGCTCGACATCCACCACAACCGCGCCAACGCCATCAAGTGTCTGGCGCGGGTGCTCGGGGCCCTCGAAGAGGCCGATATCGGCTTCCGCCTGACCCGCATCGACGGCGGCTCCATGCGCAACGCGGTGCCGCGCGAGGCGGGCTGCGGCCTGTGCGTCAAGCCGGAGGAGGCCGCACGCCTGACCGCGGTGGTCGCCGAGGTGGGCGCCTCACTGGCCGCCGAATTCGCGGGTACCGATCCCGACCTCACCGTCACGGCCGAGGCCAGGCCCGACTGCCGTTGCGAGAAGGTCTTCCGCAAGAGCTTCCAGCGCCGGGTGCTGCGCGCCCTGCTGGCCACCCCCTCCTCGGTCATCGCCATGAGCGGGGCCGTGCCTGGCCTGGTGGAGACCTCCAACAACCTCGGCGTGGTCCGCACCGGCGAGGAAGCGATCGAGCTGGTCTGCTGCTCCCGCTCCAGCGTGGGCTCGGCCCTGGAGGCCGTGCGCCAGGGGCTCGCGGCCCTCTACGAGCTGGCCGACGGGCAGGTCGTCGTCGAGGACTCCTACCCGGGCTGGCAGCCCGATATGCAGTCGCCGCTGCTGGCCAGGGCCCTGGCCGTCCACGAGGAGCTGTTCGGCAAGGCCCACATCAAGGCGGTGCACGCCGGCCTGGAGTGCGGGCTGCTGCAGCGGGCCAACCCCGGCTGCGACATGATCTCCATCGGCCCGGACATCGTGGGCGCCCACTCCCCCTCGGAGCGGGTCGGTGTGGGCTCGACCGCGCGCTTCTACCAGTTCCTGGGCGCCCTGCTGGCCGCGCTCGACTGAGGCCGCCGAGGGCGGTCTTTCCCCCCTTCGGGATATGCTGTCCGGGTCTCACCACCGCAGGTCTGCCGTGCGCCCGGACAGCCGTCTGTTTTCCATCCTCGCCTTGCTGGCCTCCCTGGTCCTGCCCTCCACCGCCATGGCGGCGCCGCGCCGCGTGGCCGTGGTGATCGGCGTCGGCTCCTACCCCACGCTGGCCCCGGAGACCGCTCTGCCGGGCGCCGCCGCCGAGGCCATGGCGCTCGCCCGCTCGCTCACCGAGAGCTCCGGCTTCCACCAGGTCCTGCCCCTCATCGACGGCGTGGCCACCCGCGCCGGCGTCGAGGGCCTGCTGTTCCAGACCCTGCCTGCCCAGCTGCAGCCGGAAGATCTCCTGCTGGTCTTCTTCGCGGGCCACGGCGTAGGCGCCGACTTCGGCGAGCCCTACCTGCTCCCGAGCGACGTGGATCCGGCCGACGTGCAGGGCACGGCCTTGCCGGTCTCGGAGCTCGCCCGCCGCCTGCGCGATGCCCTGCCGGGCGTGAAGCTCGCCATCCTCACCGACGCCGTGCACGACCAGCGCATGGGCGACCTCGCGCTCATGGGGCCCAACGCCGGCAGCTGGCCCGACCTGGACTGCGAGTTTCTGGCCCTGTCGGCCACCGGACCGCGAGAGCTGCCCGCCCACACCCCGTTCACGCGCCTGCTGACCGACGGCCTCGCCGGCGCCGCCGACACCTCCGGCGATGGTCTCGTCACCTCGGGCGAATTGGTGCGCTTCGTCCAGGTCCAGACGGAGGCGGCCGTCGGCGACGCCGCCCACCCCATCCAGGGCGGCAACGTCGGGCCAGACCTCGCCCTCGCCCAGACCCAGCGTAGCGCCGAGGACTTCCCGGACTACCACCACAAGGATCGCGGCCCGCTGGTGCGGCGCGTCGGCGGAGGCCTGACCGCGGCCGTGGGGATCGGGCTCGGGGTGGGGAGCTGGCTCCTCTACCGCGATGCCATGGATCTGTACCCCTACGTGGTGGGGGACGCCTCCGAGCGCCAGGCCCCGCCCGAGGGCGAGACCTACCAGCACCTCCGCGACCGCTACGTCCGCGACCGCTGGGCCTGCCCCGCCACCGCCGTCGCGGGCGGTGTCCTGCTGGCCACCGGCGGCACCCTCATGGTCTGGCCCGCTCCCCAGGGGGCCAACGTCGGTGTCCGGTTCGAGTTCTAGGAGGTGCTCATGCGGCCCGCCCTGTTCCTGCCCCTCGCCCTGGTCGGCTGCCTGCCGCCCGCCCCTCCCTGGACGGAAGACAGCGAGGCGAGCGGCGCGTTCGAGATCCTCCCGGACACGGTCCAGCTGCTCACCACCGCCGTGGGCTGCGCGCGCACCGTGCCGGTCTCGGCCCGCAACAACAGCGATCAGCCCGTGGAGATCACCGAGCTCGCGCTCGCCACGGAGGTCGAGGGGCTCTCCTTCACGCTGGCCGACAGCGATGGCACCGAGCCCCCGCCCTGGACCCTGGCCGCCGGCGAGGAGCGCGCCCTGGGCGATCTGGCCTTCGCCCCCGTCGCCCCCGAGGATGGCCCTGAGATCGGCACCCTCGCGGTGTACTCGGCGGCGCTCCCGCAGGGCAAGCAGGAGGTCCCCATCGAGGGCCAGGCCTCCAGCGAGCAGCTCGAGCAGATGCAGGTCGCGGCGGGCGTCCGCCCCCTCGATCTCTTGATCGTCGCCGACCGCTCGGGCTCCACCCTGGACGATCTGGCCGTCTTCACCCAGATCTTCGGCGAGGTGCTCTCCCAGTGGCGGGAGCTCGGGATCGACTACCACGTCCTGATCGCCACCCACGCCGACGGCTGCAGCCTGCTGGAGAGCGAGCCGCCCTTCCTCGACAGCACCACCGCCACCACGGCGGTGCAAGTCGTCCTCGAAGCCATGCTCGGGGAGATCCTGACCTCCCCCGAGGACGATCAGGCCACCCACGGCCTGCAGCGCGCCCAGGCGGCCATGAGCGCGGACAACCTCACCGACGACGGCTGCAACGCGCGCTTCCTGCGCGCCAACGCCATGCTGCACGTCATGGGCATCAGCGACGCGCGCGATGAGTCCGACGGCGACACCCAGGCCTACATCAGCTTCCTGGACGGCCTCACGGCCTACCCCATGGAGACCGTGTTCGACGCCATCGGTGGCGGTCAGGAGGCCTGCACGGGCTACGAGCCCTACGACGGCTTCCTCGGCGCCGTGGTCACCAGTGGCGGTGAATTCGTGGACTTCTGCTCCGGCGACTGGGCCACCACGGTCAAGGAGCAGCTCGGCCACGCCATGGCGGTGCGGGCCGACGCGAGGGTCTACGTCCTGCCCTCCGTGCCCGTGGTGGAGAGCATCTCGGTGCGGGTCGGAGAGCTCGACCTCGACCGCGCCGGCTGGGTCTGGAAGTCCGAGTACAACGCCGTCGTCCTGAGCGATCCCGCGCCGTTCGGCGAGGACATCCTCATCACCTGGTACCCCCCACCCGAGTCCTGCGAGGACTGACGAGGGACACCATCGGGATGGTGCCCTTCGTCCTGGGGCTGGACACCGCTTACGTGCCGGTGATGCCCTACACCCGCGTGCCCATCTGGGTGGCCCACCTTCGACCACCGCTTCATCGACGGCGACCACGCCATGGTGCTCACCCGCACCCAGCGCCGGGTGCTGGAGCACCCCTTCGAGGAGCTGGATCCGCTGGAGGGCTGAGGGGGCTCAGGCCCGCCGTCGCCGCGCCAGGCCCAGCAGCCCCAGCGCGCCTGCCAGCAAGCCGCCCAGACCAGGGCGGCCCGAGGCACAGCCGCAGCCCCAGTCGTCCACCGCCTTGTCGCGCGGCCGCTCGGGCAGGGTGGAGACCCAGGCGCTGTCCTCGAACGGCCCAGAGTCCACAGGGTCGGGGTCGTCCGGGTAGTACTCGGCCGCGGTGAAGACGTCGGCGTACTGCTCGATCCAGTCGAGGTTCATGTCCACCCGCACGCCGGCCGTGGCGCCGTCGCGGCAGGACTCGCCGCCGTAGGGGGCGAAGACCGTGGAGTTGACCGCCACGATCTCGTACTGGCCCTCGGCCACGATCTCCAGCGCGGCCCCGCCCGAGTCGCCCGAGCACACGTTCTGGCCATCGTCCGGGTCGTAGCCGTAGACGTAGTTGCGGTCGTACTCCCAGACGGGGATGTCCGCGTAGCGCTTGACGCCCGCGCCCTGGGAGCCGCCGTAGCGATCCGTCACCCCGAAGCCGACGTAGCGCAGATCCTTCCCGATCCAGGTCTGCCCGATGGTCTCGCGGTTGACCGGCATGATCCCCGCCGACGTGATGCCCGAACCCACGAGGTGCAACAGCCCGATGTCGTAGGCCAGGTTGCTGGAGGAGTAGTCCGGGTGGGCGAAGGCCTCCAGGATGAGGGTGTATTCGTCGTACCCCCGGGTGAGATCGTCGCCGATCATGAACACGCCCTGGTAGCCGGCGTAGTCGCGGTTGAGCGCGTCCACGCAGTGCCCGGCGGTGAGCACCCAGGTGGGGGAGATGAGCGTGGCGCTGCAGAAGGGGCCGTAAACTCCGCCGCCGGCCAGCACCCCGATGGCTCCCACCGGCTTGTAGTCCGTGGTGGTGGTGCCGTTGATGATGGGCAGGGCGAGGGCGGCCGGGGCCAGGATCAGGGCGGAGAGCAGGGGGAGCAGGGCCACAGCGACCTCAGCAGCGCAGGGACCCCCCGAACATAGCCGCTCGGGCGCTCAGGCGCGGCGCCGGAAAAGGGCCCCGAGGGAGACCGGCAGGTTGAAGAAGGTGTCCCAGACCAGGTGCTCGATCAGGGCCCCCTTCTCGCCGAAGACCGGCACCACCCGCGCCGCCTTCGTCGCCCAGGAGCCCGCCATGAAGCGCGCCAGGCCCGGGAAGCGGGCCACCATCTGGATGGGGAAGCCGAGGTAGCCGATGTAGTGCCAGAACGAGACCAGCGCGGCCACCCAGTAGTCCTTGACGTTGCGATCCACGACCATGCGGTACAGCACGTAGCAGCCGCGGGTGATGGAGCCGGGCGAGACCGGGGTGGCCTGGAAGAAGGCCAGGATGCCCGCCGCGATGGCCGCGCTCTCGGCCCAGGTGGCCTCGGGCGGCGCCCAGAAGAAGTAGTACCCGCCCGCGATGATCACGGAGACCACCTGGGTGATGGGCAGGGTGGCGGCGTGGACCGCCACGCACTTGAGGTAGGTCTGGATGAAGGGGTCGTCGATGCTGCCCCTGAGCCTGGCCTCCTCGGCGGGGTCGAGCATCCCCTCCGCCTTGGCGGCCTCGACCTGATCCAGCAGCCACTGGGCCCGGAAGTCTGGCTTGAAATACAGCATGAACGGGAAGGCCACCGCCTGCACCAGGCGGGTCCACAGGAGCCGCGGATCCACCAGGACCCGGTGCAGACCCATGGGCAGCCAGCCCAGCGTCCAGCGCTCCAGCCAGAGGCGCACGGGGTGCTCCGCCAGCCGCGCGGCGCGGGCGTCGTCCACCCGCCCGCGGCGGTGCCACGAGAGCAGGGCTTCCCACTGGTGCACCTCGAGGGCCCGGCCCAGGTAGGCCGGGCTCGTGAGGCAGCGCCCGACGTGGGCGCGCCAGGCGGACGACCCCCAGAGCTTGCGCCCGAGCCCCCCGACCAGGGGCAGCGCCCCCGCCAGCAGGAAGAGCAGGAAGGCGATCGTGGAGGCGCACAGGCGCCCGGCGTGGGCCGCATCGACCCGCCCCAGCACCTCCCAGGCGTCGATGAGGCCGGCGCGCACGTCGCGCCGCAGGCCTGCATCGCCCAGCAGCCGCCACCCGTGGTGGCTGAGGTCCGGCAGCGAGCGGCGGTAGCGGTGCTCGCAGGCCTGCAGCTCCTCCCAGACGGGCTCGAGATCGGCGAAGGCCTCCGCGTGGGCGTCCATGTACGCGCGGAGAACGCCCAGATCGCCGCGGTCGAACTGCACCAGCTTGCCCTGTCCAAGGCCCCGCATCGCCAGGGTCACGTCCACCGGGCTCATGGGCAGGCAGAAGATCAGCGCCAGCCCGGCCCTGAAGTCGATGGCGCACAGCCCCTCGCCCGCCCCCGGCCCCGCATCCAGCCGTTTGAGGGCGTTGGGCTGGGACTTCATGGACCACCACTCGTACTGGCGCGCCAGCTCGGGGGCGCCCAGCTCGTGCAGCAGTCGCACGAAGCGCGCCATGAAGGCCCGCTTGGCGAGGTACTCGGCGGAGGGGATGCCCTCATGGGGGGTGGTCCAGACGGTCGGGTCCTTGAGCCAGCGGCGGAAGAGCTGCTGATCGATCTCCAGCTGCCAGGTGCGCCCCGGCACCCACTCCAACACCTCGCCCCAGGAGCGCAGGGCGGGATCGAAGAAGGTGGCGAAGCCCTCCACCACGGCCCGCTCGCTACCCAGCGCCAGCGCGGCGCCGCGCCGGATCAGCCGCTGCCACAGCGCCCCGGCCCGGATGGCGGGCTCGCTCACCTGGGCGGAGAAGGGCCCCTGGTAGGCGAGGTCGTACATCAGGTTGCGGAAGGCCAGGGAGAAACTCGACGGCGGCCGCAGGATCTTGACGGCGTACTGCCCGCCCACCACCAGCCCGGCGATGGCGCCGCCGTCGATGGCCTCCAGCCGCGCCCGGTAGACCTGCCCGGCGAAGCCTCCACCCACGGCGCGCTCCAGCCTCAAGGAGAGCGTGGCCTCGACCGCCGGGTGCACCCCGCGCGCCGTGACGGTGAGGATCTCCCCTTCCTCGTGCACCATCGGCGCGTGCTCCCGCAGAAGCCCCTGGGCGCCGATGCGGTCGCGCAGTTGTAGACGGAAGGCCGGCGAGGAAGCTGTGGCAGGCATGGGCGGTCCAGGGGCCGCGGGGGAGGCGCGGCGCGGGGGAGACTGGTCTAACCAGAAACAATGTTTCTTGATAGCTGCTCCTACCAGGAGTCCCCCGTGCCCCGCGCGCCTGAAGATCCGCTGCACCACCTGATCCGCACCCGCATGGCCGGGCTGCCGGTGCTGGAGCACGACGCCGCGCAGGGCATGCCCCTGCAGGTGGTGGGTTTCGGGGCGGAGGAGGTCATCGCCGCCACCGAGTCCCTGCTCTCCACCTTCGTGACCATGGGTGCTCGAGTGCGGCGCTTCGAGCAGGCCTTCGCGGAGTGGGTCGGGGTCCGGCACGGGGTCATGGTCAACTCGGGCTCCTCCGCCAACCTGCTCCTGTTCGCCGCCCTGGTGGCCCACGGGCTGCTCCAGGAGGGCGACGAGGTCATCGTGCCGGCGGTGGGCTGGTCCACCACCCTGTTCCCTGTGGTGCAGGCGGGGCTGCATGCCGTGATCGTGGACGTGGACCCGGAGCGCCTCTGCCTGGATCCCGCCGCGGCGGCACGCGCGGTGGGGCCGCGCACCCGGGCGGCCTTCCCGGTCCACCTGCTGGGCTGCGCCGCGCCCACCGCGCCGCTCCAGGCCCTGGGGCTCGCGGTCCTGGAGGATGCCTGCGGGGCCCACGGGGCGGAGGTGGGTGGCCGCCGCGTGGGGAGCTTCGGGCTGGCCAGCACCTTCTCCTTCTTCTTCAGCCACCACATGACTACCGTCGAGGGCGGGATCGTGTTGACCGACGATCCCGCGCTGGCCGACACCCTGCGCTCCATGCGCGCCCACGGCTGGATCCGCGAGCGCGACGACGCCGCGGCGCAGGCCGCCGCCCACCCCGAGACCGACCCCCGCTTCCTCTTCCTCACCCCCGGCTTCAACCTGCGCCCCACGGAGCCCGCCGCGGCCTTCGGGTTGGCCCAGCTGGCCAGGCTCGATTCCTTCGTGGCCCGTCGGCGCGCCAACCACCGCGACTGGTGCGCCCGCATCGCGGCCGCCGGGCTGCCGCTCAGGGTCTTCTTCGAGCCGCCCGACACCCTGCACGCCGGCTTCTCCTTCCCGTTGCTGCTCGATGAGAGCGCCCCCCGTTCCCGCGCCGAGGTCATGGCCGTGCTGGAGGCCCGGGGCATCGCCACCCGCCCCATCTCCGGCGGCAACCTCACCCGCCAGCCGGCTTTCGCGGCCCTGCCGCGCACCCGCGTCCCCCATCCCCTGCCGAACGCGGATGCGGTCCACACCCGTGGGTTCTTCGTCGGCAACAGCCACGCCTTTGGCCTCGCGCACGGCCAGCGCCTGCTCGAGGCCCTCCAGGAGGCCCTCCGTGCCTGACCCCGCCCGCACCCAGCCCTGCCTCGACATCTCGGACCCCAGCCTCATCCTGCCCGGCTGCGCCCCAGGCCCCCGGGTGGTGGTCACCGGCGGGGCCGGCTTCGTCGGCTCCGTGCTCGTGCGCTGGCTGTTGGCCGCGGGCTACCGCGTCCACGTGGTGGACAACCTCATGTACGGCGGCCAGAGCCTGCTGCCGCTGTTCATCCACCCCCATTTTTCCTTCCAGGAGCTGGACATCCTGGATCGGCCCGGGCTGCAGGCCGCCCTGCAGGGCGCCGACGCGGTCATCCACCTGGCCGCGCTGGTGGGCTACCCCCTGTGCAAGAAGGAGCCCGAGCGGGCCACGGCCGTGAACGTGCAGGGCACCCGCAACGTGATCGAGTACACGCCCCCCGACGCGCCCCTGCTGTACGCCTCCACCGGCTCCAACTACGGCGAGGTGGCCGGGGTCTGCACCGAGGACACCCCGCTCAACCCGCTCTCGCTGTACGGCGAGAACAAGACCCTGGCCGAGCAGCTCTGCATGGAGCGGCCGAACTCCGTCTCCTTCCGCTTCGCCACCGCGTTCGGGCTCTCCCCGCGCCTGCGCCTCGATCTCATGATCAACGACTTCACCCATCAGGCCCTGGTGCGGCGCTACCTGCTGGTCTACGAGCGCCACTTCCGCCGGACCTTCATCCACGTGCAGGACATGGCCCGCGCCTTCGTGCACACCCTGGCCCACTTCGACGCCATGAAGGGCCGCGTCTACAACGTCGGCGATGACTCCCTGAACTTCACCAAGGAGGACATCACCGGCATGCTCGAGCAGCGGATCGACTTCCTGCTGTACTTCGCGGACATCGGCAGCGACGAGGACAAGCGCGACTACGCCGTCTCCTACGAGCGCGTCCGTGTCACGGGCTTCCGCACCATGGTCACCATGGAGCACGGCCTGGACGAGCTGATCTCGGGCTTGAGGCTGGTGCGCATCCGCAACCCGCACTCCAACGTGTGAGCTTCGGGGGCGGGGTCCAGGTACCTCGATCCGGGTCACCCGCGCCCCAGCAGGGGCATGCACACCCCGGCCGTTCCACCCCACGAGGCCGCGGGGGCGGCCATCTTCGTGGTGAATCGTCGCCCTCGGCGGTGGCACGATGGTTGCAGAACCCCCGGCGGCCGATTATCACCGCCGCGCTTCGCCGGAGGGCTCCCATGCGGTACCTGCTCCTCGCCATCTTGCTCGCCATCCCCGTCTCCGCCAGCGCCACGCCCTGCGGTACGCCCGGCTCCAACGTGCCGCTGACCGCCAACACCCGCACCAGCCAGCAAGCCCAGGATCCGGGCCGGGCCGCGGTCACGCCGGGGCTGCCCAGCAGCGGCTCCCTCAACGCGAGCCGGCAGGCGTACCCTCACTAGCGTCGGGTGACAGCACCGCCGTCGCGGCCCGCTCGAAGGCCGCGATGGCGCCCGAATCGCCCTGGCTGCGGCAGATCATGGCCACGCGCGCCAGCTTCTCCGGCCGGCCGCGCACAGATGCGACCAGGCCCAGGTTGCAGGCGGCGTTGCCGTAGTAGGGGTCGAGCTCCAGGGCCCGCTCGAGGGCGCGCTCGGCGTCGTCCAGGCTGCCTGCGCCCATGAGCGCGCTGCCGTAGTTGTTCCAGCCCAGGGGGTAGAGGGGATGGACGCGGGTGAGGTCGGCGCCCAGCGCCAGGGCGTCCTCGGCACGCCCCTGGGCGACCAGCAGGGAGAGTAGGTTGGCCGCGGCTTCACGCAGATCGTCGTCCCCCTCCCAGGCGGCCCGCAGCAGGACCTCGGCTTCCTCCGGGCGCTGCTGCTCGAGCCGCAGGACCCCGAGCCCAGCCTGGAGGCCCGGGTGGGGGCCGGGCTGGGTGAGGCCGGCCAGCAGCACGGCCTCGGCTTCGTCCCAACGCCCCTCGCCCACGAGGGCTCCCGCCAGGAAGCGGCGGGCCTTCTCGTTGTCCGGCGCCACCTCCAGGGCCGCGGACCACAGGGAGACCGTGTCGCGCCAGGCCGGGATGCGGGTCCAGGTCGCCCCGGCGAGGGCCAGGCACCCGGCGCCCACGAGGGCCAGCGGCCAGCGCCCGAGCCGCGCGCGCTGCCACCCGAGCCCGGCGGCCAGGATCAACACCGCACCGCCCCAGGGCAGGATCAGGTAGCGATCCGCCATGAGGTTCTGGATCGGGAGGAGCTGGGCCACGGGCAGCAGGGTGAGGAAGAACCAGGCCAGCCCGAGGGAGACCAGGGGGGCGCGGCGGGCCAGCGAGGGGACGGCGGCCAGCAGGGCGAGGACGACGAAGAGGCCCGCGAGGCTGGCGGGGTGCGCCAGCGGCAGCGGCGCGGGCTCGGGGTAGACCACGGAGAGGTCGGCCGGCCAGGCGAGCATGGCGAAGTAGCGCAGGATCACGCGGGTCTCGAGCAGGAGCGCCGCGGCGTGGCTGCCGCCGCGCAGGGGGGCGTACATGGCCACCTGGCCGCCGACCCGCGTTGCGAGGCCCACGGCCACGGCGACGAGCCCGCCGAGGGGGAGCCACCAGGCCCACCAGCGCAGGCGGTCGGGGCGCTCCCGGAGGGTGATCAGGGAGAGGGCGACCAGCACGCCGGGCAGGACGATGGCGGTGCTCTTGGACCACACCGCCAGGGCCGCGCACGCCAGCACGGCGCCCGCGCGCCAGGGGCGGCCGCGGCCGGCGAGGTAGGCCCACACGCCGGTGAGGAAGAAGAACAGGGAGACCAGATCCTTGCGGCTGGCCAGCCAGGCCACGCTCTCCACGTGGACAGGGTGCAGCAGGAACAGGGCGCCGGCCAGCCAGGCCACGGCGCGGTCCGGGATCAACCGGGCGCAGATCCGCCAGAACACCAGGCAGGCTGCCAGGTACCAGGCCAGGTTCTGGGCGTGGTGCCAGGCCCAGCGCGGGCCGGCCAGCGCGAAGTCCGCCAGCACGGTCAGGTCGCGGACCGGCAGGTACTCGGCTCCCAGCGTGAGGCGGGTGCCGCGGGACAGATCCCAGAGGATGGCCGGGATGGCGGCCGGTGCGCCCGGGCTCAGCAGCGGGTTGTCGCACACCAGCCAGGGGGTGTCGTAGGCCACGAAGCCGTCGTGGATCACCCGCCACCAGACCGCCAGCCCCACGGCCAGCAGCGCGAGACCCAGCGCCCAGGGGTCGAGCCAGTCGCGCCGCGGCGGCTCAGCCGCCATGGAGGGCCTCGGCCTCGTCCACGATCTGTTGGGCCAGGTACAGGGCCATCTCACGCAGCTCCTGCGGGGCGTCCTCGGCCGTGGCCACCAGCGAGTAAAGCGGGGTGGCCTCTACGATGCGGCCGCGGCGCCGCAACAGGTCCGCGGCCAGGTAGGTGGCGTGGATGAGGCTCTCCCGGGGGACGCCGGGCTGGCGCAGGTAGAGCAGGTAGTGATCGAGGGCCATGTCCTGCAGGCGCGGCTCGACCTCACGGGCGAGGTGGGCCATGCGCTCGATCCTGGCGCGTTCGTCTGCGGTCAGGCTGTCCAGCGCCAGCAGGGCGTCGAGGTAGCGATCGCGGCGGGTGGGGTCGCCGTAGCGCGCGGCCACGCGCGCGAGGTTGTGCAGCACCTTCTTGCGATCGGCGGGGGAGAGCTCCTTCTGGAGCTCGGCATCGCCGGCGTTCAGCAGATCCAGCGCGGCCTGCGGCCCCTCCAGGCCCAGGTAGACCCCGACCACCTCGTCGCGCACGGTCCAGCTGCCCTCCTGCAGCACCTGGCCGAGGAAGGCCTCGTCCTTGCCGAGCACCCGGTAGAAGCGCGCGGCCAGCACGTAGCGGTCCCAGACCTCCAGGGCGTCGGGGTCGGGGGTCTCGGCCAGGACCTTCTTCGCCTCCTCCTTCAGGGCCAGGGTGGTGGCTTCGTCCCGCACCTCATCGAAGTCCTGGTCGTAGAGCGTGAAGAGGTCCGAGGGGCTGGTGGCGATGGCGTAGGTGCGCCACTGGCCCTGGGAGGCGTAGGAGCAGAGGTCGCTGTCGAACCCGCCGTGGGCGTTGGTGCCATGCAGCTCGTAGACCTTGGAGGGGGTGCCGTCGAGCGGGCTGGGGACGATACGCCAGCCCACCTCGGTGGCCACGGCCGTGGGAGGCAGCAGCAGGAAGGCGAGCAGCGCAAAGATCAGACGGCGAAGGGCGGGCATGGTGGGCTCCAGGACGAGGCGCACTACCGAAGAGGGGCCGCGGGGCCCACTGTTAACGGGCTCCGGACCTGGCGGGGTGACGGCGCGAAGGGCGCTGGCCACCCGCTGTCCACGAGGCGAGGCCTACCGGTGGACCAGTGACTCCAGCAACCCGAGCCGCGCGGCCTTGTCGCGCACCACCAGCACGGGCACCGGGGCCTCGTGCGCGATGCGCTCGGCGGTGCTGCCGAGCAGGGCGGCGGCGAGGCGGGTGCGGCTGTGGCCGCCCAGCACCAGGGCGTCGGCCTGGACCTCGCGGTGCACCTGCAGCAGGGCGTCGGCGGGGCGCTCGCACTCCACCATGCGCATGGGCTCCACGTGGGCACCAGCGGGCAGCGCCGAGAGGACGGAGGCGGCGAAGTGCTCGCGGGCGCGCTCCTCGAGGCGCGCGGCCGAGGCGTCGTGGGTCAGGCCGCCGTAGCCCACGCCCGGATCCACGTGGTAGCCGAAGACCGGCGTGACCCGGGCGAAGAGGCGGGTGGCCGCCCGGAGGGCGTGCAGCGCGCTGTGGGAGAAGTCCAGGCCCACGACCGCGTGATCCAGGCCCAGCGGGCTGCCCTCGGGGACCACCAGGGCGGTGCAGGCGCTGTGCCGCAGGATGGCCCGGCCGTCGAGCCCCTTGTCGTGGCGAGTCGGCGCGCCGGCATAGCGGCCCAGCAGGAGGAGGTCTGCGCGCTCGACCTCGGCGATCTTGAGGATCTCCTCAGCTGGGCTGCCCACGGCGTAGATGTCGGAGATCTCGACCTCGGGCAGGTGCACCCGCAGGCTGGCGGAGAGCGCCTCCAGCTCACGGTTGGGATCCGTGCCCGGCCCGGTGGGCTCGGGCGCGCCGAGCAGCTCGAAGGGGTAGGCTTCGTGGCGCCGCACGTGGGCCAGCACCACCCGCCTCACCCCCAGGGGGACGGCCACCGAGACGCAGGTGTCGAGCAGGAAGCGGTCGCGGCTGTCGAGCGCCACGCCGAGGAGGAGGGTCGGGTACATGATCGCGCTCCCGAAGGATCAGGGAAGGTTCGGCTCACCCAGGGCGCCTGCCCCGGGGACGTGTCTCTCGTAGGGCAGCTCACGGACCAGGCTGGCCATGCGGTAGAGGGTGTCGTAGACCCTCTCGAGGCGCTGCTGGACATCTTCGTCGAGGTCGCCACGGGTGGTGAGCAGCTCGATGGAGCCCATGGCCACCGTCAGCGGCTGGTTCAGCTCATGGGCCATGTTGCGCCCGCCGATGGCCTCCTTGGCCCGCACCTCGGTCTCGATGAGCTGGCGGGTGGTCTCCTCGAGCCGGCGGGTCATGGTGTTCAGCTCGCGCATGTCCTGCAGCAGGCCGACGAAGGCCACCACGCGGCCCCGCGCGTTCCGCACGCCGGCGCCGTAGAAGCGGACCGGGACCTGCTCGCCGAGCATGGTGCGCACGCGGACGTCACGGCTGGTGGTGTCGCCGGGGGCGACGGAGGAGAGCTCGCGTTCGAGGCGGGGCACCTCGGCGGGCTCGACGAAGAAGTCGCCGATCACATGCTCCGCCATGGCGGCTTGGCGCGCGCAGCCCAGCAGGCGCTCGGCGGCCCGGTTGAACAGCAGCAGCCGCCCGCGGCGGTCGCTGGCCAGGACCGCCATGGGGAGGGACTGGAACAGCGCCCGCAGGGTGTCGCTTGGCTCGACCTCGGCGGTGCCGACTGAATCCGTGACCTCCTCCGCGGGCGGGGCGAGGGCCAGCTCGCGCACGTAGGAGAGGTGGGCCTCGATGCGGAAGCGGAGATCCTGTGGGTGCGCCGGCAGGCGGACGTGATCTCGCGCGCCAGCCGCGACGAGCCGCGCGCCCTCGCTGGCGTAGGAGCCAGAGGAGGCGGTGATCACGGGCAGGGTGGCGAAGCGCTCGCGCAGCTGCCAGCAGGTCTCCTCGGCGGCGGAGATGCGCGCGCCGGCGTGCACCACGGCCAGCACGACCTGGGACGAGATCTCGGCGGGCTCGGCCACCAGCTCCACCTCGAGGCCTGCGGTGGCCAGGAGCTGGAACCAGTCGGTGCTGGAGGGCTCGAGATCAATGACGGCGATACGGGCCATGGTGGGCAGCCTCGGGCGAGGGGATGCTCTATCAAGAAACAGCCATCAGGTGTCAGCCGTCAGGTATCAGCAGGCAGCGCACCAGGGGCCTCGTCCGGACCGCGGAGGCTGGTGACCGCGGAGGCTGGTGGGAGGCTGGTGTCAGGCACTAGGACTCAAGATTTTTCTAAAAATCTTGAGTCCTAGTGCCTGACACCTCCCGGCCCTCCCGGCCCGGCCGGCGGACACCTCCCGGCGTGGCACCTCCCGGCGTGACACCCCGGGGGTACTGCTGGGAGGCGCAGCATCGGCGGCGACGGAATATCCATCCCGCCCCCACCCCGGATGCGCCATGTCCAGCCATGCCTCCCTGCGCCGCGGCGCGGCTCTGCTCGTGGCGCTCTGCCTGGGTCCCTGGGGCCTGGGCGCACTGGCCCTGGACATCAGCGGGCACCGCCGGCCGAGCGAGGGGCGCTGGGACGCCATCGTGGTGGCCGGCTGCCGGGTGGACCCGGGCGGAGTGCCCTCGCCGGCCTTGCAGGCGCGCACCGCGCTGGCCGTGGCCTTGTGGGAGCAGGGCCTGGCGCCACGCATCGCCTTCACCGGTGGGGTGGGGGCGAATCCGCCCTCCGAAGCCCGCGCTGCGGCGGCGTATGCCGCCGTCCTCGGGCTCCCGGCCGAGGCCACGATCATCGAGGACGCCTCCACCTCCACCGAGGAGAACGCGCGGTTCCTGGCCGAACAACATGGCTTCGGGCGCATCCTGCTGGTGAGCGACGCCTACCACGTCTTCCGGGCGGGGCGGGTCTTCCAACGCTACTTCCCCCAGGTGGACACCGCCGGCTCCACCGCGCCCGCCTGGCCCCGGGTGCGCGGTGCCCTCCGCGAGGTGCTCGCCATCGCGCTGTACCGCGCGCAGGGCCGGATCCGGCTGCTCGAGCGTGACAAGGAATGACGTCCCGGGCGAGCCCGTTGTCGTAGGCTCATGAGCAGACCGGATGGAGGCACCATGATCCTGGCTTTGCTCGTCCTCGCGGCCTGCTCCCATGAGCCCGGCGTGGCCCCCGCGGCCGCGCCCACGCCCGCCCCGGCCCAGGCGGCCACCTCGCCCGTCGTGCGCGCGCCCGCCGAGCCGTGGAGCTACAACCCCATCGGCAAGCGGGATCCCTACCGCTCCTTCGTGCCGGCCGAGCCCCCACACCGCGAGCGCTGCCCGGAGGGCTCGGGGCGCGTCCAGTGCTGGCCCCTGGAGCAGCTCAGGCTGACGGGGATCGTGTGGGGTGAGCACACCGAGGTCCTGCTGGAGGATCCGGAGGGCCAGGGGCACGTGCTGGGGTTGAACGACTACGTGGGGAGCGGCTGGGGGCGGATCACCAACATCGCCAGCGATCACGTGGTGGTCACCGAGGAGTACCTCGACGGCGATCAGCAGCTGATCACGGTCCAGACCCGGCTGGGATTGGTGGTACCCGGGTAGCTACTCGCCCACCCCCCGCCCGTACACCACCAGCTCTCCGCGCTCGATCCAGCCCCAGCCACCGCGGGTCCAGTCCAGATCCTCCAGGCCCTCGGGGAGGGGATCGACGCGCACGGCCACCAACCCGCGGACCCAGCCGCCCGCGTTGTGGTCGGCCTGCGGGTCGTAGTCGTGGCCGTCGTCGCAGCCCGAGGGGGAGTGCTTGGAGCCGCGGTCGGGCGGGCCGGGGGTGAACTGGGGCACGACCGCGCGCAGCGGCCCCTCGCCGGAGAGCTTGCTGATGGACGGATCGAGGGCCACGGGTGGGAGCGGGGCGCCGTCACGGGCCCCGGCCACCTGGGTGGCGGGGGGGGGCTGGGGGGCGCCGTCCGCGGGGAAGGGGCCGGGGCCATAGCTGACCCAGCCGCACCGCTCACCCAGGGCGGTCACATCCAGGCCGGCGTAGAAGGTCGCGGCGGGAGCCTCCTCCAGGGTCTGGGCGCGGGAGATCTCCTTGCGGTAGCCGTCGGGAGAGACCAGCGTGACGCCGGTGATGCCGGGATCGGCGAGGTCTACACCGGCGGCAGCCAGCAGGTCCCGCAGGCGGACGCCCTCCCAGGTGGCGTAGGCGTCCTCGGGGGCCGAGGGCGCGTTGGCCAGCAGGGTGGCGCTGGTGGACGGCAGGGCGCGCAGCTGCGGCAGGGTGAAGCGCACCAGGGGCGCGGTGGGCTGGCCGGGGCGGCTGGCGGGGTCACCGGGCAGGTGGCCGGAAGCCAGCTCGGCGCCGTTGGGGGCGCCGTCCATGTCGCAGTCCAGGGCCTCGATGGCGGTGAAAGCGGCGGCGTCGCGGCCGGCGGCCAGCCAGGCCTGGCCGTAGGGGTTGAGCGTGTCGAAGAAGCTCCCAGGGTGGGGGCGGCCCTCCTGGGGGTGCTGCAGGCCGTGGCACCAGTCGCAGGCGTTGGTGGCCGGGGCGCCGGGCTGGGGCGCAGCGCAGTCGTCCCCCCCGCAGTGGCAGGTGGCGCAGTCGTCGAGCCTGCCCCCGCGGGCGCTGGGGTAGGCGGCGGTCAGCGCGGTGAGGTCTTGATCACCGGGATGACCCCAGTCGCTGTGGGTGGGCGTGGGCGCGGGCGCTGGGGGGAGCGCGGCGCAGGCCAGCAGGAAGGGCAGGATCACAGCCGCGCCTCGGCCTCGAACCAGATGGTGCGGCCCGGATCGGGGTAGCCGAAGCGGGTCTGGTAGCTGGCGTCCAGCAGGTTCTCGGCTCGGATCCTGAGGGTGCTGCGGGTGGTGGGCGCGAAGGCGACCATGGCGTCCCAGAGCCAGATCGTGCCCAGCTGGCCCCAGACCAGGGTGTCGTCGTCGAGGAACCACTGGGCGCCCACGAAGCGCAGGTTGGAGCGCAGCTCGAGCTTGTCGCCCAGGTGCAGGGTCTCCACCCAGCGGACCTGCCAGCCGGGGCGGTACTCCAGGCGGTCGTCAGGCGCGGCCACGTCGAGCTGGCGGGCGTAGAGCAGGCCGAGGGCCAGGCGGCTCTCCAGCCAGTCGGGCAGGGCGGCGTTCGCGCCCACCTCGGCGCCCGCCAGGCGGGCGCGCTGCACGTTCTGCATCTGGGACAGGCCGTCGCCCAGGGGGACCTCCTCGATCAGGCCGCTCACCTCGGCGTCGTAGAGGGAGAGGGTGAGGGCGGTGGCCTCCACGGGGTTGACCCTCAGATCCCAGCCGAAGTGCCAGGCGCGCTCGGGGCCCAGCTCGAGGTTGGGCTCTCGGTACCCCATGCCCTCCGAGAAGCGCTCCTTGAGGGTCGGCGCGCGCGCGCGACGGGCCACGCCCAGGCTGGTGTGCAGGCGGTCGCCCGGATGGATCTCCACCCCGAGGGAGGGGCCCAGGAACAGGGGCGCGGGCGCGAACGCCGTGCCCTGGCCCGGGATCTCGGCGTCCAGCTCCAGGCCGGCGAAAGCCTCGATCCAGGTCTCGGTGCGGGTCTCGGCCGTGAGCGCGCCGGACATGAGCGTGGTGGCGATCTGCTCCCAGGCCTCGCCCACATCCCCCTGGCTGTGGTGGACCTGGTGGTCGGCGAAGAGCCAGGCGCCGAGGGAGAAGGGGGCCGTGCCCGGGCGGGCCCGGAGCGTGGCCGCGCCGCCCACGCGCTCGTCCCGGTAGGTGGAGTGCCAGGCGCCGGAGCCTTCCTGGGTGCTCAGGCTGGCGTCGTCGTAGGAGTCGAGCACGTTGGTGTTGCGGCCGAACCACAGCACCTCGCCGTCACGGACGCGGGCGTCGGGCCGTCCGTCGTGGCGCAGCGAGGCGGACAGATCGCGGTAGTCGCTCCAGCGCCAGTACCGCGGCCGAGACTCCTCCAGGCCGCCGGGCACACCCCAGGCTCCCTGCAGGTAGTTGGCGTTGGCCGACAGGTTTCCGCCGCGGCCGAGATCCATGTCGGCGCGCAGGTGGGCGTCCTCGGACCGGCGGTCGGAGTTGTCCCGCAGCCCACCGTCCTCGCGGGAGGTGGGGGCGAAGGAGAGGGGGAGCGGATCGCCGGGGGAGGAGCGTCCACCTCCGCCGACGCGCACCTTCAGGGGACCGACGGGTCCGCCCGCGTAGGCGGCGGCGTCCAGCGCCCCGTGGGCCGCGGCCCTGAGGATCGCGAGGTGCTCGGGCTCGGCCGGTGCCGGGCGGGTGCGCAGCTGGACCGCGCCGCCCAGGCTGTGGGGGCCGTAGATGCCGGCGGAGGGGCCGGGCGCGATCTCCACCCGGCCCAGCATGGTGGCGGGCAGGCGGTTGAGGTCCTGGTAGCCGTCGTAGGGCACGGTGGCGGGCACGCCGTCGAGGAAGACGGCGACCTGCCGCTGATCGAAACCGCGCAGGGTGAACTGCCGCTCGCCGCGGCCGCCGGTGGAGGCGGTGACGGCCACGTCCTGCTCCAGCAGGGTGGCCACGGTCTCGGCGCCGGTGCGGGCGATCTCGGCCTCGTCCACGGTGTGGAGGTCGAGGGCGGCGGCCTGGGCCTCCACCACGACCACCTCGCCAGGAACCTCGTCCTGATCGGCGGCCTGGTCTTCGGCACCGACGACCGGCAGGGCCGCCAGCAGCAGCGCGAGCAGCACCGCGGGCTACTCCGCGTCCTGGACCAGCACCTTCACGACATCGTCCACGTAGAAGCAGCCGGGCAGGGCCAGCGCCTCGTCCCAGACCAGGTTGCCGGTCTCGCGGTACAGGTAGGCGCCCTGGATGGTGGTGTAGTCGGAGGGGCCGCAGTCGCGGTCGGAGGGCTTGAAGCCGTCGGAGGCCTCGAAGTCGTAGGTGCGCTCGGCCCAGGTGACGCCCAGGGCGGAGGCCTCCAGCACGGTGGTCACGGCCACCACGGTGTCGCCGTCGTAGGTGGCGGTGGCCAGGCCGTACAGGTTGATCGTGGCGGAGGCGCCGTCGGCGACGACGTCGATGTTGCGCACCAGATCCGTGTCGCTGTCGGTGTCGGTGTCGGCGTCGGTGTCGGCGTCGGTGTCGCCTTCGGCGTTGGTGTCGTCGGTCTTGACCTCTTGCTCGGGGCAGGCGGTGAGCAGGGCCAGGGGGAAGAGGACGAGCAGGGAGAGGGCGCGCATGGGGTCTCCTTTTTTGGGTGGCGGGGGGCGAGTGGTATCACTGCGCATAACGGGTGTCCAGATCCAGAGCATGTTGTCGCGGCCCGCACCGTCGATCTGTGCTCCTCGTTCCCGGTGCCCCCCGGGGGGGTGACGAGCCTGGCTGTGAGGGGATGGCGGCAGCGGCTTCTACTGGGTGAACCCCAGCAAGGAGATCCGTGATGCTCGCCCCCTTCCTCATCCTCACCCTCGCCCTGGCCGTCCTCCCCGTCGAGGCGGGCAAGGTCGTGGTGAACACCTCCACGTCCGCGGCCCGGCCCACGGTGTCTCCCTACATGCAGATGCAGATGGACGCCCAGCTCAGGCAGGCCGAGGCCTTCAAGCGGCTGCTGCAGACCCCGCCGCCGCCACTTCCCAGGCTCCCCGACGTCAGGCTCCCGGCCCCGATCGTGTTCCAGCCCCCGGTCCTCCCGCCCGCGCCGATCCTGCGCCCCGAGCCGCCGCGTGCTCCTGAGCCGCTGTGGCTGCAGCCCCCGGCACCCACGCTGAACATCGTCACCCGCTGCTGGGACGAGCAGGCCCCGACCTGGCCGTGCAGCGACCAGGAGCGGGCCCCGGCCCTGCCGCGGACCCTGCGGTAGCGGGTCCAGGAGCGCCCTCTGGCCGTGGTGCTCACCGTCTTGCGGCCTGCCCCCGGCGTCGCGGCTCAGGATGAAGGCCTTCTCGATGCCCTGGTCGGCCAGGGCGGGCAGCACGCGGGCTCGTCGGGTACGGGTACGGCCGCCCCGCTGTGCGGGGCTACACCCGAATCTGGATGATCTTCCGCATGATGAGCGCGCCCCCGGCCTGCAGCGAGAGCATGGCCAGGATGAACACCCAGCCGAGCCAGGTGGACCACAGGCGGGCCACCAGCTCGTGGTCGAAGGCCCACAAGACCCCGGCCAGGGCGAAGGGCAGGATGGTGACGATCACGGCCTGGGACACGTTCTGGGCGGTCAGGGTCTTGATGCGGCCCTTGACCTTCTTGCGCTCGCGGATGGTGAAGGAGAGGGTCTGGAAGGTCTCGGAGAGGTTGCCGCCCGACTGCCGCAGGATGTTGATGCTGGTGACCATGATCTGCACGTCTTCGGTGCCGATGCGCTTCTCGAGGTTGAGCAGGGCCTCCTCGAAGGGCACGCCCACGCGCTGCTCGGAGAGCACCAGCCCGAACTCCTCGGAGATGGGGTTGGCCAGCTCCTCCACCACCATCTCCATGGTCTGGATGAGGGAGAGGCCGGAGCGCAGGCCGTTGGACATGAAGGCCAGGGCGTCCAGCAGCTGATCCTCGAAGCGATCGATGCGCCAGTCCCACATCCATTGCACGACGTGGCGGGGCAGGCGGAAGCCGAAGGGGACGTTGAAGGGCGGGAAGGTCAAGAAGGCCACGATGCCCAGGCGCAGCGCGAGGTAGCCCATCCCGTCGGGCAGGGCGGAGGTCAACCACCAGCCCAGCCAGGCGAAGATGGCCATGGACGCCAGGATGGAGGCGGCGCACCAGCGGGGCTCGACGCGCATGAACATGGCGTCGAACATGTTGACCATCCAGGTGACGTAGCCGGCGGTGCCCTCGCGGAACTTCTGGAACAGCCAGGGGGCCAGGGTCAGGCCCAGGCCGAACCAGCCGATGACGAACAGGCCCATGCCGAAGAGGCGGAACATGGTGAGGATGTCCCACCAGATGGGCATGAACTGGGTGGTGTTGGGATCGATGAGGACCGCGTCCATCAGCGCCTCCCCGGGGGTGGGCGACCACCACCCGGTGACTTCCAGCCACCGCCGGCGCTCTGCACGTCGGCGAAGATGCCCTTGGGCAGGGCGATGCCCATGGCGTCCAGCCGGGTGATGAACTTGGGCACGAAGCCGGTGGCCACGTAGCGGCCCAGCACCTTGCGGTCCTTGTCCATGCCCTCCTGCTTGAACACGAAGATGTCCTGCAGGGTGATGGTGGGGCCCTCCATGCCGGTGATCTCGGAGATCTGGATGACCTTGCGGGTGCCGTCGAGCATACGGGACTGCTGGATGATGATGTGGATGGCCGAGGAGATCTGCTCCCGGATGGCCTTGGAGGGGAGATCGAGGCCGGTGAACATGACCAGGGTCTCGAGCCGGGAGATGCAGTCGCGCGGGGTGTTGGCGTGGATGGTGGTCAACGAGCCGTCGTGCCCGGTGTTCATGGCCTGGAGCATGTCGAGCGACTCGGCCCCGCGGCACTCGCCCACCACGATGCGGTCGGGGCGCATGCGCAGGCAGTTCTTGACGAGGTCGCGGATGTTGACCTGGCCCTCGCCCTCGATGTTGGCGGGGCGGGACTCCAGGCGCACCACGTGGGGCTGCTTGAGCTGCAGCTCGGCCGAATCCTCCACCGTGACGATGCGTTCATCCTCCGGGATGAAGGAGGAGAGCACGTTGAGCAGGGTGGTCTTGCCCGAGCCGGTGCCGCCCGAGATGAGGATGTTGAGCTTGGCCTCCACGCAGGCGCGCAGCAGATCGGCCATCTCCTCGGTGATGGAGCCGAAGTCGATCAGGTTCTGGACGGTCAGCGGATCCTTGGAGAACTTGCGGATGGTGAGCGCCGGGCCGTCGAGGGAGAGCGGCGGGATGATGGCGTTGACGCGGGAGCCGTCCGGGAGGCGCGCATCGACCATGGGGGACTTCTCGTCGATTCGCCGGCCGATGGGGTGCACGATGCGTTCGATGACCCCGAGCAGCTGGGCGTCGTCGGTGAAGTTGGCGTCCACCTCGATGAGCTTGCCCTTCAGCTCGATGTAGGTCTGGTCGCGGCGGTTGACCATGATCTCGGTGATGGCGTCGTTGGCCAGCAGATCCTCGAGCGGGCCGAGCCCCAGCGCCTCGTCGAGCACCTCCTTGACGATCTTCTCGCGGTCGTGCCGATCCGTGACCGAGCGCCCCTCGTCGTCCATCAGGCGCACGACGGCGGCGTAGGCCTGCTTGCGCAGCGCCTCCTCTTTCTCGTCCGAGTCCGCCAGCTCCTTGTTGAGCTTCTTGAGGTCGATGACCTCCACCAGGCGCTTGTGCAGCATCATCTTGAGCGCAGTGCGGGGGTCGATCTCCTTGCGGCCCCGGCGGGCCTTGGAGCCGCGGGCCTTCATCCACTGGCCGATCTGGGCCGCCTGGCGGGAGGACTCTTCATCCAGGCCCACCATGCGGCCGCCCTCGACCTTGATGCCGCGTGCCCGCTGGATCTGGCCCATAGCGTCCAGGGTCTTGGACTCCAGGAGCTTGACGACGAACTCGTCGTAGTTCCGGGTGATGGGCGCGCGCGGCATGTGGGCCACGAAGGGTTGGCCCTGCATGGAGGCCTGCACGCAGGTGGGGTCGTCCTGCAGCAGCGTGACCAGCAGGGGGCGCTGCAGCTTCTGGTTGATCATCTCCAACGGCACGCCACAGCCCGGATCGTAGCGGTTGAGCACCACCTTGATGAGCGCGGCCGGGAAGTGCAGGGTCTGCAGGCGCTCCACCAGGCGCCGGGTGTGGTTGAGGATCAGCACGTCGGGCGTGGCCATCAGGAAGATGCCCGAGGACTGCTCCATCATCTTGACGTTCAGCGGGTTCACGTCCACGCCGCAGTCCACCACGACGTAGTCGCACAGCGGCTTGGCCAGCTCCACGATCTGCTCGAAGAGCTGGGGGTCGGCGCCGCGGGCCGCGCGTGGATCCACCGCCAGCGGCAGGTAGCCGACGCCCGTGGGGTGCACCGCGATCTGGCGTGAGAGGGTGGGGGTGTCGAGCTTGCCCAGGTAGGGGGCCAGCTCCACGATGCCGCGGGCGGCCTGGACCCCGAGCAGGGCGGCGACATCACCCGCGCCCTCCGTGTCTGCCTCCACGATCAGGACGTTGGCCTGGGTCTCCTTGCGCAGGGACATGGCGGCGTTGACCGCGAAGGTGGTCTTGCCGACGCCGTCTCGGGCGCCGCCGACCGCGATGATGCGCGCTGGAGCCCGCGCCATGGGCTTACTGCCGGACCTCGATCAGGTTGAACTTGTCCTGCAGGTCACGGTTGGCCTGGGTGCTCGACTCGTAGACCTGGGGGGTGACGAAGACCAGGAACTGGGACTTGGACTTCTTGTAGTTCTTGCTCTTGTAGAGGGTGAAGACCGGCTGGCCCGTGACGCTGGAGGCGTCCGGGATGCGGTTGTACTCGATGCGGTCGGACAGGCGCTGCAGCCCGCCGATGACGATGCTCTCGCCCGCCCGGCAGTACTCGCTGGTGGAGATGCGCGAGGTGTCCACCGTCTGGAAGCCGTTCGGGGCGATCTCGCCGAGGGCGGATGTCTCTACCGAGATGGAGATGTCCACATCGGAGCCCTGGGCGAAGGGGGTGACCTCCAGGGAGATGCCGACATCCTTGTATTCGATGGTGGTCTGGATGCCGGTGGCGACCACGAAGGGGAACTGCACGCCCGAGAAGATCTTGGCGGTGTCGGCGCTCTTGACCGCCACCGAGGGGTTCTCGAGGACCCGGGCGTAGCCGGTGGTGCGGGCGCGCTCGAGCTTGGGCAGCATCCCGTAGAGGGTGGCCTCGGCGAAGCCGGAGACATCGCCCCAGCCGCCGCCGGCCGAGTCGTAGGCGGAGGTGAAGTAGAACTCGATGCCGTTCTCGGTGGACAGCGGGGTCCAGTTGATGCCCCAGGAATCGACCAGGGACTTGGAGAGCTCCACGAAGTGGACGATGATGACCACCGTGTCGGTGCGTCCCGGGACGCGCTCGGCCTCGCGGCTCTCCAGCACGTTGACCACCTCGCCGTAGTAGGCGCGGGCGCTGGCCTCGGCGCCGGTGGAGGCCCTCGTGGAGTGGACCACGCCCGCCAGCAGGAGCTTGTCGGCCACCGGG